>CP009416.1:2843885-3180162 GCA_000818095.1 Jeotgalibacillus malaysiensis
TTATATGCTTCTTTTAACGTTTCTCTTGGTGTTTTTGCTTCAATGCCTTCTGATTGCAGGCACCTTTTTAGCGTTTTCCAATATAATTCAATCGTGAACTCAAATCGTTGAATTGTTCCATCTACAATCAGAGAGTTACTCGAATCTTCAGCCAGTGCTTCTTCAAGCCTTGATAACGCAAGAGAAAGGTTATCAAAATTCTTTTTCAGTTTACGATCCATCGGCCATCAACTCCTATTTGTTCTCCTCTATCTATTATAACCTAAAAACAACCGGTCTCTAAAAGACCGGTTGCCTATCTATCTATTCAAGCTCGTATACTGCCCGCGCACCGCCAACCAGTTTCGGTCTTGTGCGTGCGAGCGTGATGTGTGCTTCTCCGAGCGATTTCGCTGCGACACGAACCGGTACAGCGACAGGCTTCAGGTGCATGCCAATCAGCGTATCGCCAATGTCGATGCCGCCGTGCGCCTGGATGCGCTCGACTGCAACCGGATCCTTCATGTGGCGATATGCATATGACGCCATTGCACCGCCCGCTTTTCGCACAGGTACGACTGTAACTTCTTCAAGGCCGTAGCGCTCTGCTGTTTCACGTTCCACGATCAGCGCCCGGTTGATGTGTTCACACCCCTGAAATGCAAGGTGAAGTCCTGTATCTGCTGAAAATCTCTCAAATGCTTTATACAGTGATTCAGCAACTTCATCTGTACCTGACGTGCCGATTTTACGGCCGATGACTTCAGAGGTTGAGCAGCCGATGACAAACAGCTGTCCCTCTTTTAATGAAGCCTGCTCCTGGTATTCCATAAGGATTGACAGCAATTCCTGGTTCATCACAAGCCCTTCTTTCTGTTTGGTTCTGTCAGAACGGGCTGATGGCTTCCGCTCCAGGGGGACGCTTTCCATGGCCGGGCGGTGAGCCAGCAGGCTTCGCCGCTGCCTCACACGCCCCTTCCTGCCACAGAAGTCGCCCCCTGCAGCGAGAGCCATCAGCTGTGCATCTATATGATTAGCCCTTAACAAAAAAGTTAATATGATTACTTCGCTTCATACTCACTCATCTTATTAATACGATTCTCGTGTCGTCCGCCTTCAAACTCTCCCTGCAGCCAGATGGACGCGATGTCACGTGCAAGGCCCGGTCCAATGACTCGCTCACCCATTGCAAGCATATTGGAATCGTTGTGTCCGCGCGTTGCTTTTGCGCTGAACGTGTCATGCACAAGTGCGCAGCGGATTCCTTTTACTTTGTTCGCTGCAATGCTCATGCCAATGCCTGTCCCGCAGATCAGAATGCCGCGGTCGAATTCACCTGACGCCACTTTTTCAGCAACCGGCAGTGCGTAATCAGGGTAATCAACAGACCCCTCGCAGTCACAGCCGAAATCTTCAAATTCAATGTTCAATTCTGTTAAAAGATCTGCCATTTCCTTGCGCAGATTCGTACCACCATGATCAGATGCTAATGCGACTTTCATATTAAAATCCTCCCTGTTCCTGTTTATTAAGGTTTTTCAGCATGCTATCCATTAACCTGTTTAACTCGTTAAATGTGGAGCGGTACACTTCCACTGGACCGCCATACGGATCTGATACATCAAGTCCGCGTTCTGAAGAAAATTCTTTCAGCGTGAAAATACGGTCAGCTGCAAACGGAAATTGTTCCATTAGCATGGCCTTATGAGAGCTTGTCATTGCAAACACATAATCCGCCCAGTGGACATCAGACTGCGTAACCGTATGCGAACGGTGATCATGCGTCAGACCATTCTCCTCAAGTACCTGTTGCGCATTGTGGGATGCCATCCCGCCTTCCATCGCAAAAAGCCCGGCAGAACGCACCTCAATATGCGGCTCATCTCTATGATTTAAAATTGCTTCAGCCATCGGACTGCGGCAAGTATTCCCTGTACAAATAAATAAAATCCTCATGAAAACGACCCCTTTTTAGGATTCTCACTTCCCTCTTAGCTTATCACATTTTGGACACTTTTTCTTTTGGGGAGTGTTGAGTGATGCAGGAGGCGGCACACCGGGGACGGAGTTGTGTGGTTCGTTTTTAGAATGATTACAAAAATGAATCACTCAACTCCGTCCCGCCTGCGCCGCACCAAAAAACCCGGGTCATCCCAAACCCGGGTTCATGGAAATCACTTCTTATAAGGTCCGCTGCTTTCCCGTACCAGCAGGGTGGTTGGCAGGACGACTTTTTTGGCGATTTTGCGTTTGGATGTGAGCTGTTCGAGCAGAAGATCGACGGCTGCTTCACCCATGTATTCGGTGTGGACCTGGATGGTTGTGAGTGACGGCTGCAGGTAGCGTGACATTTCGATATCGTTGAAGCCAACGACAGATACCTGTTCAGGGACACGAACGCCTTTTTCATGAAGGGCACGCATGGCTCCGATTGCCATGGAGTCGCTTCCCATGATGAAGGCGGTCGGTCCGTTCTCAAGCTTCAGCGCTTCTTTCATCAGCGTGTAGCCGTCTGCTGCTGTGAACTTTCCGGTCCAGATAAATTCAGGATGAAAGGTATGATAGAGAGACAGATATTCGAAAAATGTCGTTTCCCGCTCGTCTTTGATCATTTCATTATCCTGAACATACTCGTGACCGCCGATATAGCCAATGCGCTCGTGACCGAGGTCGATGAGGTGTCTGAGAACGTCGATCATGGCGGAGCGGAAGTCGACTACAATTGAATCAACATTTGAAGTTGGTGTGAAATCTACTAGTACCAGTTTATCTGTCAATTTTTTAAATAGATCAATATCAGATATACTGAACTTCCCAATTGCGATCATACCATCCAACTTTTCTTCGCCGGCTGACCTAAATTGGAGATCGTTTTTATAGTATTTTACGATTTCTATTCCGCGTTCAGAACATGTGCGTTCTACACCAAGACGAACCGAAAGATAATAAGGGTCTTCCATTTCCTGCTCTTTAGAGTACCAATAGACTAGCCCCATCCTTAGCGTTGTTTTTTTCTTTACAACCTTTCGTTTTCCAGGTTGATAATTAAGCTCATCAGCAATTAAAAGGATACGCTGCTTAGTCTCATGCGCGACTGATAAAGTCTCATCCTTATTCAGTACCCTGGATACTGTTGCCAGCGATACATTTGCTTTTAACGCAATATCTTTTAAAGTTGCCATTTTACCACCCATTCGTTTTTCAGGACATTTACTTTCTATTATACGTGAATACGCTTCAAGGTTTTAGTCATTTATAGAATTTAGAAATTTTTTAAATGCTTCTTGTCCCTGCGCATTTTGCTTAAAAACTCCCGCATGCGAAAGTACTTTTTCAAATACTTTCCCTGTTTCATCTTTAATAATCTCAGATAGGTTTTCGGATGATAGTGACCCGGCTGCAAATATCCCCTTAGCCCACTCTGAATGCTTAGCTGTTCGTTCATCCTGCTCTAAACCAGCAATATCCTTATTTGCAAGATAATCAACCATCAACTGCAGCTCTTCTTTCAGACGGCCTGGCAGTACGGCTAATCCCATTACTTCAATTAAGCCGATATTTTCTTTTTTAATATGATGAAGCTCTTCATGCGGATGGAAGATTCCCCCCGGATGTTCTTCAGTCGTCCGGTTATTGCGCAGGACGAGATCGATTTCGAATCTGCCGTCGCGCATTCTGGCGATTGGCGTAATTGTGTTGTGAGGTTCTCCATCTGAAAATGCCAGCACTTCTACCAGCGGATCCTCATAGTGTTTCCACCTGTCCAGCACTTTACCGGCTAGTTCTGAAAGTTCGTAACGGTCATGCCCTCTTAATCTCAGGACAGACATCGGCCATTTTACAATCCCGGCTTCCACATTTTCATATCCTTTAAACGTAAAGGTCTCAGTGACAGGAGCGACTGCCATCGGAAATTCATAATGCCCCGCCTGAAAATGGTCGTGGCTTAAGATAGATCCTCCGACAATCGGCAGGTCTGCGTTCGAGCCGACAAAGTAATGAGGGAACTGCTCTGTAAATGCAAGCAGGCGGTCAAAGCTTTCTTTGGATACCTTCATCGGCTTATGTTCTTCACTCAGGACGATCGCGTGCTCGTTGTAGTACACGTACGGTGAGTACTGGAAATACCATTGCTCCTGCTCAAGTGTAACCGGAATGATTCTGTGATTCTGTCTTGCCGGATGGTTCGCTCTGCCATCATAGCCAACGTTCTCTTTGCATAACAGGCAGGATGGATACCCTACACTTTTCGCTTTCTTTTCAGCTGCAATGGCTGCCGGATCTTTTTCAGGCTTTGAAAGATTGATTGTAATTTCAAGGTCCCCAAAAGGTGTCCCTGCGATCCAGCTTTCATTTTTAGCGATGCGGTCTGTGCGGATATAATTCGCATTTTGTGATAACGCATAAAAGTGCTGCGTCGCTTTTTCAGGATTGTCCTGATAAAGCGCATTAAATGTCCGGTTCAACTCAGACGGTCTCGGCATCAGGCAATTCATGATCGCTGCATCGAGCTGATCTTTTTCAGTAATACTGGTTACATTCAATTCTGTTTCAGCCCAGCTGAGGATTTCATTTAGCACCGGCACCGGTGTTTCAAGCTGTTCATCCGGCACAACTGTTTCTTCCGGCGCATTCAGCTTCAGCAGTGAAAGGATTCTGTTTCTCGCATAATCAATATCTGCCGGCTCAATCATTTGCTTTTGAACGGCAAACTGCAGCAGGCGTTCGATGTGTAATGAAATCATGTCAGTCTCCTTTCCGGGTCTCCTGGTCATACCCGTGAGGATGTGCTTCGTGCCATTTCCAGGCGCTTTCGATGATATCGTGAAGGTTCGTATAAACCGGGTTCCATTTCAAGATAATTCTTGCTTTTTCAGCAGAAGCGACGAGCTTTGCAGGGTCTCCTGCTCTGCGTGCTTCTTCTTTTGCCGGAATGTCGTGACCCGTTACTTTACGTGCCGTGTCGATGACTTCCTTTACACTGAAGCCCTGCCCGTTTCCAAGGTTAAATACCGTCGTCTCAGGATCTGATTCCAGCTTTTCAAGCGCAAGCAGGTGCGCATCTACAAGGTCGCTGACATGAATGTAGTCGCGGATACACGTGCCATCTGGCGTTGCATAGTCTGTACCGAAAATACTGATATGATCGCGCTGCCCAAGTGCTACCTGCAGAATGATCGGAATCAGGTGTGTTTCAGGGTCATGGTCTTCCCCTCTCAAGCCTTCAGGATCCGCGCCTGCAACGTTAAAATATCTGAGTGCGATCGAATGAATGCCATATGCTTCACTCGACCATTTCAGCATTTTTTCAACGGCAAGTTTTGTTTCACCGTAAGGGTTTGTAGGTGACACTGTGTCTTCTTCTGTAAGCAGATCTGATTCCGGCTCACCGTACGTTGCGGCTGTTGAAGAGAAGACGAGCTTTTTGACCCCATGTCTCTCCATTGCCTGAAGCAGTGAGATGGCGCCGCCTACGTTATTTTCATAGTACTTCAGCGGATTCTGTACGCTTTCACCTACTAGAGAACTTGCAGCAAAATGAATGACTGCATCTATTTTATGGTTCGTAAATACCTGATCAAGAAATTCACCGTCATGAAGTGATCCTTTATAAAAGTGGTCATCACTGCTGACTGCACCGCCGTGACCAGTCTGAAGATTATCAACGATGACTGTATCGAATCCTTTTCTTTTTAATGCTAATACTGCATGGCTTCCTATGTAGCCCGCTCCACCTGTGACAAGTACTGCCATTTAAAACACTCCTTATCGACTATTTAGATTTGATCTCGTTATGCCACTGAAGATTGATGTCTCTGATCTCTTCAATGCTGCATTTTGGCTCTCTATCATAGGTTAATATACCATTAATCTCCTGCTCAACATCTGTCAATTGAGTGTAGCAATAGCCGTGAAGTGCTTCAGAATGGTAGACCGCATCCATAATACGCTTATAATCTGCAACATACGCTTTTTCATCTTTAACAGATGTATAACCCCATCCATTATCTTCGCCAGTCATAAATCCAATTCCGCCAAACTCTGTTAATAGAATTGGTTCGCCCTGATGACTAAATCCGTTGGCATAGATTTTACGTTTAGCAGGCTGAGATGAAAGAAGACTTTCTTTAGTGCTGAGCTCTTCTTTAAAATGAGCGCTTTTTGCTTTTTCATCGTCACTTCCATGGTTATAGTTATGAATGGCACAGATATCTGTTACTGTCTGCTCCCACCCATCATTACCAACTACAAGACGCGTATCGTCCAGTGAGTGAAGGTGGTGGTATAATGCCTGTGAATGATGCTGTTGTTTACTGTCAGATCTGATCATCTGCACGCCCCAGCTCTCATTCAGTGGAACCCATGCAACAATCGACGGATGATTGTAGTCCCGCTCAATAATTTCAGACCATTCCTCCACAAGACGTGTTGCAGCTTTTTCGGAATAGAATGCAGATGCCGCACACTCTCCCCACACCAGGAAACCAAGCTGGTCTGCCCAGTATAAGAACCTTGGATCTTCAACCTTTTGATGCTTTCTGCAGCCATTAAAACCAAGCTCTTTTGCCAATTCGATATCACGTTTAAAATCCTGATCATCAGGCGCTGTTAATAATCCTTTTCTCCAGTATCCCTGATCAAGGACGAGCCGCTGATAGTAAGGTTTATTATTTAAGTAAACCATCCCGTCTTCCGTATGAACCTTCCTCATACCAAAGTAGGTTTCTACCTCATCGTAAACTGTTGATTCATCTATTATTTTTACAGTCATATCAAATAATTGAGGATTTTCAGGTGACCACGTCATACCTTCATGATGAAAGCCGGTATGAAAAATGTGCTGACCCAGCACATTGAAAGTCCGCTTTTCATAACCTTCATTAATCAGAAATCTTTCCTGAATGATAGATTTACCTTTAAACGAGATGGAGATATCAGCCCACTTACCAATCGCTGCATCTGAAAAGTTGAATTCAGCTTGTACATCTCCTTTATCCAGATCCGGTGTTAAACGCACATGATTCAATGAAGCTTCAGATACCGCTTCCAGCCACACTGGCTGCCAAATGCCTGTTGTATTTGTATACCAGATTGATTCAATTTCCTCTCTCCAAAACTGTTTGCCTCTTGGAATGGTTTCATCCTTGGAAGGATCATAGGCACGTACAGTAATGACTGCCTCTTCACCTGCTAAATGAGTAATATCAAAAGAAAAAGAAGTATGACCTCCTGTATGCTCCCCTGCAAGTTCTTCATTTACATAAACTTTTGCCTGATAGTCGACAGCGCCAAAATGAAGAATCAGCCTCCTGTCACTCCAGTCAGATGGAACTTCCACTTTTCGCTGATACCAGACAACATCATGAAATGTCTTATCATGAATGCCACTTAATTCGGTTTGGAAAGCAAATGGCACCTGGATTTTCCGATTAAATGCTTCGTTGTTCAGATACCACTTTTCTTTCAACCCTTTGTTTTGATCATCAAAAGCGAAATCCCATTCTCCATTTAAGTTAAGCCAGTCTTGTCGCACAAATTGCGGACGAGGATATTCTGTTCTCATTCTTTGCCACTCCTTTTAATATGTAGTTAGTCGATAAATCGTTTCAGAGCTGTATTTATCACCTGGTGACAATTCACATGATGGGAAGGATGGTTCATTTACCGCATTCGGCAACCCTTGAGTTTCCAGACACATTCCTGAATGCGGCTGGATTTTCTGACCGCGCATTTCACCTTCAGCTCCCAACTGATTTCCTGCATAAAATACAACAGCTGGCTGGTCTGTCTTAATCTCAAGGCGTCTTCTGCTTGAAGGTTCGCTTAGCTGAATGATTCCCTCATTTAATACAAAGGGATGATCATAACCATTTCCGCCTGTATTGATTTGCTCATCCTGAAGGTCTAGTGCATCTGTCAGTTTTATCGGTTTACGGAAATCAAAAGCAGTACCCTCCACACTCCTGTTTTCTCCTGTTGGAATAAGATTTTCAGTTAATGGGAGGTAAGAATCTGCCGGAATCTGCAGTTCATGCTCTAAGACAGGTTCAAGTGTCCCGGATAAGTTAAAGTAAGTGTGGTTCGTTAGATTAACAATTGTTTTCCGATCAGTTGTTGCTTCATAACTGATTTTAAGTTCATTATCATTAGTTAACGTGTAACCTATCTGAATATTCAACTCTCCAGGAAACCCTTCTTCCAAATGAGGACTTGTCAGATTAAAAACTAAAGTATTTCCATTTTGAGTGACTGCCCATATTTTTTTATCAAACCCATGATCTCCTCCATGAAGTGAGTTTTCACCATCATTTTTAGCAAGGGAATACGTTTCATTATCTAATGTAAATGTGGCATTATCTATTCTGCCTGCAAAGCGACCGACAATGGCACCAAAGTACGGGGAATCTGTCAGGTACCTTGAAAAATCGTCATATCCCAGGACAATATTTTCTTTCTTTCCGTCTTTATCCGGCGTAATCAATTCTGTAATAATACAGCCATAATTCAGTGCTGATAAACGTACACCATTATCATTTTCGATTGTGTATTTGATAATTGGCTGTCCATGATACTGAGCGATTTCTTTTTGTGAGATCATCTCGTTTGTTCAGCTCCTTCAATTGAAATTTCCTTTGCACCGTCTCCAACCGAGGCAACATAAAAGTCCGGTCCATAACCAATCCGGCTCTGATAATGTCTTCTCGTACTTTTAATTAAGGCATCAACCTCATCAGTTTTAACAATTGCGATTGCACAACCACCAAAGCCTGCCCCTGTCATCCTTGCGCCGATTACACCAGACTGAGTCTGAGCAAATTCCGCTAATGTATCAAGTTCTTCCCCAGTCACCTCATAATCTTCTTTCAAAGACTGGTGTGAATCATTCATTAACCTGCCTACATGCTCAAGATCTCCTGCTTTCAATGAAACATAAGCTTGTTTAGTACGCTCATTTTCTGTTACAACGTGTTTGACTCTTTTATATAGAAGCGAATCATTAAGCCAGCTCTCCACATCTGTGAGCTGCTCAATTGAAAGTTCGCCAAGAGTCTCAACATTTGTGTACTTCTGTATGATTTTCAAGGCCTGTTCACATTCCGCACGGCGTTCATTATATTTTGAAGAAGCAAGTTCTCTTCTTTTATTAGTATTCATGATCACAATTTTTTCATGTTTCAGTTCAATCGGAGCGTATTCAAACTCCAGTGTATCGCAGTCAAGCCAAAGCGCTTGTCCCTGCTTTCCCATCCCAATTGCAAATTGGTCCATAATTCCACTGTTAACACCGATAAACTCATTTTCAACGCGCTGACATAATTTAATCAACTCCACCTGTGAGATTGATAAACCAGCCAGCTCTCTTACCATAACGCCTGTCGCCATTTCTATAGAGGCAGAGGATGAAAGACCGGCACCATTTGGAATATTCCCTTCAAACAAAACATCAAAGCCTTTTTCGATATTGTAATCGCTTTCTTTAAGGAAGCGTATTACCCCGATCGGATAGTTCACCCATTCAGTTTCATTGTTTTTTTCAAGATGATCGAGCGAGGTTGTAATGATACCTGACTGAGAAAAGTTTTTAGACGCAAATCTGATTTTCTTATCTTTACGCTGCTTCACATAAGCATAAGTTCCATATGTTATGGCAAGCGGAAATACCTTCCCTCCATTGTAATCCGTATGCTCCCCGATCAGGTTGATTCTGCCTGGTGCGAAAAACAAACGTTCAGGTGATTCATTAAATATAGAGATAAAAGACTGCTTTAAGTCGTATACATTCATCTTCCATCCTCCTTCTCATAAATTACTTTTAAATATTAAACTAAACATACTCATAATTATAATTTATTTTTAGTAAAAGTCAACGTAAAGAAAAATAAAGTTTTACTAAATAAATATGTTCTATTATCGCAAAAATCCTTCACAACGGCTATAGAATGTACTTTTCATTACAAGCATATTAAATTATCAAAAAATAAAGTTGACAATGTAAGCGCTTTTAGTTTACATTTATTTTAGTTAATAAAACGATTGTTAACTAAACTTTTAACTTGAGGGGGATTTTCAAATGAAGAAGTCTTTACTTACAGTTGCATCAGGTTTAGCAGTGGCATCCGTACTGGCAGCATGCTCAGGCGATGACACATCAAACGAAGGCAGCAGTGAAGGTAGCAGCGGCACTCAGGAAATTACATTCTGGGCACCATTCTCAGGCGCAGACGGCCCTAACATGGAGCAGATTGTAAACGAGTTTAATGATTCACAGGATGAAGTTTCAGTAGATTTCCAAATCGTCCCACAATCAGAATATTACACTACACTGGACTTATCGCTTAGCGGTCAACAGGAAGGCGCAGATGTGATGATCATGCACGGGGATCAGATTATGACATATGCAAATCAGAACATCATTAAGAATCTTGATGACATTGTAGGAGATCAAATTGATAAAGAGAATTATCACCCAACCGCCTGGGAAGGTGCAGAAGTTGATGGTTCTATCTATGGTGTTCCATTAGACATTCACCCGCTTATGTTCTATTACAATAAAGATCTGTTTGAAGCAGCAGGACTTGATCCCGAAGCTCCACCAACAAATCGCGAAGAATTCCTCGAAGCAGCAATTGCAACAACAAATGTTGATGAAGGACAATATGGATTTGCAGTACCAACACTTTGGCCACAGCAATTTATTTTCCCATCAATTGTTTATCAAAATGGCGGCGAGCTGATCACTGATGACGGCGAAGTACAATATGATTCACCGGAAGCAGTTGAAGCACTTGAGTTTCTTCACTCTCTAATTTATGAGCATGAAGTATCACCAGCAGATATCCAGCAGGATGGTGAGCTCACATTATTCCTTCAGGGGAATTCAGCAATGCATATGAACGGTCCATGGATGATGAATCAGTTTGAAGAGTCAGGCATGAATTATGGTGTAGCACCAGTGCCTCAACTTGGAACTGAGCAGCAGGCTGTTTTTGCAAACTCACATAACTTCGTAATTCCTGAAACTGTTCAGGATGACGCTAAGATTGAAGCAATCACAACTTTCCTTAACTATGTAGACGAAAATGGTATGGCCTGGGCTGAGTCCGGACAGGCTCCGGCATCTAAAGCTGTCTATGAAAGTGATGAATTCAATGAGATGAAGCAGCAGCCTGAAGTGGCAAAGCAATTCGAATATGTACAGTTCTCTCCAAACGTTGAAAACTGGGGACCAGTGTCTGATCCACTATTCAGCGCTGTAAACGAAGTACTTCTTAATCAGAGAGATGCACAGGAAGCACTTGAACAGGCAGCACAGGACGCACAGGCAAGTCTTCAATAACAAGCAGTAAAGTGAAAAGGTAAGAGCGGGCAATAGCCCTTCCTCTTACCTTTTACTTTAAACCAGCTTTAAAGAAAGAAGGTTTTGATATGAAGTCAAAAGCATCGGGTTTTACATCATTTCTATTTGTACTTCCATATCTGATCATGTTTACTTTATTTTTAGTCATCCCTTTGGTTTACGGGATCTATATTAGTTTTCATGATTGGAATTTAATTTCTCCTATACATCCATTTATTGGTCTGGAAAATTACTCAGCCATTTTTACATCTGGCTCACCTGAAAATCGAGTATTTTTAAATGGACTGAAAAATACTGCTCAATTTGTTATTTACAGTGTGCCGTTGTTAGTTATTATCGGACTGGGCCTTGCGATGCTGGTTAACAGTTTGCCTGAAAAGATCCGCGGCTTTTTTAGAACAGCTTATTTCCTCCCTTTTGCGATCTCAGTTTCAGTTATCGCTGTACTATGGCTCTGGATGCTTGATTCAAACTCAGGACTTGTTAATCAGTTCATAAATTCACTTGGTATGGATAGTATACCGTGGTTGACCCGATTGCCTTTTGCATGGATATCACTTGTTATTGCTACAGTGTGGTGGACCATTGGTTTTAATATGATTATCTTTATTAATGCACTGAATGAAGTTTCTGAAGAGCTTTATGAAGCAGCGGATATTGATGGTGCTTCAAGCTGGCACAAGTTTTTACATATTACGCTGCCATCAATCAGACCAATTATGATCTTTGTTGTCATCACTTCAACAATTGCATCATTCAATGTATACGGTCAGCCTTACCTGATGACACGCGGTGGTCCTGGTGAATCCACTGAAGTGCTATTAATGGGTATTGTTCAACAGGCTTTCCAGTTAAGACAGATGGGCTCAGCCGCTGCGATGGCAATGCTGATGGCATTAATTATGATTGTTATTTCAGTTGGTCAATTCTTGGTAACAAGATCTGGTGAAAGAAAGGAGAAAAACCATGCGTAAAACTAAAATCCTTAATATCGTATTCGCTTCGATACTGGCGATTTTGTTTCTAATACCGCTTGTATGGATGGTTTCCACTTCTTTCAAATCAGATTTTGAAGCAATTGGAGGAGGAACATTCTTCCCTCAGGAATTTACTATCGAAAATTATACAAGTACATTAACGAGCAGTAGCGTGCCAATTTTGAGATGGTTGTTTAATTCATTATTTGTTGGCTTTGCAGGTGTAACAATTGTAGTAGTGATTGATTCCATGGCTGCTTATGCACTTGCCCGTCTTGATGTACCGTTTAAGAAAGTACTATTCCCGTTGTTTGTCAGTACATTAATGATTCCATGGGTTATTACTTTCCTGCCCCTTTATCAGCAGTTTAGTAATCTTGGACTTCTTAATACCTATGCACCACTGATTCTGCCTTATTCAGCAAATGCATTTGGTGTCTTCCTGCTGTATCAATTTTTCCGCTCTTTTCCTAAAGAACTGGAGGAAGCAGCACGAATGGATGGAGCAAACAAATGGCAGATCTTTATGAAAGTCGTTATTCCGTCCGCACGACCATTAATTGCAACACTGGCAATCTTTACTTTTATGGCAATCTATAATGATTTCTTATGGCCACTTGTAACGACAAATACGCCTGAGATGAGAACCGTTACAACCGGTATTGCGATTATGCAGCAGGGAAGCTTTGTTTCTTCCTATGGAAAACTGATGGCTCTGACTACACTAGCTACTATCCCAATTTTAATTGTCTTCCTGATCGGCCAGAAATGGTTTATCAGAGGGATTACACAATCAGGAATTAAGTAATCAAAAGCCGCCCAGAGCGGCTTTTGTTCTAGGAGTGATGTTGTGAAAAGAATCGCTTTATCAGGAATAGCACTATTAGCAGCGAGTATTGGCCTTGCAGCCTGCTCATCTGATGAATCCCAAGAATCAAATGAATATGCACAGGATTTTTATAACCCCGTATTACCTGACGGGGCTGATCCATGGATGACGAAGCATGAAGATACGTATGTCTATACGCACACGACCGGCAGTAATATAACCATCTGGCAATCTGACAGCCCTACCTCAATGATGAATGCAAAGTCAAAAGTCGTATGGGAACCTACCCCGGGAACAGAAAACAGTCAGAATATCTGGGCACCGGAAGTACATTTTATTGATGGAAAATGGTACGTATATTATGCGGCAAGTGGGGGCGGAAGTGAACATCGTATGTACGTGCTGGAATCTGAAAACGAAGACCCGTTCTCTGAATACACTGAAGTTGGGCAAATCACAGATCCTACTGATAAATGGGGAATTGACGGAACAGTCATTGAGCAGAATGGAGAATTATTCTACGTCTGGTCTGGCTGGGAAGGTGATGAAAATGTTAGTCAGTACACATACATTGCAGGGATGGAAAATCCGACAGAATTAAATACTGATCGAGTAGAACTCTCAAGGCCTGAATATGACTGGGAGAAAGAAGGCGGCTCACCTTCAATAAATGAAGGGCAGCAAATTCTTTATACTGAGGATTATATTCACATTGTCTATTCAGCTAGCGGCAGCTGGAGTGATTTTTACAAACTCGGCATTTTAACAGCTGAAAAGGATGCTGACCTTCTTGACCCTGAGTCCTGGACAAAACAAGAGGAGCCTGTATTCGAAAGCAGCGATGATGTTTTTGGACCAGGTCACGCCTCATTTATTGAATCTCCAGATGGATCAGAACACTGGATAGTCTATCATGCTGCCAAAGAACAGGGATCAGGCTGGACGCGAAATGTTCGTATGCAGCCATTTGAAATCACTGAAGATGGCTTCCCTGATTTCGGAGAGCCTTTGTCCATTACCAAACCACTACCACTGCCTGCAGGGGATCCGGTCAACATTACCAGGTATACACCTGATATGATTGAAACTGAGGGAGACGTAACTGATGAAGGTATTTTAGCTGAGACAGACCAATCTCTTTCTCTTCAATTCGACGCGCCTGAAGCCGGAGAATACTACCTTTACCTTTACTGGAGAAATAGTGGTGCTGTCACAGTTAATGGTTCAACTGATACAGGTGACACATTCACGTTCTTTAATAACAATCAGGGATTACAAAATGAACCACTGTCTGTAAGTTCTTATAAGCTAAACCTTGAACAGGGTGAAAATACAGTTGAATTAAATGTAGCAAATGGTACGTTTGATTTAGATCATATTGAAATAAAGGATCATTAAACCTAGCCTCTTGAAAATAGAAGGTGTCCAATTGCATGCAATTGGACACCTTCTTTTAATTCAACTCTTCCACCGTTATCCTGAATATCCACAAATCCTCACTCTCAGGCGCAATCTTCGCAACCCGGTCAATTTTATTCGCTACATACACATCATCATACATACCGGTCGATGGCTGAAGTGAAAAGTTATAGTCCCCAAGCCAGCCGCCGTGGTTTTTGAAGACGGCTAAAAACGGGATTTTATCCGGGTCAAATGAGTAGTAAAGTGCTTTGTTGATATCCTTTTGTACCGCTCTGCACCAGCCGCTGCTCAGCCTTGTCGCGAAGTAAAACTTTTCAACGTTCCGCGCTTCTTTTGGAGCCATTTTTGAAAGATCTATTTCTTCTTTTGTATCCTTTGACTGTGTGATCGGAAAAGGGTGGCGGGATCCCCATGCACCAAGATGTTCGTTATCGGGTTCGATACTGATAATTTCATTACAATCTTCAGGCACTTCGATCTGGGTATGTTCATTCATATTCAGCAGAATACTTGGCGCCCAAATATAAGCAAACGGGGCTTCACCGGTGTTAGTTGCACGGTATCTTACTTCGAGCCCGTCATCAAGCAGTGTAATTGTTTTTTTAAGGATGTACGGAAAAACCGGACTCTTTACCTCCAGTGTTACACCATTATCAAGCTTTTCATCTACTTCCCACACCATAGACCAGACTTCTCCATGATCCGGGACTTTTCTATTATTAATCGGATGGGGACCTTCATCTACTCCGGGAAACAGGTCATTAAAACCGGACGGCGTGTATTCCCCGAAAGTTGAACCATAATGCGGCATTGGCAGCTGTTCCACTTTTGCCTGATAAAACCACTCATAATCTGCTTTCTTATCGTAAAAGCTTGCTACTTTTCCACCGAAATCCGGCAGAACGACTGCTTTTAAGTGCTCATTTTCTAAAATAATCGCTTCAAGTCCTTTGAATGTACCTTTTTTCATCACACTTCACCTCGGCGCTGACTTCTTTAATAGTAATGTAGCCTCCGTGCAGGTTTTCAAACCAGGTTCGCTACTCAATCATACGCAGCGCGAGTCCGATCAAAATGCTGCCGCCGATCACTTCACTGAACCTACCCGCAGTCAATGTGACAATACTGCCAATCGCAAAACCGATTCGTGTCATCAAAAAGGCTGCAACTCCAAAAAAGATCAGCGACTGTGAATCAGAAAGGTCTGTAATTCCAAGTGTGATGCCAATCGACAGACTATCCAGACTGACAGCAATCGAAAAGGCTAGCCACTTGAGTGGAGTCAGCACCATTTGCTGATCTTTTTTCGTCTTAAATCCAGCAAAGATCATCTGAAAGCCGATAAAGATCAGCAGAAGCATGCCAAACCAGTTCATTGCATCAAGTAATGATAAGCCGATCAGCATACCAGCTGCCGGTAAAACTGTATGTAAAAGACCAACCATGATGCTGATGATCCATTTCCCTCTCGTGCTGATCGGCTGCGCGCCTGCTGCGATGCTGGCTGACAATGCATCCATTCCAAGCGCCAATGCTAAAAAGATTGTCCACATACTGCTCCCCCTTAGGTTGATGAGGGATTATATGATGTGACAGGAGTTGGTATGAGTGGTTATGGAAATGCGAAGGT
This sequence comes from Jeotgalibacillus malaysiensis, assembly GCA_000818095.1. Classification (NCBI taxonomy): domain Bacteria; kingdom Bacillati; phylum Bacillota; class Bacilli; order Caryophanales; family Caryophanaceae; genus Jeotgalibacillus; species Jeotgalibacillus malaysiensis. The sequence continues at coordinate 2,860,082 of CP009416.1, forward strand.
TGCGGCGAGGGCTGCATCATCCCTTCTTGATCTCCCTTGAGAAATTAAAGGCCTGTTTCTTAAAGGTATCAAGCACTGGGGCGGAGTTGTCGGTGTCCGGGCTCAGCCTGCAGCCTTCCGCCTCAAATCCAGGCCATCAAAAAAGCCCTCCCCTCAGGAAGAGCTTTCTTTAATCCACTTATGTCCGGCTGCTTTTTCAAGTCGATTCATGATGGCTGCACCGATCCCTTTTTCATCGAAGGCTTCAGCTAAAATCAGATCTGCATCTGTGTCGTTAAATGAGCGGATTCCATTGTATAAACCGCGCGCGATCGTTGCCGGATCTTCACGCGTACCGCAAACCTTCACAACATCAGCCTGCAGCTGAGCACCCAGTTCTTCAGAAGCAAGGAGCCCAACTTTCTTCCCTTCCTGCTGAAAACGATGAATGGTCTGCTGAATCCATGCAGCTTCTCCTTTAATGAGATAAAGTGGTGCGACTGGTGCATAATGCGTGTATTTCATACCGGGCGATCTTGGGGCACTCTGTTCTTTTTTCAAAGAAGGATCCACACGCACCGGACCAATACAGGCTGCAATTTCTTCTGCTGAAACGCCACCGGGTCTTAAAATCATTGGTGGCGTTACGGTACAGTCGATGACGGTGGATTCGAGACCAACGCCAGTTTCACCCCCGTCGACGATCCCTTTAATGCGTCCTGTCAGATCGAGCGCTACATGCTCTGCTGAGGTCGGGCTTGGCTTCCCGCTCGTATTTGCACTTGGGGCAGCAAGCGGCTTGCCTGAGCGGCTGATCAGTTCGAGCGCAACAGGATGAGACGGCATACGGATGCCGATCGTATCAAGTCCAGCTGTAACCAGATCTGAGAATACACCCTGCTTTTTGTTGAAAATAATGGTTAACGGTCCTGGCCAGAAAGACTGTATAAGCTTTTCTGCTTCACTGCTGATTGACGAGACCAGATCGTGCAGTGAATCTGTATTTGAGATGTGGACAATTAGCGGATTGTCAGACGGACGGCCTTTTGCATCAAAAATTCCCTGCACTGCAGCATCACTTGTAGCATCAGCTCCGAGCCCGTAAACGGTTTCAGTCGGAAAGGCGATAACATGTCCAGTACGCAAATATTCTGCTGCTTCTGCGATCTGTGGATAACTATTTTGTTTTTCCACATTACTATCCACAGTCCAGCGGATCGTTTCCATGTGAATCACCTCTCAAATTACTTTTTAGATACATTTTGATTTTTTTCGACATCCTGTTTTATCAACATTTAGCCTTAAATAATAGTATACTATTTTCGATTCCCTGTGCACAAAGTCTAATTTCATCCACAGTTTGTGTATAACTTCATCTAAAATGTGCACAACTTTGTGTATAAATAAGAGTTATCCCCGTTTTTCACTAAAGCAGTTCCATTTATCAGAGATCCAGTTCACAATAAATGATTCTACTTTCATATCAGTTTTCGACACTTTTTTTTCTGGGGATAAGTCATTATCACAATCATCATTTTCCTCTTCATCCAGGGTGACCGTTCCGCACATCTCCGGAAAGAATGCACACCACCAGTTCTCACCCGCTCCCTCACCTATTGTGATCACGAGTGTCTGATGCGTACTGCCGTCAGGAAATGTGTGGGGTTCGAACGCTGTGGATATTGTCTGTCCGGGCAAAATATTTTCAGCCTGCTCTGTTACAAGCTGATGAATCTGCCTGAGATTCAGATGTAATTGATCAGCCAGTTCTTCTCTGGTGAAAGGCTGACTGCCTAACAGCTGAATGATTTCCGGCTGAATCGCCTGATAGAGCGCTTCTTTTGCTGATTGGTCTTCTTCTGTATCGCTATTTGCAATGATACGCATGCGGATATCGCTTTCTGCACCGGATGCTGTCAATGGTGTTAGGATTGTGAGTAAGATCATCAGAATCATTGTTTTTTGAATCATCGTCCATTCCTCCCTGCTGTTACTAGGGCATTGTGGACGAGTTTTGTGAGTTTTAAACATTGATTGATTTAACTTTTATAGATTGGCTGATCATTTCCGCTCCAGGGGGACGCTTTCCGTGGCCGGGCGGTGAGCCAGCAGGCTTCGTCATGCTTTGTCTCACCTGTCCCTTCCTGCCACAGGAGCCGCCCCCTTACGCTCCAATCATCAGCTGTGCATATACAAAATTTTACTATAATCAACTTTTTCGATGGTCATAGAGAAATCGTCATTACTCTCTTACTTTAGTAACTCACAAAATACCATTCTATCTTTACCGTTGATGTCATAAATCACTTCAGTACGATCTTCAGGAAACGCTTTTTTCAGTAATGCTGCAATGGTTTCTCCCTGGCCTGCACCGACTTCAAAACCGATTAGGCCAGGTCTGTTCATGTGTGAAGGGAGCTGTTCACTCATTTTTCTATAGAGAATTAAGCCTTCTTCGTCTGCGAAAAGGGCTGAGTGTGGTTCGTGTTCTGTGACGATTTCTGACATTGTGCTGATATCGCTATGCGGAATGTAGGGTGGGTTTGACAGGAATACGTCAAACTTTTTCCTGACAGCGGCTGAAGAAGATCGCCTTGTATAAATTCGACGTCAGCTTTCAGTAATTTTGCATTCTTTTTTGCTGTGGCGAGTGCTGCTTTGGATAAATCGGTCGCAGAAACCTGCCAGTCCGGTCGCTCAAGCTTCATCGTCACTGCGATCACACCGCTGCCTGTTCCGATATCAACGGCAGATATGTCCTTCTTTTTTGCAAAAATGCGATCTGCTCTTTCAAGCATGTAAAAGATTAATTCTTCCGTCTCAGGCCTCGGAATCAGTACGTCTCCATTTACAAGAAAGCGTCTGCCGTAGAATTCCTCGTGCCCGATAATATGCTGTACGGGTACCCCGCTGACATGCTGATCAAGTGCTTTGCCAAAGGTTCTTAGGTGTTCTTCAGACAATTCTTCTCTTAACTCCATAAAAAACTTTGTCCGGTCAAGCCCGGTAATGTGTCTGAGTAATAGTTCGGCTGCAAAGGCTTCGCGGTCGTGATCCTCTAAATAAGAAGAAGCCCAATTAAGGGCCTCGTACATTTTAAGCTTCTCCATTATTCATCGCTTCCATTTTAGCAGACTGTTCTTCTAAAATGAGCGCTTCAATAATTTCATCCATTTTACCCTGAAGGATCTGATCAAGCTTCTGAATCGTTAAGCCGATGCGGTGATCCGTTACACGGTTTTGCGGGAAATTGTACGTACGGATACGCTCTGAGCGGTCACCGGTACCGACTGCTGACTTACGGACAGCGTCATACTCAGCACGCGCTTCCTGTTCGAACTTATCATAAATACGCGCACGAAGAATCTTCATCGCTTTTTCTTTATTTTTAATCTGTGATTTCTCATCCTGCATCGATACGACAACACCCGTTGGAACGTGTGTCAGACGTACTGCTGACATCGTCGTATTAACAGACTGCCCACCAGGACCGCTTGATGCGAATGTATCTACGCGGATATCTTTTTCGTGAATATCCACTTCTACATCCTCTACTTCTGGCAGACATGCAACCGTTGCAGTAGATGTATGGATACGGCCGCCTGATTCCGTTTCAGGAACACGCTGCACGCGGTGTGCGCCGTTTTCATATTTCATTTTAGAATAAGCACCGGTTCCGTTAATCATGAAAGTGATTTCCTTGTATCCGCCAACACCTGTTGTGCTCGCATCCATCACTTCGATTTTCCAGCCCTGTGATTCAGCATAACGGCTGTACATACGGTAAAGGTCACCGGCAAATAAAGCAGCTTCATCTCCACCAGCTGCCCCCCGGACTTCCATAATTACGTTCTTATCATCATTTGGATTTTTCGGTAAAAGGAGTACGTGCAGCTTTTCTTCGAGCGCTTCAATTTCATCAGAAAGCTCACTCACTTCTTCTTTTACCATTTCGCGCATATCAGCATCGAGCTTTTCATTCAGCATTTCTTTAGCATCTTTATGCTGCTCGAATACTTCTTTATAACGGCGGTATGTCTCAACAGTCTCAGACAGGTCTGACTGTTCTTTTGAGTATTCACGCAGTTTGGTTGTATCATTGACAATTTCAGGATCACTGAGTAATTCATTTAATTTATCATAGCGGTCTTCTACCGCTTGTAAACGATCAAACATGATATCTTCACCTCTTTAGTTAGTATAGCCGATGGCGGGTTGTCTCACAACTGAAATCAGCGGTTAAGTAACCGGTTTGTGGCAGCTCCAGGCAGAAGCTTTCCGCGGCCGGGCGGTGAGCCTCCTCGGCTTCGCCTGCGGGGTCTCACCTGACCCTTTCCGCCGCTGGAGTCCCTGCCTTCCGCTGCCACAAACCTGAATATTCTTTAGTAGCGTCTCTCTTAAAAAAGAATCACTTTCTTCAATAAAATGTTGAAGAAAATGATTCTCTGTCTAAAAACGTTATAGGTTAAACTTTTTCAGATGAGACGGTTACGCCTTTTGGTACTTCGTGATGATGGCGGCAGCGTGGTTCGTAAGCTTCTGATGCGCCGACTAAAATGACCGGGTCATCATAGCCTGCCGGGCGTCCTTCGATCAGGCGCTGCGTGCGGCTTGCAGGGGATCCGCATACTGCGCATACTGCCTGAAGCTTTGTAACCTGTTCTGCAAGTGACATGAGGTGCGGAACCGGACCAAACGGCTCTCCGCGGAAGTCCTGATCCAGACCTGCTGTGATGACTCTGAAGCCCTGGTCTGCAAGCTTTGTGATGACTTCCACGATTTCTTCATCAAAGAACTGAACTTCATCAATGGCGATCAGATCGGCTTTTTCAGTTACTTGATCAAGAATTTCCGAGGAATGCTCTACTGGAACAGCGATGACTGATGCACCGTTGTGCGATACGATGGCTTCTTCGCTGTAGCGATCGTCGAGTTTTGGTTTAAATACTAGAATGTGCTGTCTCGCAAATTGCGCGCGTCTTACGCGTCTGATGAGTTCTTCTGATTTACCGGAAAACATACTTCCGCAAATCACTTCCACCCAGCCCGTCTGTTTCATTACATACACGTTTTCTTCAGCTCCTTTGGTCGTTTGCAGTACGCTTATGTATAAGCTTGATTTACTTTTAAAACCGCCGGCTCCTTCCGTGGAGACTCCGCTTTCCTGCCCCCGGGTAGTGAGCCCTCCTCAGCTTCGCTTCCGGGGTCTCACTGACCCTTTCCCGGGGCGGGAGTCTGCGTCTCCACTCCAGGAGCCGGCTGAATTTTCATTTGTTCATCGTATATCTCTCTAAGATGTATGGTAGTTAAAAATAAATACATTCAATTGCAATATGGTTTAAGTCTATTGAAAAACACCTCTTCATTCAAGAGGCGATTTGACTGAATCTGTTGTTTTATTCCCTTAATTGGCGAATTTAACCGTAAAAAAACAGGCAAGAATTTGATTCTCGCCTGTTTTGATTTACGAAAATTACTTAAGACCGTATTTCTTGTTGAAGCGATCAACACGGCCGTCCGCTGCTGCGAACTTCTGACGTCCTGTGTAGAATGGATGGCATTCTGAGCATACCTCAATACGAATGTCTTCCTTAACAGAACCTGTTTCAAATTCATTACCGCAAGTACAAGTTACCTTTGCAGCTTTGTAATTTGGATGAATATCAGTTTTCATCTCAGTCATCTCCTTCCGCCCTGAACCATCTGGAACAGAGTAAGTATCTTACATACTAGCATGGTGCCAGTTATATTTCAAGCACACTGCTTACATTATAGCAGGGTGAATGTTGAGTAGCAACATTGTTTTTGAAATTTGTTATCTTTCAAACCGCTGCTGGTTTCCGTGGAGGGCTGCGCTTTCCTGCCCCCGGGCGGTGAGCCTCCTCAGGCTTCGCCTTGCGGGGTCTCACCTGTCCCTTCCTGGGGCGGGAGTCTACGCCCTCCACTCCAACTATCCGCTCAGATGATATGAAAAATCATGATCAGAAGCAGCATAAAGTATCAATTAATCATCTAGTGAAACGGAGCGTAAGGCGGTGACTCCAGCGGGATATGACCGACAGCTGAGACCCCGCAGGCAAAGCCGAGGAGGCTCAGCGCGGTCCCGCGGAAAGCATCCGCCTGAAGCGCAGTGCAACAGTTATATAGTCAAATACTTCAATGTAAGTCTATATAGTTTATGACTTACGCCCGTTCGTCTTCATTTCTTCTGTCAGGTTTTCAAAGAACTCCTGATTGGTCTTTGTCTGACGGATCTTCCGTACTAGGCGCTCGCCGAAGTCATGTGAATCAGATAGTGCACGGCGGATTGCCCATAGCTTATCCAGATGATCTTTTGTCACAAGCAGCTCTTCTTTACGTGTACCGCTGCGGCGCACGTCAATTGCCGGGAAGATACGGCGCTCGGCCATGCTGCGGTCAAGGTGAAGTTCCATGTTACCTGTTCCTTTGAACTCTTCATAGATCACTTCATCCATACGTGAACCTGTGTCTACAAGTGCTGTTGCAAGGATTGTTAAGCTGCCGCCTTCTTCAATGTTACGCGCAGCACCGAAGAAACGCTTCGGACGGTGGAATGCAGCCGGGTCAATACCACCTGAAAGCGTACGGCCGCTTGGCGGGATGACAAGATTGTAGGCACGCGCAAGACGGGTAATGCTATCCATCAGGATGACTACGTCACGCTTGTGCTCAACTAAACGCATCGCACGCTCCAGTACAAGCTCTGCCACTTTAATATGATTTTCAGGAACCTCATCAAAAGTTGAGCTGACAACGTCTGCATTTACAGAACGTTCGATATCAGTTACTTCCTCAGGACGCTCATCGATCAGCAGGACAATCAGTTCCGCTTCAGGATGGTTTGTCGTAATTGAGTTAGCGATTTCTTTCATTAGCATGGTCTTACCTGCTTTTGGCGGGGCAACGATTAATCCACGCTGACCAAAACCAACAGGTGACACCAGGTCCATGATGCGCGTTGAAAGCTGGCGCGGCTGGTTTTCAAGCTTGATTTGGCGATCCGGGTAAAGCGGCGTCAGTGCAGGGAAATGCACGCGCTCTTTTGACGTTTCAGGATCGTCACCGTTAACTGCTTCTACATGCAGCAGTCCGAAATAACGCTCGTTTTCCTTTGGCGGTCTTACTTTACCGGAAACCTTATCACCATTTCTCAGATCAAAACGACGGATCTGTGAGGCTGAGATGTAAATATCCTCAGAGCTTGGCGAATAGTTAATCGGACGCAGGAAGCCGAAGCCTTCTGACTGAATGACTTCAAGTACGCCTTCCATGAAGAAATAGCCTTCCTGCTCAGCACGTGATTTCAGGATCGCGAAAATTAATTCCTTTTTTGTCAGCTTGCTGTAGTAAGAAACCCGGTATTCTTTTGCGAGTTCATATAATTCTTTTAATTTCATATTGTCGAGTGACGACATTTTTAATTCTTCCATAAAGGACACCCACTTCTGTTATTTTAAATGCTTCTTCAGCGAATCTATTGTGCTTGAAAAATGTTTGTGAGGATAACTGGTTGAAATAGAGGTTGTGTAGCTGAAGTCATTCATTATTCTACTCTTATTTAACTGCACAATCAACGGTGAAAATTGTCGCTTGGTGAGTAGTTGTGTAACCGCTTTTGATTTCCGCTTCAGGGGGGACGCTTTCCGCAGGGCCGGCGGTGAGCCTCCTCGTGCTTCGCACTGCGGGATCTCACCTGTCCGACTTCTCCTGCTGGAGTCGCCGCCTTACGCTCCAATCAACGCTCAGAAATTTAATGAGCATCATCATGAAATATACGTTTAACCATGTCAGATACTTCTAAAGAAATAATACAAAAGCTAATTTAAACAATTTTCCGCTCTTCAGGACCAAAGTTCCTGCGAAAAGCGAAGTCCTGAACATATAGAAATTGCGTTTACTAATTTGACCAAACGAAAAAACTCCAGGTTTATCATCCCGGAGCTTTTCGACGGTTACTTCATGACAAGGTTCGGCTTTTTCTTCAGGCTGTGTGTGCCTTTGATGAAGCGGACTGTGCCGGATTTTGCGCGCATAACGAGAGAATCGGTTTCTCCGTATGTACCTTTGAACTGAACGCCTTTTAGAAGTTCTCCATCGGTTACGCCTGTTGCTGCGAAAATGGCATCGTCTCCGCGGACGAGGTCTTCCATACGCAGGACCTGGCTGACGTCGATATTCATTGCTTTACAGCGTTCTGCTTCTTCTTCATTTTGTGGCAGCAGGCGCCCCTGGATTTCTCCGCCAAGACATTTCAGACCAACTGCAGCAATAACACCTTCTGGCGCGCCGCCTGATCCGAAAAGAATGTCTACACCTGTCGTATCAAATGCTGTATTAATTGCGCCTGCAACGTCTCCATCACCAATCAGCTTGATGCGGGCACCTGCTGCACGCAGTTCTTCGATAATTTTCGCATGACGATCACGATTTAAAATCGTAGCTACGACATCTTCAATATCTTTATTTTTTGCTTTTGCTACTGCTCTCAGGTTATCAATAACCGGTGCGTTAATATCAATGCAGCCTACTGCTTCCGGTCCGACTGCGATTTTGTCCATGTACATATCAGGTGCATTCAGCAGATTGCCGTGATCCGCTACCGCAAGAACCGCAAGTGCATTCCAGCCGCCTGACGCGACAATGTTTGTGCCTTCTAAAGGATCGACTGCTACGTCGAGACGTGGACCGTAACCTGTACCAAGTTTTTCCCCAATATAAAGCATTGGTGCTTCATCCATTTCACCTTCACCGATGACAACTGTACCCTTCATCGGAATTGTGTCGAATACATCGCGCATGGCAGTGGTTGCTGCATCGTCTGCTTCATTTTTCAAACCGCGACCCATCCATCTTGCTGATGATAATGCTGCTGCTTCTGTAACCCGTACAAGCTCCATTGATAAACTGCGTTCCATGTCATTCATCCCCTCATGATTTGTCATGAATCAGTATAACACATTATTTTTCATTATGACATACTATTTAAATTTATGCGTTGTTAACTTGTTCGAGTTCTTCCATAGACATCTCTTCACGCCAGATCACTGCACCAAGGCCTGACAGCTTTTCGATGAGATCACTGTATCCGCGGTCAATATGCTCAAGTCCTGTTACTTCAGTGATCCCTTCAGCCATTAAGCCGGCAATCACTAGCGCCGCTCCTGCACGCAGGTCAGATGCCTTTACGCGAGCCCCCTGTAGCACAGATGGTCCATAGACAATTGCTGCACGACCTTCCGTCTTAATGTTGGCGTTCATTCTCTTTAATTCATCAATATGCTTAAAGCGCGCTGAATAAATGGTGTCAGTGACCATTGATGTTCCGTGAATTTTCGTCATTAGTGACGTCATTGGCTGCTGCAGATCGGTTGGGAATCCCGGATAGACCAGCGTCTGAATATCAATTGACTTCAGATTCTCAGACTTTCCGATATAGACATCCTCATCACCGATTTCTACAGGAACACCCATTTCACGCAGCTTTGCAATTAATGATTCGACATGAAGCGGAATCACATTATTGATCGTTACGCCTTCGCCTGCTGCCGCTGCTAAAATCATAAAGGTACCTGCTTCAATGCGGTCAGGAATAATGGTGTGACGCGTGCCGTGAAGCTCATCAACACCTTCGATTCTAATCACATTCGTTCCTGCACCTTTAATTTTTGCACCCATATTGCTTAGCAGTGTCGCAACATCGATAATTTCAGGCTCTTTTGCCGCATTTTCAATGATTGTCTGACCCTTCGCTCTGACGGCTGCTAGCATGATGTTGATCGTTGCACCTACGCTGACGACGTCTAAATAAATGCGTGCACCTTTTAGTTCATCTGCACGCAGATACAGTGCACCCTGCTCATTTGTCACAGTGGCACCGAGCGCTTCAAAGCCTTTAATGTGCTGATCGATCGGACGTGGTCCAAGGTAGCATCCGCCTGGCAGACCGATTGCTGCTTTTTTGAATTTCCCAAGCATTGCGCCCATCAGATAATAAGAAGCACGCAGCTTTTTCACGCGTCCGTTTGGTAATGGCATTGCAACCATACCTTCAGGATTCACATGCATTTCGCCATCTTCAAATTCAACAGTGCCGCCAATTTCCTCTAGCAGCGCTTTTAGCGTATGAACATCAGATATATCAGGTAAACCTTCAATAATCGTTGGTGTATCTGCAAGGATTGTTGCAGGAATCAGCGCAACCGCACTATTTTTCGCACCGCTGACTTTAATTTTACCTTTAAGGGGATTGCCCCCTTCAATTTTCAATTTCTCCATTGATTGAAGCTCCTTCCGAACCAGCTCTTTTATGTCTTTTTATGATGTGTATTTCCAGCTGAATCATGTGTGAAGGAAGCAGGATTTTTATGCTTTACGATTATTCCAGTCATTAAGAAATGCTTCAATTCCCGCTTCCGTAAGTGGATGTTTAAATAATTGGTGTAACACTTTTGATGGACAAGTTGCGATATGCGCACCATTTAGTGCAGCCTGTGTCACGTGCATTGGGTGACGGATTGATGCTGCAATGATTTCTGACTTAATGTCATGCATAATGAACATTTCAGAAATTGTGCTGATCAGATCCATTCCATCGTGACCAATATCATCAAGGCGGCCAAGGAACGGCGATACATATGATGCACCTGCGCGCGCTGCCATCAGTGCCTGATTCGCACTGAAAATCAGCGTCACATTTGTTTTGATGCCTTCTTTAGCAAATGCCGCAGTTGCTTTCAGTCCATCAGGTGTCATGGGGACTTTAACGGTGATATTCGGTGCGATTGCAGCCAGTTCCTTACCTTCTCTGATCATACCTTCTGCATCAAGAGAAATGACTTCTGCGCTGACTGAACCGTCTACAAGTGAGGTGATTTCCTTCAGGCGGTCGTGAAACGAAATGCCTTCTTTCGCTACGAGTGACGGATTTGTTGTAACACCGTCGATAATCCCCCAGCTGTGTGCTTCTTTGATCTCATCCATATTTGCAGTGTCAATGAAAAATTTCAATGTGATCCCATCCTTTGTATGTAGTTTGGTGGTGCAGCTGAATCGTTGATCTGCGTGGATGGCACTCGCTTTCCGCGGCCGCGCGGTGAGCCTCCTCGAGCTCCGCTCTGCGGGGTCTCACCTGTCGCTTCTCCGCCGCAGGAGTCTCGCACCATCCACTCCGATCAACTCAGTGTGACCTAGATAAATTTTAATTACTAACTAATGTAACAATTTTCTTTCATTTAAAAAAGATAATTTTCCAATGTGTAACCAAATAGTCAATACAGCATTTATGTTTGGAAACAACAATGCTGGTCATATCCATAAAAATTTTTCCTTTGTAAAAGTCCATCGAAATACTTTCACAGCTGATCATTCTCGCTGCAGGGGGCGACTCCTGCGGCAGGAAGGGACAGGTGAGACAAAGCATGGCGAAGCCTGCTGGCTCACCGCCCGGCCGCGGAAAGCGTCCCCCTGAAGCGGAAATGATCAGCCCGCTTTAGCAGGGAAAAATATTTAAAAAAGGCCGGCTCAAAAAACGGTTGGGCTGCTTATTGTTGGATAAGCAGCCTGCCTGTTTGTGAGCCAGCCTCTTTTGATATGACTCAATTTCTACCCCATGAAACCGAGTGACGAGTTACGCTTTGTTTGATGAACCGAATTCACGCATTTTGCCGATTACTGTTTCTTTAATCACTTCACGCGCTGGTCCAAGATATTTACGTGGATCATATACTTCTGAGTCAGCAGCAAGTACTTCACGTACTTTCTTCGCTGATGCAATTTGGTTTTCTGTGTTCACGTTGATTTTAGCTGTTCCGTAAGAGATCGCTTTTTGGATGTCTTTTGTCGGAATGCCTGTACCGCCGTGAAGAACGATTGGTACGCCTGCTTCGTTACCGATCTGCTCCATTTCCTTGAATCCAAGGTTCGGTTCGCCTTTGTAAGGGCCGTGAACTGATCCAAGTGCTGGTGCAAGTGTATCGATACCTGTGCGTTCTACTAGTTCTTTACATTCTTTAGGATCTGCGTAGATCACGCCATCAGCAACCACGTCATCTTCCTGGCCGCCTACAACGCCAAGCTCAGCTTCTACTGAAACACCTTTAGCGTGTGCGTATTCAACAACTTTAGAAGTTACTTCCACGTTATCTTCGAAAGGACCGTGAGAAGCATCAATCATTACAGATGTGAAACCTGCATCGATTGCTTCTTTACACTTGTCAAAGCTTGATCCGTGGTCAAGGTGAATTGCTACTGGTACAGTAATGTTTAAGTCTTCAAGAAGACCTTCAACCATTTTCACCACAGTTTTAAATCCGCTCATGTAGCGGGCAGCACCTTCAGAAACACCAAGAATAACAGGTGATTTTTCTTCTTCAGCAGCCTGAAGAATCGCCTGTGTAAATTCAAGGTTATTCAGGTTGAACTGACCTACTGCATAGCCCCCATCCTTCGCTTTGTTCAGCATATCTGTCATTGATACTAATGGCATAATTAGTTCCTCCTTTAAATAAACGGCATAGCTTCTGCACAACCATTTTCTCTAGTATCATACCAAACGTTTTCGTATTTTACCATGCCAGCCGCTCATCTTTTAAAATTAGACGTGCTAATTTGCCTTTATATGCTCTTTTACGAGGTTTCTAATATCCTGAATGTCAAAAGGCTTCGTGATGTGTGTAAGCGCTCCCAAAGATTCTGCCTCCTGAATCATGCCGAGTTCACCATAGGCTGTCATAATGATCACCTTTATTTCGGTTTCCTCTTCTTTCATTCTCCGTAAGATTTCAATGCCATCCATTCCCGGAATTTTCATATCAAGCAGGACAAGATCCGGTTCTTCTTTTAAAAGCGCCAGTGCCTCAAGACCATTCGCCGCCTGAAATGTCTGGTACCCCTCTTTTTCAAGAATTTCATTCAGCAAAATCCTTATGCCAAATTGATCATCTACAATCAGTACTTTTTCCACATTCCACACCTCTTTTTTGTGATACCCAACCCACCCAGGTTCGCTTTATATGTATACTTTCTAATCATAGAGCAATGCGCTCCGTTTCTCAATGAGCCCTTATTATGGTACATTCAACACAAACAGATGAGTTCCTTCATATTAAAGAAGAAACCGTTTGCGCTTTTTCGACAAAAATGTGTAAATCGATTGAAAGGATGACAAAGATGCTTAAAATGTTTACGACGCAGCTGACCGGATTATTTGGCAGACTGCAGTCTAAAGAAGAGATGGAAATTGAAAATGCTGCCCGTCTGTTAGCGCAGGCTACAGTTGGGGACGGCTCGATTTATATAAAAGGATTCGGTGAAATGGCCGGTGTCGCTGCTGAAGCGCTGCAGGGTGAGGAGCCGCTTGAGGGTGTGCGTGAACTGCAGAATAATATAGCTGGATTGACAGTTGCTGACCGCGTATTGCTCGTGACAAGAAGAACAACTGATCCGCAGGCACTCAGTTTTGCAGAAAAGCTGATGGAAGCCGAGATTCCTTTTGCAGTGATTGCAGGAAAGGTAAAGGATGCTGAAGGCGATCTTGAGGAAAAAGCGGATTCTTTTCTGAATACGCAAACTGTACGCGGCATGCTGCCTGATGAAACGGGCGGGCGATTCGGCTTCCCTTCACTGATGGCCGCACTGTATCTGTATCACGGTGTAAAGTTTGTGCTGGATGAGATTCTAGAGGATTATTGATTTACCTTAAAGCCCCGGCTGCTGGATTGATAGCGGCCGGGGTTTTTATATTTGCGTGGAATGTCCGGGCATGAATGGCGGACGGGTGTGGGCGTGAGGAATTCCTTCATTTGAAGAGTTTTTCACTCAATTTGATTTTTATTCGTTCATTCTGGCTAGTGGATTCCTTCAATTTTGCTATTGATTACTTCATTTCAGTTCAGATCATTGTAATTACATCATCATTAAGATTAATTCCATCAACTCAGAACAGATTCCCTTCAACACCAACTCCGATTCCATCAGCCTACATCACTCCCTTTCAGGCTGTTGCCTGTAATATTTAGTTCCTTTTGTTTTACCAGTGACCGATACGCTCATACCATTTACCATTCTTCTGACCTGCTGGTTATGTTCAATCAGAAAAAACTGCCTGATATCTTTATTGGTGAGACCTTCTCCTTTTAAGATAAACAGTTCTTCGAGTGCACTGTGATGAGCTTGATCTGATATTGCCCGGCAGGATTGGCACTCCCACTTACTTTTATACTTCATCTTCATGCCAAATGTCTGACACGCTGGACATTCAACACCCATGTTGAAGTCATGAAATTGCAGGCCATAACGGTTTAGCCAGTGAGATTCCAATTCTTCATTTGCTGCGATCAGTGATGTAGCAATTTTTTTGACTTGACTCTGGTTAATCTTTTTTGTCGGGATTGCAGCTATTCTTTTTTGGATATGGGATTGAAGTGCTTCAGCGGGTATCACGTTTTGCAGTATATGAGGGGTTTTAGATTGGATGATGGTGCGGCTGTTTGACATGACAATTAATGGAATGACAGGCAGGGCGGGAAGTTTGTTCTTTTTAAGGAAAGCTGTGAGCTGATGTTTTTGCCTATCTGTTTGTAAATGAAAGTCTTTGAATGCTTCTGTTACGCCGTTATGAGTGCGGATCACCTGTTGAAAGTCGGTTTTAAATTCAAGAGACCCGGCTATATTTTTTACTTCAATGATAATAATTGCGTTAGAAAAAATCAAGGTTGAATCGATTTGAAAATAGTGAAGTTCCCCTTTTAAACGAAGGTTGTGAAGAATGAGGTGCGGTGGATCAATAAAGCTCAGATGGTAGTCAAGACCTGTCTCACCCTTATGCCCGGCGGCAAGTGTAGCTAATTGGCGCTGGATGTCCGGATATTTCGGGTGAAATGGCTTTAGTCTTTTTGCGATGACCTCTAATGATTTTATATGTTGGGGGACAGCCTGGGGTTTAATGATCAAATTATTTCCTCCGTTTCAGTATGCGAAGAATGAGCCAATTGGGATCAGAAGAAAACTCGTATAGATTGATATCCATTTGATTGCTGTAAAAAATGGCGCAATTGTTGCGAATAAATCGAGTGTGTCAGGATAAGCATTCATTACTAGTGATGTGCTGAGATTCTCCAGGTAATCAAAGATCAAACCAAATAACGGCAGCAGAATCACCCACCTCCATTTTGGCTTGCGAAGCGGTTTGAAAAGCAGACCGACTGTAGTGGTTAAAAACAGAAAATAGGCAATTGGCCAAACGACATCGAACGTATAGCGAGCCCGAATATAGTACGACCGCCCCTCTTCTCCGTATGTCTCAGCAATTGAGTAAAGTGTAGCTGGTGAATAGAAAAAAGAACTGTCCGGAGACTCCGAAGTTCCGGTTATACGCGAAGACTCTGCAGCTTCATTCGGCAAAATGAACCCTAAAAAAGCACCGAAGATAATTAGAGAAACGAGCCATGTTTTCCAGTTAGACCATTCGTACAGCTTCTGCATGTTTTTCACCTCCTTTTGTTGATTATACCCAGTTTCGCAGGTACACGCTAACTTTTAGAAAAGGGGGAAAGCGAATGAAGGAAACATCAATTGGGCTGAAGGAAATAGTAGTTTGTGTGAGGGAATCTGACTTGAATTTGAAGGAAAAATGCCCTCTTCAGCTTCATTGAAGCAATAATTGTGCAGATTGATCGAATCATTTCTGAATTGAAGGAATCTCCATCCAAATTGATGTAAAAAAACACAGATTGAAGGAAATCCGCCAACTAACCCCGACAATCGTTCCACCACTAAAAAATCCCCCACCCAACCCCGGGCGGAGGACCTAAACATTGATTACTTCTTCATTGTTGCTTCGATAAAGTCTCTGAAAAGTGGCTGCGGACGTGTTGGACGTGATGTGAATTCCGGGTGGAACTGTGACGCCACGAACCATGGGTGGTCTGCAAGCTCGATGATTTCAACAAGACGGCCGTCAGGGCTTGTACCTGAGAATAGGAATCCTGCGTCTTCCATTTTCTCGCGGAATTGATTGTTAAATTCAAAGCGGTGACGGTGACGCTCGTATACGACTTCATTGTCATATGCTTCGAATGCTTTTGTGCCTTCAGTCAGCTTACATGGATATAGTCCAAGACGAAGTGTTCCACCAAGATCTTCGATATCCTTTTGCTCCGGCAGCAGATCAATAACCGGGTATGGTGTTGTCGGATTGATCTCAGCTGAGTGAGCTCCTTCAAGACCAAGTACGTTACGTGCAAATTCTACACTTGCAAGCTGCATGCCAAGGCAGATACCAAGGAATGGTGTTTTTGTTTCACGTGCATAGCGGATTGCTTCGATTTTACCTTCGATTGCACGGTCACCGAATCCACCAGGGACAAGGATTCCGTCAACGTCACCAAGCTCCTGCTCTACATTTTCACGAGTCAGCAGTTCAGAATTCAGCCATTTCACTTCAACGTCAGCGTCAAAGCTGTAGCCTGCGTGGCGCAGTGATTCTACAACTGAAATGTAAGCATCCTGCAGTTCAACGTATTTACCGACAAGGGCAATTCTTGTCTTTTCTTTAAGATTACGTACACGGTCAACAAGTGCGTTCCATTCAGTCATTTCAGGCTGAGGTGCATTCAGCTTGAAATGGTCACAGACGATCTGGTCCATGTTTTGAGCCTGAAGCGCTAGTGGAACAGCGTAAAGTGTGTCAGCATCAGTTGCTTCGATCACTGATTTTTCATCGATGTCACAGAATAGCGCAATCTTATCTTTCATATCCTGAGAAATCGGGTTTTCTGTACGAAGAACAATAATATTCGGCTGGATCCCAAGGCTGCGGAGCTCTTTTACACTGTGCTGTGTCGGCTTTGTTTTCATTTCACCGGCAGCTTTAATGTAAGGAACAAGCGTACAGTGAACGTACATCACGTTCTCACGGCCAACGTCACTCTTGATCTGACGGATTGCTTCAAGGAATGGAAGTGATTCAATATCCCCTACTGTTCCACCAATTTCAGTGATGACAATATCCGCATTTGTTTCACGGCCTGCACGGAAAACGCGCTCTTTTAATTCGTTTGTGATATGCGGGATAACTTGTACCGTTCCGCCAAGGTAGTCACCGCGACGCTCTTTTTTCAGCACTGTCGAGTAGATCTTACCAGTTGTTACGTTGCTGTATTTGTTCAGGTTAATGTCGATGAAACGCTCGTAGTGACCAAGGTCAAGGTCAGTTTCAGCGCCGTCATCTGTTACGAATACTTCACCGTGCTGATATGGACTCATTGTTCCAGGATCTACGTTGATGTATGGATCGAACTTCTGGATTGTTACGTTCAGCCCTCTGTTTTTTAGAAGGCGTCCAAGTGATGCCGCTGTGATTCCTTTACCAAGCGATGATACTACGCCGCCTGTGACGAAGATATATTTTGTTGACATGTGTATTTCTCCTTTCGGGTTTACGGGTTTGTAAATTTAACCGTTGATCTGCGCTTCAGGGGGACGCTTTCCGGACGGAGTGAAGCTTGAGCCTCCTCACGCTTTGCGCTGCGGGGTCTCAGCTTCCCACTAATCGTCCCGGAGTCGCCCCCTTCCACTTCGGTCAACTCTGTGTGCAAAAATAAAAACTAATCTTTGTATGCAGCAACAGATCATTCCATCTTGCTAAAAAGAGTTTTATAAAAAATAAAAAGCGCCCCTCCTGCGTGTAAAACGCAAGGGAGCGCGGATATTTGCGATTGATCCCTTTAAAGGGAGCCCAAATAAAATACTACCATCAAATTTTAAAAAATCAAGAAAGAATTAAATGGCGGAAAAGACTGACGATTTACAGGTTGTCCTCATCTTCGTCTTCATCTAGGTCTTCATCATCTTCGTCGTCTTCATCGATATCATCGAAATCAACGTCGTCTTCGAATTCTTCACCGTCGATGTCTTCTACGTCTTCAACCTCATCGTCGATTTCATCATAGACAAGGTCGTCCTCTTCGTCATCGAGGTTATCGTAATCAAGATCTTCTTCTGCTTTTTTCTTCTTCTTAGACTTTGTCTTCTTCTTCGTTGTCTGAATTTCACTTGTGATCTGCTCGTCTTCTACCTGATCAAGCGGATACCATGAGCGAAGGCCCCAGCCTTTGTCCTGGTCAAGGAAAATGAAGCGACCGTCCATGTTCAGATCCGTATAGAACTGAACGATTCTTTCGCGCGCTTCTTTATCTGTTACACCTAATAGGCGTTTCCATTCTTCTACCATATCGTTGAAAGTCATTGAATTGTGCTTATCAACGAGTAATTGGTGTGCGATTTCTATAAATGAATATTCACGCAGGTCTTCTACTGAGCGATTTTTAAGTTCCATGGTTTGCACTCCTTTGGTTTGGGTGGTGTTGCTTAAGAAGATGTTTTTTCGTACACCGCTGTCTCTTTCCGTGCAGGGCTGCGCTTTCCGCGTCCGCGCGGTGAGCCTCCTCGGCTTCGCCTGCGGGGTCTCACCTGTCGCTTCTATGACGCAGGAGTCTCCGCCCTGCACTACAAGAGCCAGCTGGAATCACTTAAACATTTATTTGCCTGTTTAACAATAAACAACTGCAGCAACTTTGTATAGAATTTCATTTAAATACTTTAAAAAAGACCATCAGTTTGTCTTGCACTAAGTTGATTGCAGCGGAAGGCGGCGACTCCGGGACGATTAGTGGGAAGCTGAGACCCCGCAAGGCGAAGCCTGAGGAGGCTCAGCAACCACCGTCCGGAAAGCGTCCGCCTGCAGCGGAAATCAACGGTTTTGTTATAAAGTATATAAATGAATTTAGCTCAAGGCATATGTTCCATTATAACCAAAGTTTTAATCAGAATGCCATAGTTACCATTGTTTTTTAGGAATTCTTTATTCGTCCTTTTTTCGTTTCGCGCCATGCGAGCCAGTAGAATACGGCTGACAGCAGGAGAAATGGGACTGCTCCAACCATCCGGCTGTATAAGTAGAGGGTCAGCCCGGCGATCAGCAATATGGAGGCGCTGAGGATCAGCAGTTTTTTCACTAAATCACGTCCCAATCAGAATGATTAGTCTCATTATAGTACAAAAAGAAAACTGCCGGGTAATAATCCGGCAGTTTTTACAGTAAATTAATCCTACATATTACGACGGTATTGGCCGCCGACTTCATATAAGGCGTGTGTGATTTGACCGAGTGATGCGACTTTGACTGTTTCCATCAGTTCAGCAAACAGGTTACCGCCTGATACTGCTGTTTCCTTCAGCCTTGAGAGTGCTTCTTCAGCTTTATCAGCATGCGACTGCTGGAAGTTTTGAAGGTTTGTAATCTGTGTTTCCTTCTCTTCCTTTGTCGCACGCGCAAGTTCCATGCTATCCATCTGCTCTTCAGATGGCGGATTCGGATTCAGGTACGTATTCACACCGATAATCGGAAGCTCGCCTGTATGCTTCTTCATTTCGTAGTGCATGGATTCTTCCTGAATTTTGCCTCGCTGATACTGCGTTTCCATTGCGCCAAGTACGCCGCCGCGGTCATTGATGCGCTCGAATTCCTGAAGGACCATTTCTTCCACAAGGTCAGTCAGTTCTTCAACGATAAATGCACCCTGGAGCGGATTTTCATTTTTACTTAGCCCGTGCTCTTTTGTAATGATCATCTGGATCGCCATTGCGCGGCGGACAGATTCTTCAGTCGGTGTTGTGATTGCTTCATCATATGCGTTTGTATGAAGCGAGTTACAGTTATCCTGAAGTGCCATCAGCGCCTGCAGCGTTGTGCGGATATCGTTAAAGTCGATTTCCTGTGCGTGCAGGGAGCGGCCTGATGTCTGGATGTGATACTTCAGCTTCTGGCTTCGTTCGTTGGCACCATATTTGTCTCTCATGACAGTTGCCCAGATTCTTCTTGCTACGCGGCCGATCACTGTATATTCAGGATCAAGTCCGTTTGAGAAGAAGAATGACAGGTTCGGTGCAAAATCGTTAATATTCATGCCGCGGCTCAGGTAGTACTCTACGTACGTAAAGCCATTTGCAAGTGTAAATGCGAGCTGTGAAATCGGGTTCGCACCCGCTTCAGCGATATGGTAGCCTGAAATCGAGACTGAGTAATAATTGCGCACTTTGTGATCGATAAAGTACTGCTGAATATCACCCATCATGCGCAGTGCGAATTCTGTTGAGAAGATACATGTGTTTTGTCCCTGATCCTCTTTTAGAATATCCGCCTGTACGGTTCCGCGCACGACTTGTAAAGTCTGTTCACGCACTTCCGTGAATTCTTCCATTGAAAGCGTGCGGCCAAGCTCTTCCTCGCGCGCTTTTACCTGCTGATCAACCGCTGTATTCATAAACATTGCAAGGATAATCGGTGCCGGACCGTTGATTGTCATCGATACTGATGTTGACGGTGCACACAGATCAAATCCTGCATACAGCTTTTTCATATCTTCAAGCGTACAAATGCTGACGCCACTCTCCCCGACTTTCCCGTAAATGTCAGGACGGTGGTCAGGATCCTCGCCGTATAACGTTACTGAGTCAAATGCTGTACTCAGACGCTTTGCATCATCATCCTTTGAAAGGTAGTGAAAGCGGCGGTTCGTCCGTTCAGGCGTCCCTTCACCGGCGAACTGACGCTTCGGATCTTCACCCTTACGCTTAAACGGAAACACCCCTGCAGTATAAGGGAATGAGCCCGGTACATTTTCTTTGTAGACCCACTTTAAAATTTCCCCGTAGTCTTCAAACTTCGGCAGCGCTACTTTTGGAATCGACAGACCTGAAAGGCTTGTTGTCTTCAGTTCTGTAACGATTTCCTTGTCACGGATTTTTGTTGTGAACTGATCCTGTGCGTACAATTCTTTCAGCTGTGGCCAGTTTTCAAGAACCTTTTTAGACTCTGCTGAAAGCTGCTCCCACGCTGTTTTCTTCATTGTGTCCAGCACATCAACTGTTGCATCTTCGCCTGCTTCTTTCGCTGCTTCAATACTGCCTTCGAGCTGGAAGAAACGGCGTGCAAGCTTCACCTGGTCCTCAGCGCTCTTATGGTAGCGGCGGACGGTTTCTGAAATCTCGCGCAGATAGTAGCGGCGGTCGTTTGGAATAATGACGTTCTGCTTTTCAACTTCCGCTTTTTTAGAAAAAGCAGTTGACCAGTCAGTCTGGACTTTGTCATTTACCTTTTCAATCAGCGCTGCGAAAAGGGCATTTGTTCCGGCATCGTTAAACTGGGATGCGATTGTACCGAATACCGGCATGTCATCAAGATCCTGATCAAACAGCATACGGCTGCGCTGATACTGCTTCTGTACCTGGCGCTTCGCATCTTCTGAACCTTTACGCTCGTATTTATTAATCACGATCAGGTCTGCGTAATCAATCATATCGATTTTTTCAAGTTGTGAAGGAGCACCAAACTCACTTGTCATCACATACATTGAAATGTCTGAGATCTCAGCGATTTCAGCATCCCCCTGTCCGATTCCACTCGTTTCAACGATCACCATGTCATAGCCTGCCGCTTTGACAACAGAAATCGCATCACGGATTGCAAGTGACAGCTCACTTTTAGAGCCGCGGGTTGCAAGACTTCTCATAAATACGCGGTCAGAGAAAATCGCATTCATACGGATTCTGTCTCCTAAAAGCGCACCGCCTGTCTTTTGCTTGGTCGGGTCAATCGAGAGAATCGCTACTTTTTTATCAGGGATTTCATTGATGAAACGGCGGATCAGCTCATCTGTCAAAGAGCTTTTTCCTGCGCCCCCTGTACCAGTAATCCCGATAACCGGCGCATGCTTTTCTTCCGCCTTCACCTGGTCCATAATGTTCTGCCAGACGTCACTGTCGTCCTTCATGCGGTATTCAGCAAGTGAGATGAACTTTGATACGACAGGGATCTGACCTGACGTCAGCTCGCTGATTTCATGCTTCATTTCTTTTTCAACCGTTGCATAATCACATTCTTCAAGCATGCGGTTAATCATGCCCTGTAGTCCGTTTGTACGCCCGTCTTCAGGTGAAAAGATGCGTGCGATCCCATACGCATGAAGCTCTTTAATTTCACGCGGAATGATCACGCCGCCACCGCCGCCATAAATTTTAATATGCGGAGCGCCGCGCTCATTTAAAAGGTCGTACATATATTTAAAATATTCAACGTGCCCGCCCTGGTAGGATGAAATCGCAATGCCCTGCACGTCTTCCTGAATGGCTGCGTTCACGACTTCTTCAACTGAGCGGTTATGTCCTAAGTGAATGACCTCTGCACCGCTTGCCTGCAGAATTCTTCTCATGATATTGATTGATGCATCGTGCCCGTCAAACAGGCTCGATGCTGTTACAAACCGAACCGGATTTTTCGGTTTGTAAATTACAGGTTCATTAACTGCCATCTTTTATTCCCCCTTGTTCACCGCTGCCTGGTATCCCCTTACACCTTTGAGCAGCAGCTCGGTCTGTCTGTCCGTATACTGATCGATATTGTATTTACGCAGCGCCCATCTTCTGAACGCCCACATCTGACCCTGTACGAAAATGTTCTGTGCGAGCAGATGAATCTCGTCCTGCTCCATCACAAGCTCACCCTCATCCACACATTTCTGAATCAGCGTCTCAAACATTTTTGTCATTTCAAGCTCTTTTTTCAGCACGTACGGCAGTGCATCTTTTGAAAGTGACTTGGCTTCCTGATACATGACAAGCACTTCATCCTGCATACTGTCGACGACTTTAAAATAGTGTGCGATTCCTCTTGATAAAGACTGCAGCGTCCCGCCATCAAGCTCCATATCATGCAGGCGGACGCGTACTTCGTCATAGATTCTGTCACAGACGAGATAGAGTACGTCTTCTTTTGTGCGTATATATTCGTAAAGTGTGCCGATACTGAATCCTGAAGCTTTGGCGATTTCCCGCGTTGTCGTGCGGTGAAATCCTTTTTGCTTAAAAAGCGATACGGCTCCTTTAATCATCTGGTCACGGCGCATTTCAATAAGCCGCTCGTCTTTTACTGAGGATTGTACTTCCCGTTTATTCTCCAATCGCATCCGCCACCTTTCACATTGTTGATGGGCCGTTGGCTGAAGGGACATGTTGGTCTATTACAATCGCTTATGATCTCCGTTTCAGGCGGACGCTTTCCGCGGAAATCAAAAGCGGTTTCTATGCAACCACAAATTTACTTCGTCACCATACGTCCGATTACGAGGCGTTGGATTTCCTGTGTGCCTTCGTAGATCTGTGTGATTTTTGCGTCGCGCATGTAGCGTTCAACAGGGTAATCTTTTGTATAGCCGTAACCGCCAAATACCTGTACAGCCTCTACTGTCACCTTCATCGCTGTATCCCCAGCCATCAGCTTGGACATCGCAGATTCCTTACCATAAGGAAGCCCTTCAGACTCAAGCCATGCAGCCTGATAAGTCAGCAGGCGTGATGCTTCGATGCTTGTTGCCATGTCTGCGATTTTGAAAGATACGCCCTGGTTTGCAAGAATTGATTTTCCGAACTGTTCGCGTCCTTTTGCATATTCGACTGATGCATCAAGTGCGCCCTGTGCGATGCCGACTGCCTGTGCTGCGATTCCGTTACGGCCGCCGTCAAGTGTCATCATCGCAATCTTAAAGCCTTCTCCCTCTTTACCTAAAAGGTTTTCAGCCGGTACTTTTACATTGTCAAAAATCAGTTCAGTTGTAGGTGATGAACGAATGCCGAGTTTCTTCTCTTTTTTACCGATCGAGAAGCCTTCCCAGCCTTTTTCAACGATAAATGCACTCATCCCGCGAGTTCCTGCTTCAGGGTCCGTTACTGCGAAAATGATATACAGTTCCGCTGCGCCACCGTTTGTAATCCACACTTTTGAACCGTTCAGTACGTAATGATCGCCGTTTTTAACAGCTTTTGTTTTCATTGATGACACGTCAGATCCTGCACCCGGCTCAGAAAGTCCGTATGCACCAAGCATTTCACCCTGTGCAAGCTTTGTCAGGTAATGCTTTTTCTGTTCTTCTGTACCGAACTTGAAGATCGGCCAGCTTGCAAGTGAAAGGTGAGCGGATAGTGTTACGCCTGTTGATGCACATACGCGTGACAGCTCTTCTACTGCGATCACGTATGCAAGGTAGTCACTGCCGATTCCGCCGTATTCTTCAGGCCATGGAATTCCAGTCAGGCCAAGCTCAGCCATTTTATCGAAAATTTCACGGTCAAAGCGTTCTTCTTCATCACGCTCTGCAGCTGTTGGTGCAACATCCTTTTCTGCAAAGTCGCGTACCATTTTACGAATCATTTCGTGTTCTTCAGTTAACTTAAAATTCATGTTGGATTTCCCCCTATTTGGTCACGTGCTTACTGATCACGATTCTCTGAATTTCACTTGTACCTTCATAAATCTCACTGATTTTCGCATCACGGAACAGGCGCTCTGCCGGATAATCTTCCGTATAACCGTTTCCGCCAAATACCTGAACGCATTCGATCGCGTTATTCATAGCAGTTGATGAAGCGAACAGTTTTGCCATTGACGCTTCTTTTCCGCACGGCTTGCCTTCCTGACGGAGAAACGCTGCCTGATAGACTAATAGTTTTGCAGCTTCAGCGGCTGTTGCCATATCTGCGAGCTTGAATCCGATTCCCTGCTGCTGTGCAATCGGCTTACCGAACTGCTCACGCTCTTTTGCATAAGCGACTGCATGATCAACCGCTGCTTCAGCAATACCAAGAGATTTCGCAGCAATACCGATCCGGCCGACATCCAGGTTGCCAAGTGCGATCTTAAAGCCTTCCCCTTCTTCACCTAAAAGGTTTTCAACAGGCACTTTCATATCTTCAAACGTCAGCTGGACTGTACGTGAACCGTGAAGTCCCATCTTCTCTTCATCTTTTCCAACCACAAATCCAGGGAAGTTTTTCTCTACGATAAATGCGCTGATTCCTTTTGTCCCTTTTTCAGGATCCGTTACGGCAAATACGATATAAGTATCCGCTTCCCCGCCGTTTGTAATAAAGATTTTAGAACCGTTTAACACGTAATGATCATCTTTTTTCACAGCGCGTGTTTTCAGGCTCGCAGCATCCGATCCTGCACTCGGCTCTGTCAGACAGAAGGCACCGAGATGTTCACCTGTTGCAAGCTTCGTCACGTACTTCTGCTTCTGCTCTTCATTTCCGTAATATAAAATCGGGTTCGTTCCGACTGATGTATGAACGGATAGAATCACGCTGACAACCGGGCTCACCTTCGCAAGCTCATTGATTGCGATAATGTAAGATGTGAAATCCATCCCCGCGCCGCCGTACTCTTCAGGTACCGTAATTCCCATCAGACCCAGCTCAGACATTTTATTTAAAATGTCACGCGGAAACTCTCCCGCTTCCATTCTTTCGATAAATGGTTCGATTTCTTCGCGTGCAAAGTCTCTCACCATTTTTTGCATCATGATTTGTTCTTCTGTAAATCGCAGGTCCATCTTTCTGATCCTCCCTGGTGTTTATTCGTAGCTGTAGAAACCGCGGCCAGTCTTCTTACCGAGCCAGCCAGCTTTTACGTATTTGCGAAGCAGCGGACATGGACGGTACTTGCTGTCGCCAAATCCTTCATGCAGAATTTCCATAATGTAAAGGCACGTATCAAGACCGATAAAATCAGCAAGCTGCAGCGGTCCCATCGGATGATTCATACCCATTTTCATGACATCATCAATGGCTTCCTTCGTTGCTACACCTTCATAAAGCGTATAGATCGCTTCATTGATCATCGGCATCAAAATGCGGTTAGAAACGAATCCCGGGAAGTCTTCTACTTCAACCGGTGCTTTGCTGAGAGACTTCGTCATTTCTTCAATCGCCTGATACACTTCATCAGTTGTGGCAAGTCCACGGATGATTTCTACAAGCTTCATGACCGGTACAGGGTTCATAAAGTGCATGCCAATTACCTGTTCAGGACGCTTTGTTGCTGCTGCGATTTCTGTAATAGGCAGTGAGGACGTGTTTGAAGCTAAAATCGCGTGCGCCGGCGCTGCCTGATCGAGCGTTTCGAAAATTTTTGTTTTGATGCTCATGTTTTCTACTGCCGCTTCGATGATAAGGTCAGCGTTTTTTGCATCGTTCAGGTCGGTTGAACGTGTGATGCGGCCGAGTGTGGCGTTTTTATCTTCTTCTGTCATTCTTTCTTTACTGACTGCGCGGTTCAGGTTTTTTTTGATGACGCCGAGTCCGCGTGTGAGGAATTCGTCTTTCAGATCGTTGAGGATGACGTTGTAGCCTGACTGGGCACATACCTGTGCGATGCCGCCGCCCATTTGTCCGGCGCCGATGACCATGACTGTTTTGATGTTCATTGGGATTCTCCTTTGTTTAGCTTTAGTAAACGTTGATTTCCGCTGAGGGCACTCGCTTTCCGCGGGGCGTGCGCTGAGCCTCCTCGGCTGCGCCTGCGGGGTCTCACCTGTCACGCTTCTCCCGCAGGAGTCTCGCACCCTCAGCTCCAATCAACTTAGATCGTGCATTTAAAGTTGAATGCTAATTCAATCGTTTATGAGACTTTTAAAAATCAGTAACGTTTGGGTACACAATTCAGAATCAAACCTGAATCAGTACTGCGTCGCCCTGGCCTCCGCCTGAGCAGATGGCTGCGATGCCGAGGCCGCCGCCGCGGCGTTTGAGTTCGTAAGCAAGTGTCAGGATGACACGCGCGCCGCTTGCGCCGATTGGGTGTCCAAGTGCGACTGCGCCTCCGTTGACGTTTACTTTTTCAGGGTCAAGCTTGGCAATTTTATTACTTGCCAGTGCAACTGCTGAGAATGCTTCATTGATTTCAAACAGGTCGATATCTTCGAGTTTGTAGCCTGTTTTTTCAAGCAGTGCGTTGATCACAAGTCCAGGTGTCTGCGGGAAGTTTTTCGCTTCAACTGCTACTTCTGCGTGTCCAAGAATGGTTGCAAGCGGCGTCTTGCCTTCTTTTTCGGCGCGCTCATCGCTCATTAATACCATTGCGCATGCACCGTCGTTGATGCCAGGTGCGTTACCCGCTGTGATTGTGCCGTCTTTTCCGAATGCCGGACGAAGACCTGCAAGTGTTTCAGGTGTCGTTCCTCTTCTGACTGATTCATCGTTTTCAACAGTGATTGGGTCACCTTTACGCTGCGGCACCTGAAGCGGCACGATTTCTTCAGCAAAAACACCGTTATCAATCGCATCGCCTGCAAGCTTGTGGCTTCTTGCTGCCCATGCATCCTGTTCTTCACGTGTCAGGCTGAATTCTTCAGCTGTTGAGTTTCCGTAAGTACCCATGTGAACGTTATTAAATGTACAAGTCAGTCCATCGTGAACCATCATGTCTTTTACCATCTGGTCTCCCATGCGGAAGCCTGATCTTGCTTTATCCATAAAATAGGGTGCATTTGTCATTGACTCCATGCCGCCTGCAACAATCAGAGACTCGTCTCCAAGTCTGATCAGCTGGTCTCCAAGTGTGACTGAACGCATGCCTGACGCACATACTTTGTTGATTGTTTCTGTTTTCACTTCCCATGGAATGCCTGCTTTTTGTGCTGCCTGGCGTGATGGGATTTGTCCCTGTCCACCCTGCAGGACTGTTCCAAGGATGACTTCATCTATAGTTTCCGGTGCAATGTCTGCACGCTTAAGTGCTTCTTTGATTGCTGCTGCTCCAAGGTCTGAGGCTGTGAATGATGCGAGTGATCCGCCCATTTTTCCGAAAGGTGTTCTTGCTCCGTCAATAATTACTGTTTTTGGCATTGTGATTCTCCCCTTTGTTTAACTTTGATAGCCGCTGATCTCCGCTGCGGGCGGGCGCTTTCCGCGGCCGCGCGGTGAGCCTCCTCAACGCTGCGCGTCTCCGGGGTCTCACCTGTCGCTTCTATGCCGCAGGAGTCGCCCGCCCTCCGCTACGATCAGCTGTGACTGTGAAATTTAATACAGTCCGTCAATCTAAAAGTAAATTTTGAATCCGCTTACAAAAATGCATCCTTGACTTGAACATGTTGACTTTTTGTCTGGGATTGCGTGTTGTTGACTGAACGCTCGCTCAGTAAATCCCCTTTAAAAAAGCCGATTTAACGGCATTTAAATGATTCTTCCTCTTCTATTGTAAGCGATTTCAAGCGTTGATACAAGTGGGATTTTAAATAGGAAGAGTGATTTTGAGTCTGGTGTTTTGTCTTGGTGTGGGTTCGACGGAAAATGGTTCATGTTCGGCGTTTAAGCTGTGATGTTCGACGTTCGTGAAGCTGTGTTCGACGCTCGTGGTGTGGTGTTCGACTTTTAATCGCGAAGGTTCGCCACTTAGTATCAAAAGACCTATGACCGCTGTGACCACCTCAGCTCTCATACCGAAAAAACGACCTGGCCGTCATCAGAAGCAGCCAGGTCGTTTGGTTTTATTAGTGTATGTGGGTGCGAATAAAGCGTCTCCGCTTTTTCACTTTGTCCAGCTCCAGGCGCTAGCTCTTCGGGTCATAAGCCGCGCATCGGTAAACGGGAAACTACACCCCTTTTCCGCTGTGCGTCTTATGCCTGTCAGAGCTGAACGAGCGCCTTCCGCTTTTCTTTATTGTCCAGCTTCAGCGCCTAGCCCCTCGAGTCATAAGTCAACCTGAGAAAACGGGAAAGTTCACCCGTTTCTCTCAGTTCGCCTTATGCTTGTCGGGTCTGTCCAGGCGCTTCCGCTTTTCTTACTTATGCACTTTCCGCTGTTTGAGGCTTCCCAATCACACTCAGCTCAAGCAGTTCAGCTACATCCATTGTACCTACTTCTTCTTCAACTTCCTTCGCCTTCGTACCGTCTGACAGCATTGTCAGGCAGTATGGGCAGCCGGAGCTGATCATGGATGGTTCTACGACGAGTGCCTGTTCTGTACGGGCGACGTTGACGCGGTGGCCTTTGTCTTCTTCCATCCACATGAGTCCTCCGCCGGCGCCACAGCACATACCTTTTTCGCGGTTACGTTCCATTTCCACGAGTTGAACGCCTGGGATTGATTTCAGGATTTCACGCGGTGGATCGTATACTTCGTTGTAGCGGCCGAGGTAGCATGAGTCGTGGAAGGTGATCTTCTCATTGACTGCATGTACCGGCTTCAGTTTGCCTCGCTCCACCAGTTCTGCAAGTACTTCTGTGTGGTGGTAGACTTCAGCTTTCAGACCGAATTCAGGATACTCATTTTTAAAGACATTGTATGCGTGAGGATCGATCGTTACGATCTTTTTCACGTCATTTTTTTCAAACTCAGCGATGTTCGCATTCGCAAGCTCCTGGAATAAGAATTCATTTCCTAGGCGGCGTGGCGTATCGCCTGAGTTTTTCTCTTTGTTTCCGAGAATCGCGAATTTCACGCCTGCTTCATTTAGCATTTTCGCAAATGACAGCGCAATTTTCTGGCTTCGGTTGTCAAATGAACCCATTGAGCCAACCCAGAAAAGGTATTCAAATTCTTCATCTGCTTTTTTCATTTCTTTTACTGTTGGTACCACAACGTCTTCGCGTGCTTCTCTCCAGTTTTCTTTTTCTTTACGATTCAGACCCCAAGGATTACCCTGACGCTCAATGTTTTGCATTGCGCGCTGTGCATCCGGCTCCATTTTACCTTCAGTCAGTACAAGGTAACGGCGCAGGTCGATAATTTTATCAACGTGTTCGTTCATGACAGGACACTGGTCCTCACAGTTACGGCACGTTGTACAAGCCCAGATCTCCTCTTCAGTGATGACGTCACCGATCAGGCTCGGGTGGTACATATCGATTGCTGCTTCAGTGCCGCCGTTTGCTGCAGCTGCTGCGATCTGGTTCCCTTTTGTCTGAGCAAAAGCAGGTGCCGGTACCCATGGAGACTGTGACGTGACTGCTGCTCCTGTAAACGTCAGGTGGTCACGGATTTTAGTAATCAGATCCATCGGTGACAGCATTTTACCAGTACCGGTTGCAGGACACATATTCGTACAGCGTCCGCATTCAACGCATGCGTACAGGTCAATCATCTGAAGCTGCGTGAAATCTTCCACTTTTCCAACACCAAACGTTTCCTGTGACTCATCTTCAAAGTTAATGCTGCGAAGCTTACCAGGATTATCAAGACGGTTGAAATATACGTTGATTGGTCCTGCAATTAAGTGCGCGTGCTTTGACTGTGGCACGTATACTAAGAAGCCGAGCAGGAATAATAAGTGTACCCACCACGCAAAATAGAAGATGACCGCGTTTGCTGTAGCACCCATCCAGCCGGTAGCAAGTGCGATAACTGATGCGACAGGCTCTGTCCAAGTCGGCTCATGGTCGAAGAAGACAATTCCCGCACCATTTCCGAGTAATACAGAAACCATTAGTCCGCCGATAAAAATCAGTACAAGTCCTGATTTAAAACCTCTTTTTAGACGGACAAGCTTTTCCATGTAGCGGCGGTAGAATGCCCATGCCACTGCCACAAGGATTATGAGAGTGACGAGTTCCTGGAAGAATGTGAATCCAGGATAGAAAATACCAAGCGGCAAATGTTCACCAGGTACAAGCCCTTTGTAGATGAAATCAATTGCGCCTGCCTGCACAAGCAGGAATCCGTAGAAGAACATGACGTGAATCATCCCGCTCTTCTTATCCTTCAATAATTTTTTCTGGCCAAATACCTGAACCATGATTTTCTTCATGCGTTCTTTCACGTTGTTATCAAACTCTTCTTTTTTACCGAGTTTGATAAAGTCATAGCGTGATTTAACCAGATAGCCAAATAAATAGACTGCGTAAGCGGTTACAAGAATGAACGCAATCCAGTTAACAATCAGCAAAATATCCCCAATGCTCATGTTCGCTGCACTCCTCCCAAAGTTGTCTGACTCTTTCTTATACCCATTATATAATGAATGAGCATTCAGTCAATGGATTTTCAGAACTTTTCTCTTTCATTTTACAGGTTCTGCTGTTATTTGGACATACTATTTTCGAGAAAGGAGTCGGATGATGAAAATATTTGTCTGGATTGCACTGCTTGTTATCTGGCTCAGACTGGACTGGCTGGCCGGATTGAAAAAGAATAAACAACCACTTGCTTCTCCCTATAAAAAGAAAAATGCTGAAGCCACTTTTTTTGACGATGGCGTTGAATGGATGAAGCAGCTCGAGGATGACTGTGTAAATGCAGTCTGCACAATTGATATCATGTTTTTCATTTTACAGTCCGATGATGCTGGGAAACGCATGATGAAGCTCCTTGTAAAAAAAGCGCGTGAAGGCGTAAGCGTGCGGCTGATGCTGGATGCGATTGGCAGCCGTCCCTTTAAAAAGTCACTGAAACATATTCCGCATGAAGGCGTGATCATTCAATTCAGCCGCCCATTCAGGTTTAAAGGGAGTTGGTTTTCGATGCAGAAGCGCAATCATAAAAACTTTCAGTAATTGATAAAAAAATTGCACATGTGGGCGGATTTAATATCGGACTTGAATATCTCCACCTGGATCCTGTGCTGACGCCATGGCGGGATTATCATCTGCGTTTGACCGGCGAGATCACGCAGGACTGTCAGACTGAATTTGAGCGTGACTGGCGTGAGGAATCCATTGAGCCTGAAAAGAATGGCAATGGACAATATCAGCTTGTATCTTCCGAAACGGTTGATCAGGAAGATTTTATTTGCAGCCTTCTTAAGAAAGCGTCGGCTTCGATTTTTATCGGCTCGCCGTATTTTATTCCGACTCAGAAGGTTGAATCTTGTTTATTTGAAGCGATTGAAAAAGGAGTCCGGCTTACCATCCTTGTTCCCGGAACGCCTGATCACCCCCTCGTACAGCCGGCCTCATACCGCTACCTTCGTCGACTGATTGAAAAAGGTGCGGATGTGTATCAATTTCAAAACGGCTTTTATCATGCAAAAGCGATTTTAATTGATGACAGGCTGTGTGATATTGGCACAATGAATTTTGATCGTCGGAGTCTGTTAATTAATGAAGAGTTAAATGTAATTACAGAGGATGCTAACGTGATCCGCTCTTTGACGGAGAGTTTTAAGAAAGATCTGGCAAATTCAATCAAGCTTCAGGTTGGGGATCTGAAAGTCCAGCCAATTAAAGAAACGGCTGCATGGTGTGTGGGGCATTTGCTGTAGAGAAAAAGGCAAAGAGTATTGTGACTCTCTGCCTTTTTACCAAAGTGGTTTGTCTTCGTTTGAAAGTCTGACTGCTGAAGGTAGAGCGAGTATTGAAACAACAAACACGCTAACCGCTAATATAGCCATTCCGGGTAAAGATAAATCGAGGATCAGCGCGCCAAATATGATGATCGCACTTACCAAACCGGTAAGCGAAGCAGAGCGTTTTCTCGAATTGGGTGTGACGTACTGTTTCTTTCCACAATGCGGACATTCCATCCCGCCATTAAACCACATGATTCGTTTAAAAGCTTTTGAATAAGGCCATTTTTGATTACAGGTTTGACAGACCGGCATGATATGTTCCTCCTTTAGTTTGCTTATAGTATTAATACGGATGAGTGCTGGGAAAGTTCCCTTTTTGGTGGGATTGCGACAATCTGTGCGCGGATTGCGACAAATTCCCGGGTGTGTCGCTACAAATCCCCGGGTGTATTGGGACAAACCGAGAGAGGATTGCTACATATCCCCGGGCATATCAGGACATTTCACAACGCTCCAGCAAATGCACACTGCACTCTTCATGCTTTTAAGCATCAATCTTTTAGTTTCCTAAGAGCATGAAGAGGGGCTGGGCAGAAAATGAAAGGTGGTGTTCTGGACCGGATCACGCCGGATCGCTACAACACTGACCGGGATTGCAACAAACTCCCGGGCGTATCGGGACAAACTGAGAGAGGATTGCTACAAATCCCGGGCGTATCACGACAACTCCAGCCACTCCCCTGCAATTCCACAAAAAAAGCCTGCAGCATCAATCCGCTGCAGACCTTCCAACAATCCAGCACGTTGCCGGACCCGCCGATTTATTTACATCCACACCAAAGTCGGGCATAGCATCTTCAATACCAAACTGCTCACACATTCTCATCCATTCCGCTGCAACACCTTTAGATCCAACTGGCCAAAGCACTGCAACAGACGGATTATCAAGATAGGAGCGGGCAAGACTTAAAGGCGCAATATCTGCAGCCTGTTCCACCACTTCCATCCCAACGAGCGGCTTTCCTGCAAGCGTCCACTCAATCGATCCGCTCAATTCTGAAAAATCCCGCACCCTCTCACCAAGAACAGTTACTGCAACAGCGGACTGCTTCAACGTCATATTTGATTCAGTGCTGCCATTTACAGGAGCATCCACACCAATTTCAGCCAGGCCCTGCCGCACACCTCCATGAAGCTTTTCCCACGCAGCTTCCCCGCAAAAATTATGCAGCACAACTGTTACCGGCACCGCCCCTGCTGAAAAACAGTCCATTACCGCTGTGCGGAAAGCATAGTAGGCGACCATCTCATAAGGAACACTGACCTCATCCTGCGGCTTTTCACCGATCGCTCCGCTGTTATCTGAAGTCATGACAAGCACCCTGTCACCTATCTGCCACTCCATCGCATTGCGCCCAAAAGCTGATTTATTCATCTTTAGATTTTTTATTTGTATGGAACACTTTTGCGCTTCGGATATATTCCACGTCTGAAATGTTCTGACGCGCATTTACGACACGTGCACATGCAAACAGGTAATCTGATAGACGGTTCAGGTACTGTTGAGGTGTGCCTGGCAGCTCTGCATCAAGCTTGGCAAGTGAGACTGTCTGGCGCTCTGCGCGGCGTGTAACCGTTCGTGCGATATGAAGCGTCGCTGCTGCAGGTGATCCGCCTGGCAGGATAAAGCGTTCAAGCTCAGGTGCTTCCTCCATCAGTTCATCGATTCTTTTTTCCAGCTGCTCAACTGCTTTTGGATCAAGCTTCCACTCACGGCGGCTTGATACGTTTGCAAGGTCACCGCCTGCATCAAACAGTTCGTGCTGAATCGCTTCAAGGTCTGCTAAAATGTCTGCAAACTTTTCAGCATCAAGTTCTGTGACTGCCTTCCCTACAAAACTGTTTGCTTCATCAATTGTGCCATATGCTTCTACGCGCACGTCATCTTTAAAGACGCGTCCTCCGATTAAACTCGTTTGTCCTTTATCCCCTGTTTTCGTGTAAATTTTCATCTTAATTCCTCCTTTGTTTTCAACTCTTCTGCAATACCATACCAGACTCGCGTCACGCGTTCTGCTTTTAATGCGGAATATTGGTGACACCAGCCGAGTACGTCTCTTGTAAATCGCTGTTCTTTTTCCAGTGGCACAATTCCTTTAGACTGATCGGTTCCAATGATGATCACGCGTCTGTCAGGATGTCCGTTTTCCCATTTTGTCAAACGGTCCACTTCCTGCTTCCATGCCAGAACAACTTCATCACTGTCACGTCCAAACTGTTTTAAAATCCAGTGTTCAAGCCCTGTAAATAAAATCGTATTCATACCGCTGTCTATCTTTTCACCAGGCTCACTTAATTCCCGAAAAGAAGCCTGATTAAGCTGCGATTCTACCCATTTTCGTTTGCCGTTGTAGGCACCGCCGATAACAAAGTGCACCGGTCTCCCCTCCCGAACGACTCTGCGTCTTTCCAGACAAGTGTCAGCCCTTCTCCGTGAAGCGGCTTCCAGTCCCAGAAATCCTTTTCTTCAGGTGCAAGTTCTGTCAGCAGTTTTCTGATTGGACCGCCGTGCGCAAGGATCGCGATATCCCTGATTTCATCATGTACACACCACTCGCGGATTGTGTTCCATGCTTCCATGACGCGCGCTGAGAAATCTTTGAATGACTCACCGTTTTCCGGCTGCATCAGTTCAGGATTATTCAGCCATTCAGCGAAATCCTCACGTTTTTGCAGTTCATCTGCTTTGCGGCCTTCCCATTCTCCAAAGTTGATTTCACGCAGTCCGCGATGCTGAATTTTCGGCTGATCAGGGAACAGAATATCCGCTGATTCCACACACCTTTTCAGATCACTGATCACAACGCGCTCTGCGTCCGGCCGGTGTTGTTTCGTTTCATGCAGACGGTCGATTCCATCCTGTGAGATCGATACGTCTGACCAGCCGATATAGACTTTATCCTGATTTTCCTTCGTTACCCCATGACGATAGAGAGATAACACCACACGAGTATCAGACTCCATAATTCTCCTCCTTCAACTGAAGCACCAAGCGAATCCCCAGAGATGCCACCGAATGCTTTTTTAAAAAAGATCACGCTGACCATTGTAAAAATGATCGTTCCCGCTAAAAGGATCACGAGCAGCGGCCACAGTTCCGGTGACATGATCAACGGGATCGCTGCAATCATACTGACTGCACCTGCTTTTAAAAGAACATGGTCAGTCAGATAACTTTTCAAGAAATATGCCATGCCATCCTGTCTTGCAAGCGGTGCTTTTACAAGTAAATAAGCGATCATCAGCCGTGACAGTACCGGGATCCAGATCAACCAGATCCAGCCTGCCGCTCCCTGCATAGCAAGGTCCAGCAGCAAAATAAATTTCGACGCCAGCAGGACAATAAGTGACAGCACACCAAATGCACCGACTCTTGGATCCTTAAGAATCTCATGTCTCTTTTCAGTATTTTTGTACGAAAAGTACGCATCACTGACATCCGTCCAGCCATCCAGATGCAGACCGCCTGTCAGTATAATAAACGTTAGCCAGAATAGAAACGCAATGATCAATGGGCTTGCAGAAAAACCTTCTGCAAAATAGATGATCCCGAGCGTTGCACCTCCGATGATTGCGCCAACCAGCGGCAAAAGCCCGATCATCCAGCTGACTGACCGATGATTCATTTCAATTTCACGCCGGATTGGCAAGACGGTAAAAAATTGAATCGCAAGTAAAAATCCCTTTATCATGATGATACCTTATTTACTGCAAGCTTATCACATTGAGGGGTGTTCATCGCAGCATCTCACCTTTCCGGATCAGTGCAAGGCCCGCTTCCATTTCAAAGGCACGGTTACTTTCTTTTACAAGCATCTGATGAATTTCACCGATCAGCCGCTGGTACACAGATGTAAAACCTTCTATAAAGACAGGTTCAGAAAGTACTTCATTTGAAACAATGTAGAGGTCAGCCTGCATTCTGACTGACTTAATAAAATAGGAAAGCTCATGAAAAATCTGTGCTCTTTCTGACCCTCTCATCAGCTCATTGGTCAGCCAGGTTGTCACGCAGTCCCAGACGACAATCCCACGCTCAGGAATCTGATCGAGTGCTTCCGGAAGATTGACCGGCTGTTCAATCGTCAGCCAGCGTCCATCCGCCCGGTCTCTCTGATGCCTTTCAATCCGCTCCTTCATTTCCCGGTCAAAGGATACACCTGAAGCAAGATAGACAAGGTTGCCCCCGATTGCCTTCTGTCTGTTCAGTGCTTCACGCTCCGCCCATCCGGTTTTCCCGCTTCTGACCCCGCCAATCACGACAGTTACTGTGCCCATAACGTGATTGCCTCAATCAGCTTTTGATTTTGTTCCGGACATTTGAGACCGACTCTGAGCCAGGTACCGTCAAGACCTCGGTAATTGTAGGTGTGACGGAGAACCAGTCCTTCCCTGAGTAAAAAATGCCATAGCGTTTCTGTCTGTTGCGGGTCCGGCGGCTGGATGCAGACGTAATTGGCTGCAGAGTCTGATACTTTGAAGCCTAAATCATTTAAAGCGTCAGTTAAACGGGATCTTTCTTCTCTGATAAACGAGCGGACTTCATCTGTGTATAGCTGATCCTGCAATACCGTTTCTCCTGCTAAAAGCGCAAGCTGATTCACATTCCAGTGAGGCAGCCACTGACTGATCTCTTTTACCGTTTCCTCATCACCGAGCAGGTAGCCCAGACGCAGTCCTGCAATGCTGTACATTTTTGTCATGGATCTGAAAATGATGAGTGAAGGATTGCCAACGTAATCTGCAAGTGAATGTTCTTCTCCTGCCATATCAATAAATGCTTCATCAAGTAACAGTGTACTGCCTGATTGCTCAGCTGTCTCAAGCCAGGCTATAAGCGTTTCCCGCTCAAGTCTGATACCTGTAGGATTATTCGGATTACAAATAAAAAGTGCACGTTCAGGTGTTGATAAAAATGGTTGAATGTCCTGATCATCCGGATGAAAGTCCATTGCTTCATTTGTATAAATATGATGTGTCAGTGCGCCATTCGCTTTAATGACTCTTTCGTATTCACTGAATGCAGGATGAATAACGCCGACTGTCTTCCCCTGAAATTTTCTGAGGACTGTCATCATGAGTTCCGATGCCCCGTTTCCCAAAAGCACCTGTGATTCGCTGACCTGATGCTTGCCCGCAATCAGCTTTTTCAGGTCCCTTCCTTCAGGATCAGGGTAGGTGGAAATCGCATTGTACCAGTGATCCCACTGTTCTTTTAAACGGGTAGGCGGACCGGTCGGGATACTATTTTCACTAAAATCAATGATTTCCTCAGGTACTTTAAGATTTAACGTTTCGTATAAATAAAGCGGATTAGCGCCATGTGAAGGTAAAGTCATAGAGCATGCCTCCGATCCAGCAGCATGCCAGAAACAGCCAGGCTGTCCTGTGCATGATGGTGATGGTTTGATCAATATGTTTTACTGTGAGCGGATCATCAGATAGACCGATGACCGGCCTGTTTGAGATTACACCCTGATATGTATTGGTTCCGCCCAGTTTAATATGTAAGAGCAGTGCGACAGCTGCTTCGCCCCAGCCGCTGTTTGGACTCGGATGCTTTTTGGCCTGCGCTGGCAGTGATTTTAACAGAGTGGACCTCTTACCTGATGACGGCTTAATTGCGAGTAGCATAAGAAGCGCTGTGATCCTTGCCGGAATCCAGTTAGCTATATCATCAAGCTTCGCGCTTGCCCATCCATACTGTTGATAACGTTCATTCTTGTAACCAACAATTGAGTCACCTGTGTTGATGGCTTTGTAACCCCAGATACCGGGTGCGCCGAATAAAAGTGCAAAGAACATTGGTGCAGTGACTCCGTCGCTTGTATTTTCAGCCACAGTTTCAATTGTTCCGCGTGCAATGGCTGATTCATTGAGGTTCTCCGTATCGCGTCCGACGATCCATGAGAGCTTAGTTCTGGCTTCTTCCATCTCTCCATTTTGAAGCGGCACGGAGACTTCTTTTGCTGCGTCAGCCAGACTTTTTGACGCGAGTGCTGACGTGATCAGAACCGTTTCTAATAAAAAGCCTGCGATCCAGTGAATCTGATAGCTTCCATAAACGACTAAAGCTGTGATCAAAGTCGTCACTGTTAAGACTGAAAATACCCCAATAACACCTTTAAGCTTACGTGATCTTCCTTTATTTAACCTGCGCTCAAGCCATATAATGAAAGATCCGATCCACCTGACAGGGTGCGGCCAGGCGGGCGGATCTCCAATAATACGATCAAGGCAGAGCGCAATCGTAATTGCCGCTGCATGTATAATCATGATATTCCCTTTCTTTTACGGTAAATCTGTATGGCTTCTGTCGTGCACTCGACAATTCCTTTACCGATCAGCTTTCCAAGCGGAGTAATAGAGCCCGCATACTGCACGAATGGTCCATGCTGCGTTGCTGCTACCATGGCGCTGTCAGTTGAGGTGCCGGTTGCAAGTGTCCCTGTCAGCGGATCTTTCACATCAGCGTTTTGCAGCGCTTTTACTTTTGCTTCAGTGGCCGTCATCATTGCCTGAATAAATGCTTCATCAGACAGTTTTCCGTTGATAAAGATCCAGCTGTTGATCGTACCGATTGTCGCCTGGCGATCCCGTTCATGGGAAAGCGAGACGTCAACTGCGTTTCCAACTCCTGCAGTGACAGCAATGACAACTGATAAACCATTGTCTTCGTATTCACGAATGACAACATCCTCAACCATCACGGCTGTCATCATGCCGACTGTATCCGCTGCATTCCATCCATTTTTCGCAGCGTACATCTTCATATCCTCATAACTGTCATCACATTCATAATCCATCGGCACGTGCCGGTTCACAAAATGATGATACCAGCCAAGTCCCGCTCCGATCACGGCAGATGATAATGTCTTTAGAGACTGCGGTGCTTCAACATGAATATGGTCAGCAGTAATTGTGAAATGATCTTTTGTAATTTCTGACGGCATGCTCTGCCCATGGTTTGGCAGCAGCGTAACCTGCGGCTTTGGCAGCTCAGGGTGCGACTGCGTATGGACGCGTGCCTGATACACCCGCTCAACCGTTTCTTTGTTCATGACATGCCCCGGTTCAGCCAGCTGCACGGTTTCCCCGTTGTGTAAAAGCAGCAGGCGGTCGCAGTATAATGAGGCAATATTTAAGTCATGAAAAATTGATATGACTGTCAGTTCATGTGTTTCCGTCCATTCCCTTAAGAGATCAAGCAGCTGCTTCTGATATGACAGATCCAGGTGATTCGTCGGCTCATCCAGTAAAAGCAGCTTCGGCTCTTGCGCCAGTGCCTGTGCTAAAAATACGCGCTGACGCTCTCCTCCTGAAAGGTCCTGAATCGATTTTCCTTCAAACTCAAGAACCCCAGTTTGCTTCATGGCTTCTTTAACTGCTTTTTCATCACGGGCAGTCCATGGTGCAAACATACCTTTCTGGTGAGGATAGCGGCCCATCGACACCGTTTCACGCACCGTATAGTCAAATGCATGACTGTGCAGCTGCGGCAGTACGGCGATTTCACGGGCGAGCTGTTTGGCTGAATAATCTTTTAGCGGCTGTTCCTTAAATGAAACATCCCCTGAGCGACATGGCAAAAGTCCGCTAATCATTTTCATAAGCGTTGTTTTCCCGCTGCCATTCGGTCCAAGAATGCCGAGAATCTCCTGCTTCTGAAGCTCAAAAGAAATATTTTTCACGACGTCCTTTTCACCATATCCGCCACTGATCTTTGAAGCCTTCAGCATCGCTATCCTCTCCTTTCCTTACGTTTTTGTATGAGTATTAATCCAAAGACAGGTGCTCCGATTAAAGCCGTGATCACACCGATCGGAAGCTCAGTTGGTGCGACAATCGTTCTTGCAACAAGGTCGCATAAAATCAGCAGGCTCGCTCCATTTAGAATAGAAAGCGGCAGTACATGGCGATGATCTGAACCTGTAAGCATTCTGACCATGTGCGGCACGACAAGCCCGACAAAGCCGATCGTCCCGGACACTGCCACTGCTGCCCCGGTTAATAATGAACCTGAAGCTAACACAACGAATTTCCTCCGCTGAACGTTCACCCCTAAATGCTGGGCCCGCTCCTCGCCAAATGCCATGGCATTCAGCTCGCGTGCGTTCCAGATCAACAGGAGTACACCAATCACAAAGAACGGTGCGATCAGGCGGATATATTCCCATCCTCTCATCGATACACTGCCAAGCAGCCAGTTGATGATCTGTCTGAGCTCATCTCCTGTTAACGCAATCATCAGCGATAAAATGGAGCCGAGAAACGAACTGAAAATAATCCCCGTCAGAATAATCGTTTCCATTTTCATTGATTTCTCAACCATTCTAGCAAAACCAAGCACGATGATTAATGTCAGTAATGCGGCTAAAATACTGATAACCGGCAATGTGAAGCTGCCAAGTCCCGGGATCGTCAGTCCGAGGAAAATGGTTGCCACTGCGCCGACTGATGCACCGGATGAAACGCCCAGCGTATACGGGTCAGCGAGCGGGTTTTTCAAAAGCCCCTGAAAAGAAGCCCCGGCAATTGCAAGGGAAGCACCTACAAGCGCCGCAAGCACAACCCTTGGAAACCTGATATCAAGTACAATTGAACTGAACATCGGATCCAGCGCTTCTCTGTTACTGAATGCACCTGCAAAAATGCTGAGCATTTCCACGAATGGCACCCGTACAGAGCCGACTGTGACCCCAAGTGTGAATGCAGTCAGTAACAGCAGGATGGAAACAGCGTATCCCGCCCAGACTTTATTCCGCGAAAACATCAGGATAGACCGCTTCTGCAAGCGCCTGCGTTCCTTCTACAAGTCTCGGACCTGAACGTGTAACAGGATCTGAAGGAACTAAATACACATCTTCATTAGTCACAGCCGTCACCTGACTGAATCCTTCATAACCCATCCACTGTGCCACTGCATCCTCAACAAAATCACCATATGTCAATAACGCGACTTCAGGATTACGCGAGACAACTTCCTCTTCTGTTAAAGGAACGAATCCTTCCTGATCTGCCATCACGTTTTCAGCATTGATCAGATCAAGCATTTCCTGAATAAATGTGTTGTTAGCAGCTACATACATTTCAGGCGGTCCTGCTACATCCACTAATACTGACTTACGGTCCTCTTCCGAAATCGCTGATGCTTTTTCAGCAATCTCATCAAAGCCTGCCTGCATATCAGCAACAATCTGCTCTGCTTCTTCAGTTGTTCCAGTCACCTGGCCAATCATGTCGATCGTGTCATATACTTCATCAAACGTCATTGCATTTTCAATGACAACAACCGGAATACCTGCATCTTCAATCTGCTGAAGACCATCTGCACCGCCCGGATTTGACGCATGTGCAAGCACAACATCAGGCTGAAGAGCAATAATCTTTTCTACGTTAAACTCCATGCCCCCGATTTTCTCAACGTCCATTGCTTCTTCAGGATAGTTGTCAAAATCAGATACACCGACGATTTCTTCATCAAGTCCAAGTGCATAGGCGATTTCTGTATTACTTGGCAGCATGGAAACAATCGCATCAGGCTGCTCTTCGATTGTGATCTCATCGCCGTTTGCATCTGTTACTGTGACCGGGAATGATGAATCTGACTCAGCAGGTTCTTCTGCTGATTCTTCCTGTTCCTGATCGTCTGCCGGTGCTTCTGTTGTTTCTTCTGTGCTGTCTGAGCAGGCTGCGAGTACGCCTGCTGCGAGTAAAACTGGTAACCATTTTTTCATTTTGTGTTCCTCCGTCTCTTATGTAGCTTGTCTGGATTAAAAGATTGACGCCTGATCTCCGTTACAGGCGGACGCTTTCCGGACGGTG
Organism: Jeotgalibacillus malaysiensis; assembly: GCA_000818095.1. Taxonomy (NCBI): domain Bacteria; kingdom Bacillati; phylum Bacillota; class Bacilli; order Caryophanales; family Caryophanaceae; genus Jeotgalibacillus; species Jeotgalibacillus malaysiensis. The sequence continues at coordinate 2,902,082 of CP009416.1, forward strand.
GTTGCTGAGCCTCCTCAGGCAAGCCTTGCGGGGTCTCAGCTTCCCACTTCTCGTCCCGGAGTCGCCGCCTTCCACTGCGATCAGCGCTTCATATTACAGCTTTTTATCTGTGAACATTTAAAAATCACTGTGAAAATTCTTGGTGACGATCCCCCTCATTCTATTTTTGACAATAAAAAAACATCTCACGCGGGAGATGCAGGGTTGCAGGGTATAGCCGTATGTAAAAAAACGGAGAGACTGCAACACCCGCCCATATCCTCGTAGGCGTGTCTGGTGCTTGGAATCAAGGCAGGTCTCCTGGCTTATGACGATCAGCGTTTGCCTCCTTCCCATAGCTTAAGCTACAGTGGCTACGGCAGACACAAGTCATTTACAGTGGCGGGACCGCGCTGGAATTACACCAGCTTCCCTTTTAACTGATCATTGATGATCAGCACCTCTATCCGTTCATATTGAAATGTTTTTCCAATGCTATTATAGCACTTAGTGTCAGAAAATGTGCAAGGGTTTTTTTGGATGACGGGGGTTCAGGAGAAAACTTGTGGTGTTCAGAAGATCATGCCAAATGATCTATCGACCAAACCCACTTAAAAGCCGCCCGGCGCAGGCCGGACGGCAGACAAATCAGCTTTTGATTTCAAGTGGTCTTAAGCTCGCTTCGATTTCTGCGCGCTTTGGCTCAAGGAATGGCGGCAGTGCCAATTCTTCTCCAAGATGCTCCATATCCTCATCTGTTGCAAAGCCCGGCTCATCGGTTGCGAGCTCAAACAGAATACCGTTTGACTCACGGAAGTAGATTGAGCGGAAATAATAACGGTCCACTTCACCTGACGTCATTAAACCGAAGCTGCGAATACGGTCATCCCACTTTTCATAGTCTTCAAAAGTCGGAATCCGGAATGCTACGTGGTGCACGCTGCCCCTGCCAGGACGTTCAGGTGGAAGATCCGGACGCTCTTCGATATGCACTTCAGCACCAGTGCCGCCTTCTGCAACCGACATGACCTGGATCGCAGGCAGTTCAGCGCCGGCTCGGTTCGGATACTCTCCCACTTTTTCAAATCCAAGCACCTGCTCAAGCACTGCAATCGTCTTTTCTGCGCGGCGAACAGTCAGTGTGACCGGTCCAAGGCCTACAATCGCATGCTCTTCCGGAACATCAGCGCCAGTCCATGGCACACCTGGTGCAACGCCTTCTTCGCCATTATCTGCTACAAGCATCAGACGTGATCCTTCTTCATCCTCAAAATAAAGTGTGTCACGGCCCGCACGCTTTTCAATGTCATCATGACGAACATTCAACTCTTCAAAACGCTTTTTCCAGTAGTGAAGAGATTCAGTTGTCGGCACACGGAACGCCGTATTTGAAATACTTGAAACGCCCGGGTAAGTGCGGCCGGCCATCGGGATATCAAAGTAAGTCATATCCGTTCCCGGACTGCCGACTGCATCTGCATAAAATAAGTGATAAGAAGAGGTGCTATCCTGGTTTACAGTCTTCTTAACAAGGCGCATGCCTAATGTTTGTGTAAAAAATTTATGATTTTTCTCAGCAGCCGAAGTGATTGCTGATACGTGATGAATTCCTGTTACTTTCATGTTTAACACTCCTTTTATCTCGAAACTGAGATATTTTCTATCTTTATTGTATGCCTGATTGTAAATGAATGCAAGAAAAATATCTCGAATTCGAGATATTTTTTAATTTGCTGTATTTTCGTTGGAGTTGTAGCATTCCCTGCGCAGGTTGTAGCGATACACCCGGGTGTTTGTTGTTATTCAACTCCAGATTGTTGCAATGGCCCACCCGGGTTGTCCCAATCCGTATCCAGCCTGTAATCTGTCACCACCATCACCTGACACAAAAAACCTTCCCACCTTTTGAAAGATGGGAAAGCTATTTCACTCCACATCCCGAAACCTGAACATAGACTCATAATAGTGCGTGCGAATATCCGTCTTAAAAGAAGATCTGCTCCAAACATTTGAACGATCATTGGTTTCTTCTGTCTCAACTAACCTCAGCTCACCACCGTCAAGGGTCATAATATTAGACTCAACTATTTTTAATTCATTCTGATTGGCATCTAATGCACGAATCCTTACCTGTACCTCTTTCTCTTCATCGAGGTTATTTTTCACATAAAAGTAATTGCTGTATTCCTCATTATAACAACTTGATGTTTGCCTTCTGAGACATTCCTGCTCTGAATTCATGAAAAGAACGCTCACTTCTTCATTCGTTTCTTCTTCTGAAAGTGCCTCAATCGCCTTATCTAATTTGTACGTGTAAGACGCCTTTTGTCCAAGAGGAAAAACCCAGGTTCCGAAAAACAGAATAACGAAACAAAATACTCCTGTAAAAATCCATATAGCCTTAGGGTTATGAAAGGATTTAGGCGCACCTTTGTACTTAATGCTCACAATAATATTGATAATGGCGAAGAAAAGCAGAAAAGCTCCCGCCATGATGAACACAACCATCAGTTCAAATGAATTTTGAAAGAATGGAAGGTGATAAAAGTTGTAAAAATAAGTATTCACTATAACACTGATTAAAATGAGTGAGAGGAAAAGAATCCCTGGCTTTTTCCACTCAATTTTTTCCCGTTTTCCATTTTTCACATCCACTGAACTCCAGAGCATCCAGATAAAAGGCAGGAGAAAAATAATAATGACTGTTGCAATAATACCCATTGTATTCATCCTTTCTGACGATAGATTGACAGCTAATTTAAATGCATATACAACTACTCCCCAAAGGATAGATACCTTATTTTTACATTGATTAAACAACAAATAAGGAATTTTAAGTAAATTTAGCAGCCCTGCTAAATGATATCAAATACTGTATGTATTAGCAATTCAAGGAAAAGGGATAACTTCAATATATATTGAAATTATCCCTTCTTCTTCTCAGGTTGACCCGATACACCCGTGGATTTGTTGCAATTCCGTGCTAATTTGTCTCTTTACCCCCATAATTTGTTGCTATCTTGCGCCTGCTTGTACCTTTTCCGCTTAAAACCACCGCAATCCCCAACCGACTCTCAGCCCCCAGCAGCATCAACACGAAAAAACCGCCCCAATCAAGGAGCGGCTTATCGCTATTAGTCTTCCAGTGCCTGCTCAAGATCTGCCAGCAGGTCTTCAATATCTTCAATTCCAACTGAAATTCTTACAAGTCCGTCTGTAATACCAAGCTCTGCGCGGCGCTCTGCAGGGATCGATGCATGCGTCATACGTGCCGGTACTGAAATCAGACTTTCTACTGCGCCAAGGCTTTCAGCGAGCGTAAAGTATTTCACTTTTTCAAGTACGCGTGCCGCTTTTTCACCGCTGCCCACGTCAAATGAGATCATCCCACCAAAGCCGCGTGACTGCTTCGCTGCTGTCTCGTGGCCGGGGTGCGATTTGATGCCTGGATAATGAATCGTTGTGACGCATTCGTGACGCTCAAGGAAAGATACGATTTCCTTTGCATTCACTTCATGCTCTTCCATACGCAGACCAAGTGTTTTGATTCCGCGCATTAACAGCCATGAATCCTGAGGTCCAAGGATTGCGCCAACAGAGTTCTGGACGAAATGTACTTCTTCAGCAAGCTCAGCTGAATTCACCACAACAAGTCCTGCTACTACATCACTGTGTCCGCCAAGATATTTTGTCGCGCTGTGCACGACGATATCTGCACCGTGATCGATCGGCGTTTGCCAGTATGGTGTTGTAAATGTATTATCCACAATTGTGAGCAGGCCATGCTCTTTAGCAACAGCAGATACAGCTGCAATATCCGTTACTTTTAAAAGAGGATTTGTCGGCGTTTCAATAAATACTGCTTTCGTATTTTCCTGAATCGCGTTTTTTACATTGTCTGGATTGCTAGTATCAACAAAAGTAGAATCAATGCCAAGACGATTCAGCACTTTTGTCATAACACGGTACGTTCCTCCGTAGACATCATCAGTCAGTACAACGTGTGAGCCTGTGTCAAACATCATCATGACTGAGCTGATTGCTGCCATTCCGGACCCAAACGCAAATCCTGCATGACCATTTTCAAGATCCTTGATTAATTCTTCAAGCGCGTGACGCGTCGGATTACCTGTACGTGAGTATTCGTATCCCTGACGCAGCCCGCCTACGCCGTCCTGCTTATATGTGCTCACCTGATAAATTGGCGTGGAAACCGCACCTGTTGCTTCGTCTCCAACAATCCCGCCATGTATCAATTTCGTTTTCTGCTTCATATGTGATTAACCACCTTCATATATATTCTGACTCAGGTACCGTTCACTGCTATCTGCAAATACAGTGACAATATGGCTGCTTTTTTCAGCTGATTCCGCTTCCTTCAGTGCCGCATGAAATGCTGCACCGGAAGAGCTGCCGACAAGCAGTCCTTCTTTTAGAGCCAGTTCTTTTACCCAGTAAAAAGCGTCCTTATCATCTACCGTGTGAATCGCATTAAAAAGTTCGCGATCCATATACTCAGGAAGAAATTCCATTCCGATTCCTTCTGTCTTATGCGGACCAGACTCTCCGCCATTAATCGTTGAGCCCTCAGGTTCTACGATCACCGTTTTAATCTCAGGATTTTGATCCTTTAAGTAACGGGCATTTCCCATAAATGTACCGCCCGTTCCTGCTCCGGCTACGAAAATATCAATCTTACCGTCCATGTCACGCCAGAGCTCAGGACCCATCGTTTTATAATACGTCTCAGGGTTGGCAGGGTTACCGAACTGCGCCGGGGAAAATGAACCAGGCGTCTCGCGCACTAGCTCTTCAGCTTTTGCGATCGCACCCTTCATTCCCTCAGCAGTCGGTGTATTTACAACCTCTGCGCCAAGTGCGCGCATGAGCGTCTGCTTTTCGACACTGAATTTTTCAGGTGTCACAAAAATCACCTTAAAGCCGCGCCCGACAGCTGCAAGTGCAACACCGATGCCTGTATTTCCGGCAGTCGGTTCGATAATCGTGCCGCCTTCTTTTAGCTCACCGCGTTTCAGTGCGTCTGCAATGAGCTCCATGCCAAGGCGGTCTTTCACGCTCCCGCCCGGATTAAAATACTCCAGTTTCGCAAAAATCCGGCATTCGTTTGGAACCGGAATGCCGGAGATTTCTACGACCGGCGTATTGCCGATCAGTTCGTGCACGCTTTTTGCCACGTTCATTTATGCTTCCTCACCAAAAACATCTTTCCACTCATCGCGCTTTGCAAGCATATCAGCAGCAATTTCCTTGGCACCTTCAAGGCTGTGATTCGCTGCCCATCCGCACTGAACTTCGTTGCACGCCGGTACTTCATCAGCTTGTAGTACATCGTTCAGCGTTGCTTCGATTGCGTTAAGAATTTCATCATAGTTATCGTGGTTGAGCACTGCAAGGTAGAATCCTGTCTGGCAGCCCATCGGTCCGATATCCACTACGTTATCGAGGTGATTACGGATATTTTCAGCCATTAAATGCTCAATTGAATGAAGACCGTCCATTTTCATGTGCTCTTTGTTCGGCTGCTTAAAGCGCATGTCATACTTATGAATCTCGTCGCCGTTCTGCCCTTTAGTCACGCCTACAAGACGTACATAAGGTGCTTTTACTTTCGTGTGGTCAAGATTGAAGCTTTCTACATTCATTTTCTTTGTCATGTGAAATCTCTCCTTTGAAAGTGTGATTGTGTTTATCTTAACTGGTCTGGTGATGGGATGTACAGGGATTTCCATTGGTGTTTACATTATTTAGGCGTCACACCCGGGACGGAGTTGAGTGATTCATTTTTAGAATGATTCTAAAAGTGTCACAGTTAACTCCGTCCCCGCTGTGCTGAACTATATTTACTACTTCTTCACCGCATGAATCAGCCAGACGTATTCATTGAGTCTTGTAAATGATGTTGAAAACCCTGCCTCGTCCAGCAGTTCATTCATTACCGGGATGGTTGTATAGTATTCTCTTTTTAAATCTTCAAGCAGATTGTGATAGCCCTGCTGCTCAACTTTTTTCCACTGAGCAAGTTTAGCTTCTTCTGTTTCGAAGATGGTGTCTGCGAATACGATCTGTCCGCCTGCTTGCAGTTTGGATGAATAGATCTTTGCTGCTTTTGCTTTTTCCTCATCTGTTAAATGATGAAAAGCGTAGGTGCTGACGAATGTTTCCGGCTGTTCGTTTAATTCGAATGCCAGAAAGTCTCCATCTGAAATATTCAAAGCAGGAAAACGTTCCTGCGTACGTATGCGCATGGCGTTGTTTGGCTCGTAGGCTGTGACGTTAAGGCCTTTGACCAGAAGCTTCTCAGTCAGGTTACCTGTACCGGGTCCGAATTCAAGCGTATGTCCACTGGCTTTGGCTGCTACTTCTTCAAGGATGGCGTCATAATGCTCGAACACTGCTGCATATTCTTCATCCTGTCCGCTGACTGATGCATCATAGCTATCTGCCCATTCATCAAATATCTCTACAAATTCGCGTCCCATTTCGGGGTCCACTCCATTCAAAATTTATTATTCTTATCAACATACTCGGAATTAACCGGGACGGTGATTATAATATCAGAAATTGAATGGTTTGTCACGTGTATAATTTTGTATAAAAGGCACAGGGGGGACGGAGTTCAGTGCGCCACTTTTAGAATCATTCTAAAAATGAACCACACAACTTGATGTGACCCCCAAAAGTTAGAGTTTTTATTAAGCAGCCATTTGGCTGGTATGCAGACGATATTGAACTGGACTCATGCCAGCCAACTTTTGTTTGATTCGATCATGGTTGTAATAATGGATATACGTTTCAATATCTTTTTTAAGTTCTTCGTATGTGCGTAACTTCTCTCCATAATACATTTCCTGTTTTAGTAAACCAAAAAAGTTCTCCATAAGGGCATTGTCGATACAATTTCCTTTTCGGGACATACTTTGAAATACCTTTTGCCCTTTCAGGGCCTTGACCCATGTATAGTGCTGATAATGCCATCCTTGATCAGAGTGAATAGTTGTACGGTATTTTGCATACTTTACAAGGTTCAGAGCTTCTTCTAATGGTTTCATAACGAAATCCAATGTCGGATGTTGACTGACGCCAAATGAAATCACTTCACTATTATGCATATCCAGGATAGGGCTCAGGTACAACTTTCCGCCACCTAAGCATTTGAATTCAGTAATATCGGTTGCCAGCTTTTGAAGAGGATGAGCTGTTTGAAAACGGCGATTCAACCTGTTCTTGGCCACGTTACCTACGGTACCTTTGTAAGAGCTATAGCTTCTAGATTTCCTTCTGAACTTTAAGCCTTTTAAGCCAAGCTTTTTCATAATCCGTTGAACCTTTTTATGATTGATGATCAGCCCGTCACTCTTTAGTGCCGCCTGGACTCGACGGTACCCATAGTTGCCATTGTGGGCATCGAAGATGAATCGAATCTGATCTTCAAGCTCCTGATCCGGATTAACATCATGCATCCGTTTAATATGATAATGATAGGAAGCTTCAGGAATGCCTACAACCATTAATACATCCTTTAGTCTGAATGTTTCTTTGAGTTCGAACGATAGCGCTGCTTGTGCTTTTCGAGATAGTTGTTCGGATCCTTCTGAAAAGCTTTTAACTTTTTTAAATAAGCAACCTCAAGACGTAATAACTCGTTTTCTCTCTCTAATTCTTTTTCTCTGTTAGACGCTTCATTTTGATTAGAGGCTGTCTCGTTTTGACCATTCTTCTTTTTATCTGACATGGTTGATTGTCCTCTCGGGTTCTCTAGTGCTTCATAACCCCCTTCAAGGAACTTTTTCTTCCATTCGCCAATTAACGATGGGTTCGTTAGTCTAAATTGAAGGGCTGTTTCAGTTTGGGAAGCACCTGTTCTGTCCATAAAGCTTATTACATCCAGTTTAAATTGAACAGAATAAAATGCCTTTTTCTTTTTCTTTAACCCTTCTTCACCAAAGTGCCGATAGATATTCACCCAATTAAAGATCTGCGTTTTAGATTGAATACCATGCTTACGTGCTAAAATTCTAATACCATGAGGACCGTTCAAATATTCTTTCACAATCATCAATTTAAACTTCTCATTGTATTTAACCAAATAAATGCACCCCTAAAGTTAGTTTTTGAACTCTAACTTTAGGGGTGCACCACAACTCCGTCCCCACTGTGCCGCTTCATTCATCCCCTAACCAAATATTGCGGTGGATGACACGCATTCACAGTCAAATAACTCTGCCATTCTTTCTTAGACTGCTCCCACTCAACCGGATACTGTCCCCATTCCCATGAGGGGTTCCAGTAGCCTTTTGTGTGCAGCTGCTCTGCGGTCCATCTGGCGTTTTCTTCAGCCAGGTCCTCAAATTGATTGTAGAGAGGTGATTGGGTGTTTGTGATGATTTGCAGTGGCTGCAGGCCGTACCCGCTCCACTCTTCGGGACTTTTAGTAAACTGAACCAGTTCTTTGATTTTATGAATAATCTCTTCTTTCAGCTCAGCTTTTGGAGTAAGCTCTGCTAATCGATAAAAGCATTGAATTTCATGCATATCCCACTCAGTGATTTCATGCAGCCGATTGATGACGTCTGTTTCTAGTTTTGCAGTAAATACGGAACCCGGCTGGCACCTTTGAAAATAGCCAAGGATTTCTGCTGATGGGTTGCCGGGTGTTTTTTCAAAACCTGTTTCGCCTGCTTCATTGACGGTCCACCACGGTGCGCGCGGTACATGGTTTACAATTTCCGGTACAATCGGAAACAGCTTTTTCTCACCGTTATACTGCTTTTCAAGATAGTTCAGAGCTTTTACGATCATTGTATGCCGTGTGCTGATCGGCAGCTGCATCACATATTGGAGCGCAACGGTTGTGTCAATGACGCTCGAATCTACCATTCTGCGATCCGGTTCAATGGCATGACCAAAGCCGCCATCTCTGTTTTGATAAGCTTCAAGCGCATGGATGACAGCTTCGTGAGACCCTTCACCCTGTCTGAAAGCATGAAAAGCTCTATCCACTTCTCTTGCATCACGTGATATGTATAAATTAATTGCGATTTTCTGATCTTTTGTCAGGTGTTTGTTTAATATGTTCATTTTCTCGCCTCCGGATATACCTATTCGCTGCAAGTATGATAAAAACCTTCATAAAAAAACTCAGGTGATAACCTGAGTTTTTAATCCGATGATGTAATTTCAAACGTTTCTTCGTTTCCACCTGCCCATTCGATGGAAATTTCAATTGTGTCATTTGCAGTGACATCAGTGAGGTCTGCTGACAAGTTACTTTCAGTTTCAAAAGTGAGGTCATCAAGAGATTGGTTATTGAATTCAAAGGTTGAGCTGGATTCACCGTCTACATTTGCATAGGTTGCTGTTACTGCGCCTATATCGTCTTCACCCAGGAGGTCCTCTTCTTCACCCTGATAAGTGACGGTAAACGCATGTTCAATCATTTCCTGTTCATTGTCCTGTACACTCGTTACTTCTGTCAGTTCAAGCGTCGCTTCCCATTGCTCCCCTTCACCTGAAAAGCTCATGATCGGTTCTTCTTCCTGACCACAGGCTGCAAGGATCAGCGCCGGCATCATGAATAATCCGAGCTTCTTCATCTCAACATCCACTCGCTTTAAATTGGTATTTATTTTACATATACCCCTTTAGAGGAAGACTACACATCTAAATACCTATAAGGTTCTCCCTTCTTTAAAAACAAAAAACTGCCTCAGTGAAGAGACAGTTTTTTAGAAGTTAGCTATGAAATGACAAATATTTATGCTGCACAGCTGTTGATTGTAGCCGGATAGGGCGACTCCTGCAGGAGAAGCGTGACAGATGAGACCCCGCAGGCGAAGCCGAGGAGGCTCATCGCACGCCCTGCGAAAAGCGTCCTCCTAAAGCGAAAATCAACAGCCAGCTTAACAAAGCCAGCACAGTAAAAGATTGGTTACATCTGCTCAGGCGCTGCTACGCCGATCAGTTTTAGTGCGTTGCTGATTGTCTGACGGACTGCCTGAATCAAGTTCAGACGTGCTTTTGTCAGCTCAGGTGCTTCTGCATCAAGTACTTTATTCGCATTGTAGAAGCTGTGGAATGCTGAAGCAAGTTCATTGATATACGTTGCTACGCGGTGTGGCGTACGCATTTGCGCAGCGGTACCGACTACCTGCGGGAATTCTCCAAGTTTTTTAAGCAGATCGATTTCTTTTTCAGTGCCGATCAGTGAAACATCAGCCTGGTCTGCAAAACTGAAGCCCTGCTCCTCTGCTGAACGCAGAATGCTGCAGATACGTGCGTGCGCATACTGAGCGTAGTAAACAGGATTTTCATTTGACTGAGATACAGCAAGATCAAGGTCAAAGTCCATGTGTGAATCGCCTGAACGCATCGCGAAGAAGTAACGTACTGCATCAAGTCCCACTTCATCCACAAGCTCACGCATCGTAACAGCTTTACCCGTACGTTTACTCATTTTCATTTTCTCGCCGTCTTTATAAAGCTGAACCATCTGGATCACTTCAACTTCAAGGTTTTCACGGTCATAGCCAAGCGCCTCTACAGCCGCTTTCATACGCGGGATGTAGCCGTGGTGATCGGCTCCCCAGATGTTGATCACTTTATCAAACCCGCGCTCGAACTTATCACGGTGATAAGCAAGGTCAGGCGTCAGATACGTGTAAGAACCGTCATTTTTAATGAGTACGCGGTCTTTATCATCACCAAGCTCTGTTGAACGGAACCATGTTGCGCCGTCTTCTTCGTAAATGTGGCCGTTGTCTCTTAATACTTTTAGCGCATCATCAATTTTGCCGCTCTTATAAAGTGATGTTTCAGAAAACCATACGTCAAATGGCACGCGGAATGCTTCAAGGTCGTCCTGCAGCTTTTTCAGTTCAAATTTTAATCCGTATTCACGGAAAAATTCATAGCGCTCTTCTTCAGAGGCATTGACATATTTATCGCCAAATTCTTCAGCAAGCGTGTTGGCAATACCGATAATATCCGCACCATGATAGCCGTCTTCAGGCATTTCTTTATCATGACCAAGCGCCTGGAAGTAACGTGCTTCAACAGATAATGCAAGATTATGGATCTGGTTGCCGGCATCGTTAATGTAGTATTCACGTGTCACATCATAACCTGCTTTTGCAAGAACGTTAGACAGTGAATCTCCTACTGACGCACCACGCGCATGGCCAAGGTGAAGGTCACCGGTTGGATTTGCTGATACAAACTCAACCTGCACTTTTTCGCCCGCGCCTGTATCTGTTTCTCCATATGCCTCGCCTGCAGTCAGGATTGACGGAATGAGGTCAGTAAGGTAAGAGTTATCCATGTAAAAGTTGATGAATCCAGGACCAGCGATATCAAGCTCTTTAATAGAAGCTTTTGACTGATCAAAGTTGTCAACGATATCCTGTGCAATCTGACGCGGCGCTTTTTTCGCTACGCGTGCAAGCTGCATCGCCATATTTGTTGAGAAGTCACCGTTTGCTTTATCTTTAGGCGTTTCTAAAATCACTTCCGGCAGCTGCTCTTCCGTTGCGAGCCCTGCTTTTAATACAGCATCTTTAATTTCCTGCTTCAGTTTTTCCTGTACGTCTAATGCAATGGTCATTGCACTGCCTCCTTGTAGTCAATCGTCATTTTATAAGTGCCAACACTTGAGCCTTGCATTTCAAGACCGTACGTAATTTGAAAACGTCCGTCTTTTTTACCTGGCGTATGGTGTGTGTATGCTTTTGTATTGGTTAAAAGTGAAAGTGTGCCATGCTCACTTTCATAAGAGCTCATCATTTTATTGCCGCGGCTGAAAGCAAGGCGCATTTTAACCGCTCCGCTGCGAAGAATGACAGCACTGTCTTCTTCCATTTTCACAATGGTCCGGACGGTGCCTCCGTTTTGCTCTTCTTCATATTTTAAATAATCAATATTGTTTTTTTGAATCCATTCCCCTTCAGACTCCAGGGTTAGTTTTTCCTTTGAGCCATCGGGCTGTGTGATCACTGTTGTCAGATGAATGGAGACGGGTGTTGCGTTTTCCATCTTGCTCACTCCGTTTCGCTCAATTAATAACTTATCTATTATAAAAGAGGGCGGGTGTAAAATGCAATGGAAGTTGTCGGGGCTGCAAGAGAAAAATTCGGGTTTTCTTTCATAACGCTGACCCTTTCCGCAGGGGACTGCGCTTTCCTGCCCCCGGGCGGTGAGCCTCCTCAGCTTCGCTTGCGGGGTCTCACCTGTCCCTTTTCTGGGGCGGGAGTCTCCGTCCCCCGCGGAAAGGGTCAGCTGAGTGTCTATTGATCTACTGCTTATTTAATTGAAATTTTCGCGAATATCTTATCCGTTCACTTCAATGCTATCCGCTTCATGCCTTTTAGAAAATAAAAACCTGTTATCCATAAGCATTAAGAGGATCTGGTGAATGCAGGACGCGCGGGATTGAATGTCATATTATTGCTGTTGAATGACGTATGGGCGCGATTGATGTAGCGATACACCCGGATTGAGTGCTGTGAAAAGTCCAGCGAGTGTTGTGACAACCAGCTTCACTGCTTTCCCACTATGTAAAAATAGAATAAAAGCTCCCTGAAAATGAAATGATAAAGTTAAATAATATTTTTCTTAATATCTTAGTGTAGCGAAGCGTAAGGGGCGACTCCGGGACGATTAGTTGGAAGCTGAGACCCCACAGGCGAAGGCGAGGAGGCCTAATGGAGCCACAAAACGGCTCATCCAGGAAAGCGTCCCCCTGAAGCGCAGCGGAACGATTAAGAGGATGAGACATAATGTCCCATCCTCTTTAAATTCGTTATTTCACAAATCCAAGCAGCATTTCGCGCAGCATTTTACTCGCTGTGTTAGCCGTTTGTTCTGAGTGGTCATAAACGGGTGCGACTTCAACTAAGTCTGCGCCTACCACATTTACATTTGATGCTGCAATGGCGTGGATCGATGCAAGCAGCTCGCGTGATGTGATGCCGCCTGCGTCAACTGTGCCGGTACCTGGTGCATGTGCCGGATCTAGTACGTCGATATCGATCGTTACATACACGTTACGGCTTGCAAGCGTCGGCAGGATTTCTTTTAGCGGCTCAAGCACTTCAAATTTCGAGATGTGCATGCCGTTTTCTTTTGCCCACTGAAACTCTTCTTTCATGCCTGAACGGATCCCGAATGAGTAGACATTTTTCGGACCGATGTGCTCAGCAATTTTACGGATCGGCGTTGAGTGTGAAAGCTCTTCGCCTTCATAGTCTGTGCGGAGGTCTGTATGTGCGTCAAAATGAATGATAGCAAGGTCATCATATTTTTTCGCAACAGCCTTCATCACAGGCCATGAGACAAGGTGCTCCCCGCCCATGCCTAATGGAAACTTTCCGTCTTTTAAAAGAGAATCGATATATTCTTCGATTAAGTCGATGCTTTTATAAGGATTACCGAATGGCAGCGGAATATCGCCTGCATCAAAATATTTCACTTCATCAAGCTCGCGGTCGAGGTACGGGCTGTATTCTTCAAGACCGATTGATACCTCGCGGATACGGGCCGGACCAAAACGTGAGCCCGGACGGTAGCTGACTGTCCAGTCCATCGGCATGCCGTAAATGACAGCCTGGCTTTCATCATAATTCGGATGACTTTTGATAAAAACATTTCCTGAATACTGCTCATCAAATTTCACAGGGATGCCTCCTATTCAGTTAAGTCTTTCACGAATTTTGGCAGTACGAATGCTGCATTGTGAAGCTCTTTTGTGTAATACTTTGTATCGATTTCATGGAATCTTTCTTCCGCTACTTTCAGTGGATCATGCTTTTTAGATCCAAGTGTGAATGCCCACAGACCGCTTGGGTACGTTGGGATATTTGCCGTGTACAGACGTGTGATCGGGAAGATTTCCTTCACGTCGCTCATTACCTGCTTGATCAGGTCAGACTTGAACCATGGGTTATCTGACTGGGCAACGAAAATGCCGTCTTCCTTCAGCGCTTTAGAAATACCTGAGTAGAAGCCTTTTGTAAACAGGTTAACAGCCGGTCCTACAGGCTCAGTTGAATCAACCATGATGACATCATACTCGTTTTCACTTTCAGCAATATGCATGAAGCCGTCTCCAACAATGACTTCTACGCGCTCGTTTTCAAGGTCTCCTGCAATTTCAGGAAGATACTTCTTTGAATACTCGATTACTTTACCGTCAATTTCAACAAGCGTTGCTTTTTTTACAGATGGGTGTTTGAGTACTTCACGAATGACGCCACCGTCTCCTCCACCTACTACGAGTACGTTTTCAGGGTTAGGGTGTGTGAAAAGTGGTACGTGTGCGACCATTTCGTGGTATACGAATTCATCTTTTTGTGAGGTCATGACCATGCCGTCTAGGAAGAGCATGTTGCCCCATTCTTCTGTTTCAGCCATGTCGAGCTGTTGGAAGTCTGTTTTTTCTGAGTGTAGTGTTTGTTTGATTTTCATTGTGATACCGAAGTTTTCTGTTTGTTTTTCTGTGAACCAGAATCCGCCCATTTTGCATTTCTCCTTTTTTAAATAAAGTTGTTCTCGGGAACCGCACTTGTTCTCCGTGGAGGGCTGCGCTTTCCGCGGCCGCGCGGTGAGCCTCCTCAGGCAAGCCTTGCGGGGTCTCACCTGTCGCTTCTCTGCCGCAGGAGTCTCCGCTCTCCACTCCGAACAATTGCTGTGTCAGGTTAAAACATTACGTATCTTTTTATAAACAGAACAATCACTGTAAAATTATAAATGACTGCTCATAAAATTTATCCATACTAAATGTGTTTTCCACGTTAGGTTAAAAGAAAACACACATGAGGAAAAGTATAGACTTTTTTGGGGAGAATTCAAGATGTTTTTTGCATTGTTTTTAGGTGGTTGTGTGAATTTTTTTAAGACGGCTTCAGGAGCTGTTATAGCTGGGTAACTGACTTCGCAATAATAGTTGAGGTGATTTTGGCCCGGAAGACAATTTGTCTTCGTTTAGATGAATTCTTTATATATGATTAATTATGTTTCACCATGCTTTTAAACCTTATCTATTATAGTAGTCTATCGTATGAGTCCATCTAAATATTTTCACAGCTGGTGATTGAAGCGTAAGGCGGCGACTCCACCGGGATATGACCGACAGCTGAGACCCCGCAGGCGACGGAGGAAGCGGATAAGGGTCTTGCAGCTTGCTCTGCTCAGTATGATTGCGTTTGTATTTTTATGGGGTGCGTCGGTTACTGTGCTGTACCTTTACGCTAAAACGACCGGGCCTCCTTCTATTGCCGTTACGCAGTCGACGCTGCTTCTCCGCCCTCAGAGTTTCTTGGAGCCGCCCCATTTTTCCAGGAGGCTGTTTGGAAGGAGCTTGAGTCAATTGATCTTGAGCCCTACTATCTGAAATATGGCGGGCTGAAAATTTATACAATGCTTGATACAGACCTGCAGGAAATTGCCGATGAGGTTGTAAAAGAAAATATGCCTGATACTGAACTAGAAGTTGCATTTGCTGCAATTGATCCTGACAGTGGTGAAGTGAAGGCGATGACTGGTGGGAGGGATTTTGAGAAGAGTCCGTTTACCCGTGTCACGCAGGCGCTCAGGCAGCCCGGTTCTACGATGAAACCGATTCTTTACAGTGCAGCGCTTGAAAAAGGCTTCACACCGGCTACGACAATGCGCAGTGAGCCGACTACTTTTACCTATGATGAAGGCAGAAGTGAATATGCACCGCAAAATTTTAATCAGAAGTATGCAAATGATGCAATCACGCTTGCTCAGGCAATTGCCATTTCAGATAATATCTACGCTGTAAAAGCGCATGAGTTTTTAGGTAGCAGCGTATTGAAAAGTCAGGCGAAGGAATTTGGCTTGAGTACGCCTGTGCAGGAGGTTCCTTCTGCCGCACTCGGCACGTCTGAAGCAGTCCCGCTTGAGCTGTTTAATGCTTATTCCGTTTTTGCAAATGGCGGGAAAAAGGTTAAGCCTATGCTGATCAGAAAGATTGAAGAGCCAGATGGTGAAGTGATTTATGAGAAGAAAAAATGCAAAGTGTGTGATTGATGAGCAGCAGGCGTTTGTCATGACGCATATGCTGACAGGAACGTTTGATCCGGCTTTAAATGATTATTCCACTGTGACCGGGATTACACTTCTAGATGAAAAAACGCGTGAGTACGCTGCAAAATCCGGTACAACTGACACAGATCAGTGGATAATCGGTTTTTCACCGGCGCTCACTGCAGGCGTCTGGACAGGCTATGATGATGCACGGACATTGACGCTCACAGAAGATAAGCAGGCTGCAAAATGGATCTGGCTTAGATTTATGGAGCGGGCGCATGCAGAACAGCCAGAGGAGTTTTTCGTCCCTCCCCCCGGCGTAACTGCCGTTCAGATGGACCCACACACAGGCCTTTTAGCTGGAGAATCTTGCGGAAAACGGACTGCCTACTTTGTAGAAGCAACAGCACCTGTAGAGGACTGCGATGGAAATGCGGTGCCACCTGGTGAGCCTGTCAACGGACACACAGAGGATGAAAACTGGTTTAAGAAATGGTTTATGGAATAAAGACAAATTGAATGCAAAAAGACCCGAGGTGTGCGGCCTCGGGTCTTTTCGTGTCCTAGCTACATATTCAATGCAACTGTAAAATAATTTTACTCTCTTTATTCGCCTCTAGCAATAATCAGTGATAGTTTTCTACAATCCGTCACAATTTGTTCACGAATGTCATTTTTCTGTTGACAGCAGCGCCTCATGAAGCTCCGGCTCTGACGCCTCCCAAAATGCTTCATTGTGAGCTTTCAGAAAATCTGCCAGTACTTTTTTAGACGTGTCATCCATATGATCTACGATGATTTTGCGCTTCATTGATTTATCCATTAGGTTCACATGATCTGCAAGCACTTTATAGCCTCTTCGCTTCTCCACATTTACAACCATTTCACATGCCGTTACACCCGCATAATAAGGTCCCTCAGGCTTACGGTCAATCGTGACCCAGACAAGCCAGTAGTCTTTGCCGCCTTCTGAATCTTCACGGTTCGTTGTAAATTTGATACGTTTTTCTACTTTGGATCTTGCGTGCATGGCGCCGATATCGACTTCTGCTTCCTGTTCTGCAACATCTACAATGACTGGTGAT
Organism: Jeotgalibacillus malaysiensis; assembly: GCA_000818095.1. Lineage (NCBI taxonomy): Bacteria > Bacillati > Bacillota > Bacilli > Caryophanales > Caryophanaceae > Jeotgalibacillus > Jeotgalibacillus malaysiensis. Next base: position 2,919,211 of record CP009416.1, read on the forward strand.
ACGTTATCAAGACTGAGTGAGCCGACACCAAAGCCACCGTGGCCGTCTGTCGGATCGTTTTTAATAATGTTAAAACCGATGTTTTTCTTTTTGTCTGACATGTATGTTCGCTCCTTTACGTATTACTCTGTTGATATTGGCTGTTGATTTCCGCTACAGGCGGACGCTTTCCGTGGCCGGGCGCTGAGCCATCAGGCTTCGCCGTGATCGTCTCACCTGTCCCTTCCTGCCACAGGAGTCGCCGCCTTACGCTCCAATCACAGCTGTGCAGGTATTTTGAAAGTCTTCCCAAACAAAACCAACAAATCAATCTTTGATTTATGTAAAAGTGTAAAAAATCATATACAATAAATGTGCGTTATCGTAATTAATTGTATCACATGAGATCAATTGAAGACGATGAATACACTTTGGAAGGGGTTCTGAGATATGCCGATCGTTACAGTGAAAATGATTGAGGGTCGCAGTGATGACCAGAAAAGAGCACTTGTTGAAAAGGTGACAGATGCAGTCGTTGAGACAACTGGCGCAACGCCGGATAAGGTTTCGATTATTATCGAGGAAATGAAGAAGACGGATTATGGTGTTGGCGGCAAGAGAGTTAGTGATCAATAAGAACAGAAAAAACTTCCTCAGGCGCTGCCTGGAGGAAGTTTCTTTGGCGCTACCGCGCATAGGTCAAATGACATGAAGCGTCGAAGGTTGCATGTTAAGTGGCGAACCAGCCGTATTTACTGTCGAACACTATGTGTTTACCGTCGAACAAGGCTGGTTTACCTTCGAACATGCCACGTTTAACGCCGAACCACACACAACCCCTTAAGCCACAACCGGCTTCTTCAAAAATCCAACTGTCAGCGCAGTCACAACAGTACCCGCCACAATCGCAATTGCGTACAGCAGAATATTAATCACTGCACCTTCAAGCGTTGGGAAGACGAAGATTCCGCCGTGCGGTGCGCGCAGGGCAAGGTCGAACCATAGTGTCAGACCGCCTGCCACTGCTGAACCCGCAACTGCTGAAGGAATCACACGCAGCGGATCGGCTGCTGCGAATGGGATTGCACCTTCTGTGATAAAGAATGCACCAAGGAAATATGCTGAAACCCCAGTTTTACGCTCCTGTTCATTGAACTTTTTACGGAAAAGTGTTGTTGCAAGCGCCATTCCAAGTGGCGGCACCATACCACCAGCCATAACAGCTGCCTGAGGTCCGAACTGACCGTCAGCTGCGACTGCAAGTGCGAATGCATAAGCTGCTTTGTTAATCGGACCACCCATATCAATCGCCATCATACCGCCAAGCAGTAACCCTAATAGCGCAAGGTTTCCTGTTCCAAGACCACCTAACCAGTCAATGACGCCCTGGTTAATTGCGCTAAGCGGCTGAACCGCCCAATACATAATTAAGCCAGTAATCAAAATACCAAATAGCGGATAGATCAGAACCGGTTTTAAACCATTAAAGACCTGTGGAAGATTTGCAAATACGCGTTTCAATCCAAGGACCAAGTAACCTGCAAGGAAACCGGCGATAATTCCGCCAAGGAAACCAGCGTTACTTGAAGCGGCCATCAATCCGCCGACCATACCTGGTGCAAATCCAGGACGATCCGCAATACTCATCGCGATAAATGCTGCCAGTACCGGGATAATGAGTGCAAATGCATTTTCTCCGCCGATATAGCTTAAGATATCACCAAGCGGCGAACGCTCACCTGTGATCTGATCTTCAAACATGAACGATAGTGCGATCAGGATTCCTCCACCCACGATAAACGGAAGCATATTTGATACACCGTTCATCAGGTGCTTATAGACGCCTGAACGTCCTTTTGCCTGGCCTTCTTCTCTCTTCTCGCCTGATCCGCCGCTTCCCTGATAGACAGGTGCATCCTGCTTAATCGCGCGGTTGATTAGTGTTTCAGTCTTGCGGATTCCATCTGTTACTGGTACTTCAATGACGCGTTTCCCTTTAAAACGTTCCATTTCAACCTTTGTATCAGCTGCGACGATAATCGCTACAGCGTTTTCAATTTCTTCAGCAGTCAGCACGTTTTTCGCACCGTCTGAACCGTTTGTTTCAACCTTGATCGGCACATTCATTTCTTTTGCTTTATTTTTCAGTGCATCTGCAGCCATGTAAGTATGTGCAATCCCTGTCGGACAGCCCGTTACTGCTAAAATCTGACCCTGTACTTCACCAGTTTCCTGCTCTTCCTCTGCTTCCTCTTCTTCAAAGCTTGAGATCAGTGCAATCACATCATCCGGCGTTTTTGCATCAAGCAGTCCCTGTTTGACCTCGTCTTTCAGAAGCAGGACTGATAAACGGCTGAGCGCCTGTAAATGTGTATCGTTTGCGCCTTCCGTTGCTGCGATCATGAACACCAGGTGGGCCGGCTGACCGTCAAGCGACTCATAATCAAGTCCCTCTACTGAGCGTCCAAATGCAATCGCAGGCTCTTTTACCGCCTTCGTCTTTGCGTGAGGAATCGCTACACCTTCTCCAATACCAGTTGTCGTCTGGTCTTCACGTGCCTGAATCGCTTCACGGTATGCTTTTGGATCGGCAAGCTTTCCTGCGCGGTCTAACAGGCTGACCATTTCATCAATGGTGCCCTGTTTTTCTGTTGACTTCAGCTCTAAATTAATTGTGCTTTTTGTGAGTAGATCTGTAATCTTCATTTTACTAACCCCCTTATTTGTACCATTGGCAAGTAGTGATCAATTTGTTCTTTTACAGCAAGACCTTCAGAGAATGCGGTTGCTGCACCGCACGCCATACTGAGCGCAAATGTATCTTCTATTGAATAACCTTTTTCAAGACCTGCAAGGAATCCTGCTACCGATGAGTCACCCGCTCCAACGCTGTTTTTCAGCTCACCTTTTGGAGGGGTGGCAATATAAGTCTCGTCACCTGCGAATAAAACTGCACCATCTTCAGCCATCGACACCATCAGATACTCAATCTGATGTTCGTTATAAAATCGTCTGCCGTGCGCTACCGCGTCCTCAACCGTTTCAATGTCCTGGCCGATATAGCCACCCAGTTCTTTATGATTCGGCTTGATCAGTGTCAGCGGAGTCTTTAGCGCCGGTTCGAGCAGCGACTTTTCAGAATCGATGACGACCTGCATTTCATTTTGATAAGCCGCAGCAGCAAGCTTTCCGTATAAATCCCGCTCCACGCTTGAGGGGATACTTCCTGCGAGCACAAGCGTATCGCCTTTTCCATAACGGCTGACAAGTTCAATCAGTTCACTGACTTTTTCAGCTGAAATGACAGGCCCGGCAGCATTAATTTCTGTTTCTTCATCCGTTTTCAGCTTAATATTGATCCGGGAATGATCCTCAACGTGAATAAAATCAGCTTTAATCTGTTTTTCAGCAAGTGTGTCTTCAATGAATCTTCCACTGAATCCGCCGGTAAATCCGGTTGCCGTACTGTGTACATCCAGCTCTTTTAACACCTGCGAAACGTTGATCCCTTTTCCGCCTGCATAAAATGCTGTTTGATCTGTTCTATTTAAATGTCCTGTGCTGAATTGATCAACACGGACGACATAATCCACTGAAGGATTGAGTGTTACTGTTAAAATCATACTTCCACCTCTTTTACGCTGGTCTGGTTTTTATATCGTGCTGCATTTTCCTCAAACGTCTCTGTGATGAGTGCCGCTTCATTTAACTCCCCAAACCTTGCAAATGCAATCTCACCGATCTTTTCTGAATCCGCCAGCACAAAAGCCTCCCGCGAAAGACTAATCGCAGCCGCCTTCACCTGTGCTTCCTCCGGATCAGGCGTCGTATAACCCGACTCATAATGAACCCCGTTCGTTCCCATAAATGCTTTATCAAATCTGTAGCCGTTCAGCGAATCAATCGCGCCCCTGCCAATCAATGCATTTGTCTTAGGCTTAATCGCACCACCGGTTAAATAAGTGCGGATGCCCTTTTTCATTAAAGCATCAATATGCATCAGTCCATTTGTCACGACAATAATGTCTCCCTCAGGCAGGTACGGAATCATATGACTGGTTGTCGAGCCTGCATCAATAAAGATACAATCCCCTTCCTCCACAAGCGCTGCCGCCGCCTGAGCGATTCGCTGCTTTTGGTGAAGGTTTTTGACTGATTTCTCTTCCATACCGGGTTCATCCATTTTCCGTTCCATTCTTCTGGCCCCGCCATGAATTCTTTTAATGAACTTCTTTTTTTCAAGCTCTGTTAAGTCTCGCCTGATCGTTGATTCCGAAGCACCGGTGATATCGATAAGCTCCTGGATTTTCACTGTTTCAAAGGACTTCAGCTTATCTAGAATGATGGAATAACGCTCTTCAGTCAGCATATCCATTCTCCTTCTCGTGTTGTTTGTAATTTCATTATAAAGATAACGCTTACATAAATCAATCATTTTCTTTCAAAAACACTCAAAAACGTTCAGATTATTTTGATGAGTTTTCTATAACGGTTCATTTCCGCTTCAGGGGGACGCTTTCCGGACGATGGTTGCTGAGCCTCCTCACCTTCGGTTGCGGGGTCTCAGCTTCCCACTAATCGTCCCGGAGTCGCCCCCTTACGCTCCAATGAACCTGAGTGGTCATCTTAAATTCTGTTTGTTTTAAAGTTGTTTGTAGCATAAGGGGTGGGTCAAATGGCCCGAAATGTCGAAGTTTATGCTGCAAGTATCGAACCACCTGGTTTATCCGTCGAACATCGGATATTTCCCGTTGAACCAAACATATTTCCCGGCGAACACACGCCTGCATACGTCGAACCACCTTGCGCCCAGCACAAAACAAAAACCCCTCCAACAATGGAGAGGTTCTCATTTAAGATAATGTCTTCAAATGCGCTATGTAAGCCAAAGCTTCCTGACATTCATCATCTGTATAGTTCTGCTTTTCTTTTACTTTTCTTACCTTTTCAATGCATTCCTCTTCTTCAAGTGAATCAAAGTAAAGAATCGTTGAGACGAGTTCTAAAAATCTTGAGGACTGCTGGTTGAGGTCTGTCAGGAACGGCTGCAGTTCAGCTGACGGCAGCTCCTGCGATGCAAGAAAGTCTCTTCCTTCATCCGTGATTTCGTAGCGGTACTGGTAATAGCCGCTTTTTTTCTCGTTATACTCCTTTAAAAAGCCCATATTACACAGTTCTTCCACTCTTAGCGTCAATTCTTCCGAGTAAGGTCCGAAGAAGTGGAACTGATATTTTTCGTGAAAAGCATAGTTGTGCTTTTTGGCGATAAAAATGATCTTCTGCAGCTTTTTTCTGCCGACAATTTCATCTACAGCTGAAAATGCCTGCATGAGCCGGGCGTGATCCTTCATCATTGACTTTCTCCCCTTTTAGCGTTCTGATATCCCGAGAATGTCGAGGATTCTCTGCTTTGTTTCTTTATGAGATGAATCATCCATCAGGCAATCTTTTGGATAATACAATTTATGGTCTGTTCTTCTTTTCCCTGAAATCGCATCTACAATCTCAGATTGACGTGAAAGTTCTCTAATTTCACCGCCGGGCATTAATAAATGGATCGGAACTCTTTCCTCTTCTTCTCCAGGCCGGTAGAAATCATACGGCAGATCTGAAGACGAGTCAACCACCAGATAATAGTCCGGATCGAGCTCAGCCTCTTTAAACAGCTGTTCAAGCTGATTTAATTTTTTATATTCCTTTGAAGGGTCGAATTCCACATATTTAAACAGCCTTCTCTGCATAAAACGGTCACATAGATCTCTTAAAATCGGATCCTTTTCATCTTCCCACATTTGAAAATAGTAAGTGACGACTGACTCATCAAGGTTCAGGTAATCTTTAAGTGAAACGTGTCCTGAAAACATTGATTTAAAATGTCTCGGTTCATAGGCAAATTCATATCCCTGGCTGCTCAGTTCCTTTGCGCGGTGAAGAATCTTTGTCAAAATCACTTCCGAGCTACGTGTAACAGGATGGAAGTATACCTGCCAGTACATCTGATAGCGGCTCATAATGTAGTCTTCTACTGCATGCATCCCGCTCGACTTAATCACAACCTGATCATCTACTGGTCTTAACACGCGCAGGATTCTTTCCATATCAAAATGGCCGTAGCTGACACCTGTAAAGTAAGCGTCACGCTGCAGGTAATCCATACGGTCAGCGTCGATCTGACTTGATATCAGGCTGATAACCTGCTTATTTTCATACGTTTTGGCGATCACATCTGCCACTTTTTGCGGAAAGTCAGGTGACACTTTTGAGAGCACCTGATTTACTTCTGTATGACCTAAAATAATTTCCTGTGTGAAATCCTCATGATCAAGATCAAATACTTTTTCAAATGAATGTGAAAAAGGACCGTGACCCAGGTCATGCAGCAGTGCAGCACACAGACACAACAACCGCTCACTGTGATCCCATTCAGGTCTTGAAGCAAAGACGTCATCCACGATCCGGCGTATAATTTCATAGACGCCTAGCGAGTGGTTGAACCGGCTGTGCTCTGCCCCGTGAAAAGTCAGATACGTTGTTCCAAGCTGACGAATTCTTCTCAGACGCTGAAACTCACGCGTTCCAACTAGATCCCAGATCACTTGATCCCGAACATGGATATAGCGGTGTACAGGATCCTTGAATACTTTTTCCTCAGCCAGTTTTTGCTGCGCGTACGTCATGTATGTCCCTCATCTCTTTCGTTATGTTTCATTATAACGGGTTATTTTTTTACTTCACGACTTGACAAATTTCAAGGTTTTTCAAATGCCGGTGTCTCAGTTTTTGAGACAGGAAAAGTTTTTTGAGAATGAAAAATTTTTATAGTCGCTGTCCCTTTCCATGGAGTCTCCGTCCTCCATTCCAAAGGCCAGCTGAGTATATGATCTAAATTTACTTGGTTTCAATTAATTGAAACGTCAACAACCAAATATCCTCTTTTCAACATTAAAACAGCCGTCAGTTTTATCCAAATCGCATTTTACATATGTATGTTCTCTAATTAATTTGTTCGCTACCTGTAATTGTAACTGACATGAAGTCACAGTTTCAATTTTGTACAGTGGAATCTTTTTTAGGACGTGATGTATAAAACTTTCACACCCGGGAGAAAATGATAGCAGAAAGATTCAAAGATTGGAGTGACGAGGATGAAAAACCGTCAGGATGCATGGATGGAAGAGGATGATTTGCTGCTTGCAGACACTGTATTGCGGCATGTAAGAGAAGGCAGCACACAGCTGAACGCATTTGAGGAAGCCCGAGATAAGCTGGACCGGACTTCTGCCGCCTGCGGACTCAGATGGAATGCCGTTGTACGCAGTCAGTTCGAGCACGCTTTAAGTCTTGCAAAAAAGCAGCGTAAGCAGAGAAACCGTCTGCTTGGCAATGATCATTCTGGTAAAAAGAAAGTATTATACCAGCCTGATTTTTCGGTTCCGGAAGGTTTTCAAATAGAAGAACCTGTTTCGCTAAATGAGGAAATTGCAGAGGAGCATAGTGAATCAGCTCCAGCCTTTGCCCAGCCGGCTCCGGAGCCTGAAAAGCGTGTGTCTGAATTATCATTGAATGCAGTAATCGCCTACCTGCAACAGCTTGAACGAAACGGTTCACTGCAGGTTTCTGACAGACTCTCAACAGAAGTGAAAGTCTGGCAGGAAAAATGCCGCTCACTTGAAAAGAAAGTCCATTACTTAGAAGAACGGGAGTCTGCGATGAAAGAGGATTACGATACGCTTATGCAGATTATGAACCGCGCGAGGAAGCTTGTCCTGTTCAATGAGCAGGAGCATTTGAATACTTTTAAGATGGATCGGAATGGGAATTTGGAGAAGGTTGCTGAGTACTAGGAAAAGCGGAAGCAGGCGTTCAGGTCCGACAAGCATAAGACGCGGAGCGAAAAAACGGGTGGTTTTCCCGTTTATCGATGCGTGACTTATGACTCGAGGGCCTGCCTGCTGGAGCTGGAGTTGGACACAACAGGAAAGAAAAAAGCTGAGTCGGAAAATGCGGATGGCGGATGTGACCCGAAATCAGGTGAATGTGACCCGAAAAACATCGGGTGTGACCTGAAAATTGGGGGACCTGACCCCAAAATGGAGATTTTGAAAAAACGTGACCTGAAAATTTTTGAAGGTGTCCCGAGATTTTCAGAAGGTGATCGCAAAATTATCGACCGTGACCCGAAAACGTCAGACCCCGCATACACAATCAAGCAACCAATAAGCTATTTCCAGAACCAAAAAAAGCGAAAGACCACCCACGGTCTTTCGCTCACCCATTATCGCCCCAAAACACTCTCATTCCGCTTCACAACCCGGTCATAATAAGCCGCATACAGATCCAGCTCCTGACCATTCAGTGAGCCTGCAACCAGCTCGCCGCTGACTGACTTCAGTACATTTAAAAAGCGCAGCATGCCATCCTGTACCGTCAGTTCAACGCCGAACAGCTCTGATAATGACGCCATGTCTTCCGGATGAATATCAGGATAGTTGAATTTCGTCTCTTCCCCCTGAACCGCGCGTTCATAAAAGCGTCTCACGAGTTCAGCACGCTCAGCCCCGCTCCCATTCATGCACAGGTAGATCTGAACAGCAATCCCGCCACGCAGCCTTCTTTGTGATATACCGGCAAACTTTCTGCCATTTATGCTTAAATCGTAGCTGCCCGGACAGTATGAATGGACGATTTCGTATGCTTCAATCTCCCGGCCGAAATCAGCAAACATCTCTTTTACAAGCGCATGCATCGCATCATAGCCGCTATTTATATCAATCCCTTTATCTGCTTCAGAAAATACGAGTGAAATGTTTAATACGCCTTCATCAAGTACAACGGCAAGGCCGCCTGAATTCCTTACGATATAGCGCCAGCCTTCTTCTTCAAGAAGCTCCAACCCTTTTTCTAAATGTGGTGTGCGGGCATCCTGCGTGCCGAGTACGATTGTACGGTGGTGCACCCATGAGCGCGCAGTAGCCGGTGCTTCCCCGCTTCCTGATGAAGCACAAAGCGTATCATCCATCGCAAATGACTGCAGCGCTTCAAAAGAAGGACCGAGACTTGACTGATCGATCACTCTCCATACAGGCTGTTTTAAAAGCGTTAAACCCTGGTCTTCCATACGTTCTGATTCTCCTCTTTCTTAAACTGAGAAAATTATATCACACATACTCCTCAGAAAACGCTCACACTAATTTTCAAAAAGCTATTGACTTGAGAATGATTATCATTATAATTTGAATAGTGCTGATAATCATTTTCAATTAAATCTACATAAGAGGAGTGTACATCATGAAAAAAGCATGGTATCTATTTGGTCTTGCTCTGATTCTTGCAATCTTAACGGCTTGCGGAAATTCAGGGGAAGAAGAAACAACAGAAGAAAACGGTTCTACAGACGATTCTGCAGCAACTGAGGAATCAGCTGGAGAAGTTAACCTTTATACAGGTCGTCACTATGAGACAGACCAGGCCCTTTATGATCAGTTCACAGAAGAAACTGGCATTGAGGTTAATGTCATTCAGGGTAAAGATGATGAGCTAATAGCACGTCTTGAGCGTGAAGGTGTCGCATCTGAAGCTGACGTATTCATGACAGCTGATGCAGGCCGTCTGCACCGCGCGAAAGATCTTGAGCTGCTTCAGTCAATTGAAAGCGATACGTTAAATGAAAATATCCCGGAAAACCTTCGCGACACTGATAACCAGTGGTACGGCTTAACAAAGCGTGCACGTGTGATCGTATATGATCCGGAAAAAGTTGACGCTGAAGAAATCCAGACTTATGAGTCACTAACTGAAGAAGACATGGCAGGCCGCGTGCTGATCCGTTCTTCTGAAAACATCTACAACCAGTCACTTGTTGCATCTATGATCTCACTAAACGGTGAAGACGCTGCAAAAGAATGGGCTGAAGGCATCGTAAACAACATGGCACGCGATCCTGAAGGCGGAGACCGCGACCAGGCCAAAGGAATCGCTGCCGGTGAAGGTGATGTAGCTGTTATGAACACTTACTACCTTGGTCAAATGCTGAATTCTGAAGATGAAGAAGAAGTAAAAGTTGCTGAAGGTCTTGAAGTTGTATTCCCTAACCAGGACACTACAGGTACACACGTCAACATCAGTGGTGCCGGCGTAACAGCAAGCAGCAAAAACACAGAGAATGCTCAGAAGTTCATCGAATTCCTATCTTCTGAAGCTGCACAGGCAGAATTCTCTGAAGCAAACTATGAGTACCCTGCAAACCCTAATGTTGAAGCATCAGAGCTTCTTCAAAGCTGGGGCGAGTTCAAAGAGCAGGATATCAACCTGACTGAACTTGGTGAAAACAATGCACGCGCCCTTCAGATTATGAATGAAGTTGGCTGGAAATAAGAATAATGGAGCTGTATCGCCTGGTTTCAGGTGATGCAGCTTTTTTATGTCACCTTTTGTGAGATATCCATCACCTTTTTGCTTATTTAACTCACCTTTTAAATTTTTCGCCAGCTGAAGTCTGCCTCCCTCATTTTTACGTCACCTCTGGAGATTTATCTATCATCTCCACACTTTTTCTAATCACCTTTTCATTTTTTCTCCACCACACCCCCTCACGCACCCACGCCCAATCACGCGCAATTTGTCTAAATTTTGACACGCTACACAATATTTCCTTCGGTCGTTCCTGCTAAATAAGCGTTTTCAACTATACAAAATAATTGAGAACTGTTATCATTAACAGGGAACGATTGCAAGCAAATTGTTTGTACATTGAATTGCAGATTTTAAGGACGTGTCCAGCTTGAAGGTGTTTCGAAAAATACCAGGTTATTTGAATATCTGGTCACTCTTAAGCTTAATCATCGTGATATTGATTTTGCTGCCGAATTTAACGATTTTAATTAACTTTTTTACTGAAAGAGCAGAGAATTGGGCACATATTCAGGAATTTATTCTGCCCGACTTGTTAAAGAATACTGGTTTGATTATGTTATTTACCGGATTGTTCACGATTTTGGTTGGTACGAGTCTTGCTTGGCTTGTATCTGCATATGACTTTCCGATGAAGAAATTTTTCAAGTGGGCATTAATTTTGCCGCTTGCGATTCCTCCATTTATCGCGGGATACACGTACAACGGGATCCTCGATTATACCGGAGTGATTCAGACAACGCTCAGGAATAACTGGGATATTACAGTGAACCAATCATATTTTAATATCCTGAACCTGCCTGGTGCGGTATTTATTTTTACTATGTTTTTATTCCCTTATGTATATACGATTACACGGGCTTTCCTTGCGCATCAGTCAGCATCACTTGTTGAAAATGCGAGGCTGCTTGGCAGGAATTCATGGGACATTTATTTCAAAGTGGTCCTTCCGATTTCCCGCGGAGCCATTGTAGGCGGCGTCAGCCTGGTGCTGCTTGAGGTGCTAAATGATTATGGCCTCGTACAGTATTTCGGTGTCCCGACATTCAGTACAGCCATTTTCCAGACGTGGTTTGGCATGAATGATCTCAATTCTGCGATCAAGCTTGCCGCAACCCTTATGTTTATCGTATTTGCGATCCTGATTCTTGAAAAGGTGATGCGCGGGCGGAAGAAATACAGTTCAACGACTGCCAAATCAAGACCGCTAACACCGATTCAACTGAAAGGATCAAAAGCATGGATTGCATTTAGCTATTGCTTATTGATTTTCATGCTTGCCTTCCTGATTCCATTTGTTCAAATGGTTGACTGGATGATCTTAACATTTGAGAAGATTGCATCGCCTGAATTTACATCGTTCATTACAAATTCAGTGTTAGTTTCCTTCATCGGAGCAGCGCTTGTGATGGTATTTGCTGTTATCATCGCAAACTTTGCAAGAATGCATCAGAGCTTTATTTCTAAGTCTGCAGCCCGCGTGACGATCCTTGGATACTCAATCCCTGGAGCTGTTATTGCAGTCGGGATCAGTACAATCTTCATTGATCTTGATAAATGGCTGTTCGCGTTTTATGAAGCAGCCGGTATGGAGGCTTCACTTTTCCTGAGCACAAGCTTATTCATGCTGATTTCAGCGTATATTATCCGTTTCCTTGCGATCGGCTATAATTCAGTTGAAGCCGGTTTTGATAAGATTGGAAACAAATACACTGAAGCGTCAAGAATGCTCGGTGAAAACCTGACGAAAACATTTTTTAAAGTAGACCTGCGTATGATAAAAGTTCCGCTGATCAGCGGCTTTATCCTGGTCTTTATTGATATTTTAAAAGAGCTGCCGTTAACCCTGATTTTACGACCATTTAACTTTGACACTTTAGCCACTAAAGCTTATCAGTACGCGAGTGACGAACAGATCCACGAGGCTTCACTTGCTTCAATTCTGATTGTCGTCATCAGCGGTATTGCGATTTATATCTTCCATCAAGTTTTAGAAAAGGAGCCGAATTGATATGTTCGTTGAAATCAAAGACTTATGCTTTTGTTATGGAAAAGCGAAAACAAATACGATCAACCATTTTCATTTAGAAATTGAACAGGGGGAAATCATTTCAATCCAGGGTGACAGCGGCAGCGGTAAGAGTACTGTGCTGCGCCTGCTTTGCGGCCTTGAGGTCCCTTCCTGCGGTAAAATTTCAATTGACGGGGCCGTGATGACGGATGACCGCCGCTTCGTGCTTCCAGAAAAGCGCGGAATCGGTATGGTATTCCAGGATTACGCCCTGTTTCCACATATGACTGTGCTTGAAAACATTCAATTCGGCTTAAAAAAACTCAGCCGCCGCGAAAGAAAGCAGCGTGCTGAGGAAGTGCTTGAGCTTGTGAATATGACAACTTATGCAAAACGCTATCCACACGAATTAAGTGGTGGACAGCAGCAGCGTATTGCACTTGCACGCGCACTGGCGCCAAAGCCTTCTCTTCTATTGCTTGATGAGCCATTCAGTAATCTCGACGCCGGCCTGCAGATCAAAATCCGCAGTGAGCTGAGAGAGATCATTAAAAAGACAGGCATCACATCAATCTTTGTCTCTCATGATCTGGAAGATTCCAAAGCCATTGCAGATCGTATTGTCACCATGCGTGACGGTGCAGCCCATGACTGGGAGTCGATCTGTACGACGAAGAAGGAAAAGCCTGAACTTCAGCTGGTTGAAATGAAATAAGGTTTTTGGATAGCGGAGCGTGGGTCTCCGCTGTTTTTTTGTGGGGTGGAATGGGGGTGTGACAGCATTCAATTTAGAAGTCAGTTCACTCAGCTGTTGTTCTACTGCACTCAATCGGCTTTTTACTGCACTCAACCCGGGTGTATCGCTACCTCAAGTCACTGAATACACCCCTCAACACGAAACGTCCAACATTTCATCCGTATGAAAAATCCCCGTCTGACTGCTCAGACGGGGATTACCTTTATTATAGTGACTGGCCTGCAGTAATTAATGCAAGCTTATACACATCTTCTTCATTACATCCGCGTGAAAGATCATTCACCGGTGCGTTCAGCCCCTGAAGGATCGGGCCTACTGCTTCGAATCCACCAAGACGCTGTGCAATTTTGTATCCGATGTTACCTGCTTCAAGGCTCGGGAATACAAATACATTTGCATCACCCTGAATTTCTGAATCAGGTGCTTTACTTTTCGCTACTGAAGGAACGAAAGCTGCATCAAACTGGAATTCACCATCAAGTGTCAGTTCAGGATTCGCTTCTTTTGCGATCTTGATTGCTTCCGTTACTTTCTCAGTTTCAGGTGATTTTGCTGAACCTTTTGTTGAGAAGCTCAGCATCGCAACGCGCGGGTCCACGTCGAACATTTCAGCAGTCTTTGCACTCTCAAGGGCAATTTCAGCAAGGTCATTGCTGTCAGGTGAAATGTTGATTGCGCAATCAGCAAATACATACTTCTCATCGTCGCGTACCATAATGAATACGCCTGACGTCTTTTTAATGCCTTCTTTTGTCTTGATGATCTGCAGTGCCGGGCGCACTGTGTCTGCAGTAGAGTGTGCCGCTCCGCTGACAAGACCGTCTGCACGGTTTGTGTAGACAAGCATTGTGCCAAAGTAATTTTCATCTAAGAGAATCTCGCGTGCCTGCTCAACCGTTGCCTTACCTTTACGGCGCTCAACGAATGAAGAAACAAGCTCATCAAATTCCGGATAAGATGCCGGATCAACAATGTCACATCCATCTAAAATCACGTTTGCTTCATCAGCTTTTTCAGCAATGGCGTTTGGGTTACCGACAAGAATTGGTGTTAAAATATTTTCTGCTGCAAGGCGGCTTGCTGCTCTTAAAATACGCTCGTCTGATCCTTCCGGAAATACGATACGGCGTTCTTTACCAGTTAATTTTTCTTTTAATCCTGTGAATAAATCGCTCATGATTCATCCTCCTAAATTGGTCTCTACTTGTAAGCATACCCCATCTGTAAGTGAATTCAACCAATAGCCTTTATGTCAACGTTTTCATTGGAAAAGTTTTTGTTTTCGGACAATTTTAATAGAAGGTGTTAGATGTAACCGATTATTTCCGCTTCAGGGGGACGCTTTCCGCAGGGCCGGCGGTGAGCCTCCTCAGGCTTCGCCTTGCGGGGTCTCACCTGTCCGACTTTTCCTGCTGGAGTCGCCCCCTTCCGCTCCAATAATCTCAATGTGGTTATCTAAACATAAAAGTATACAAAACCACTTTTACTATTAAAATAATTTTAATCATATCATGGAATGTAGAACTCACTCAGCTGATTGTAGTGGAAGGCGGGGGACTCCGGGACGATTAGTGGGAAGCTGAGACCCCGCAACCGAAGGTGAGGAGGCTCAGCAACCACCGTCCGGAAAGCCTCCCGCCTGGAACGGAAATCAGCGGTACTAAAACTCCAACAATTTCATGAACCCTCCACCCCTCATTAGCTGTCGCACATTCCTTTATGATAAGATAGAAACAGTGAGTTTATATGACATTTCATTTAGGAGTGACGGAATATGAGTGAAGCAGCAACTACGCTGGATGGCTGGTATGGCCTGCATGATTTTCGTAAAATGGACTGGACTTCTTGGAAGCAGCTGACAAGCGATGAGCGCACAGCGGCAATTAATGAGTTCCAGCAGTTTTTAAAGAAACTGAATGATGTACAAGATCAGGACCAGGGCAGTCATTCGTTCTATTCAATCGTTGGACAGAAGGCAGATTTCGTTTTATTTATTCTGCGTCCGACAATGGAAGAGCTGAATGACCTTGAGAATGAATTTAACAAATTAACGATTGCTGATTATACAGTACCGACTTATTCGTACGTCTCTGTTGTTGAGCTTGGAAGCTATGGTTCTAAGGAATCTGATGAAGATCCATATGAGAACCCTTATGTAAGATCACGTCTGTATCCAAAGCTGCCAAAATCAAAGCACATCTGCTTCTATCCAATGGATAAAAAGCGTGAGGGCAATGACAACTGGTACATGCTTTCAATGGAAGACCGCAAAAAGCTGATGTATGACCACGGCATGATCGGGCGTCAGTATGCCGGCAAAATCAAGCAGATCATCTCAGGCTCAGTCGGTTTTGATGACTGGGAATGGGGCGTAACGCTTTATGCAGATGATGTACTGCAGTTTAAGAAAATTGTATATGAAATGCGTTTTGATGAAACAAGTGCGCGCTACGGCGAATTTGGTGCGTTCTATGTAGGTAACCTGCTTGAAGATGAGGACCTGCCGAAGTTTTTGCACGTATAAAGTTCTTCCTCCAGTCAAATGCGGCTGGAGGTTTTTTATGTATAAAAACGTTTTGCTGTTCATATGGTGTAATTGACTGGAGGGAGAATCAAAATGACAATGAATCCATCTTATTCCACTGGGCAGTACGGCACGGGGCAATATGGCGGTTATTATCCTAATTACCAATATTACTACGGCCAACAGCAGTCTCAGCAAACGGCACGTCCGCCTGTTGAGGAATCTTATATTGAGAATATCTTCAGGCTGAACCGGGGTAAGCCGACGACTGTTTACATGACATTTGAAAACAACAAAGACTGGAACGCTAAAATTTTTAAAGGTATTATCGAAGCCGCCGGACGCGATCATCTGATTTTAAGCGATCCGAATACTGAAAAAAGATATTTACTGCCGCTCATTTATCTTGATTATGCAACGTTTGATGGAGAAATAGAGTATGATTACCCGTTTAACGGCGGAGGCCGATAAAACGAAAAGAGAGCCCGGAATCCCGGACTCTCTTTAATCGTTATAATACTTTTGCAATCGCAATAATCAGGCAAACCCAGCCGCCTAAGAATAATAGGCCGCCGATTGGTGTGATGGCGCCAAGCACGCTGATGCCAGTCAGACTTAATACATAAAGGCTTCCTGAGAAGAATACAATTCCTCCGACAAATAACCAGCCTGCAGTACCGAAAAGGCCTGATGCAGGAAGTGTTCCGATTAATACGCCTGTAATTAAGATCGCTGTTGCGTGGAACATCTGATATTGAACGGCTGTGTTCCAGGTATCAAGATATTTCGGCTCTACTCTGCCTTCAAGTGCATGGGCACCGAATGCTCCGAGCGCGACTGATAAAAATGCGTTAATTGCACCAATGATTAATAGAATTTTCATTTGAGACTTCCTTTCTTGGATTTAACTATGAAAAGCGCTTATGATTTCCGCTACAGGCGGACGCTTTCCGGACGGTGGTTGCTGAGCCTCCTCACCTCCGGTTGCGGGGTCTCAGCGTCCCACTAATCGTCCCGGAGTCGCCGCCCTACGCTCCAATCAACGCTTTGTGAAATTAATTATAATTAAGTAAGTGATCGTCGTTTTTATGACTTTATATTACTAGTTCATACTCAGCTTGTCCTTGCAGTGGGGGACGGAGACTCCCGCCCCAGGAAAGGACACGCGTTATTAAGCACTACTCACTTTAAAAATCAAACAGCGAATCGCCATTGCCGCCGTCTGTTTCGATCGGCTTTTCCTGCAGCGGACTTGGCTGCTGATAGGATTGGATCTGCTGCGGCTGCACCGGCTGCTGGATCGGCGCAGGCTGAGTTCTTACAGGTGCTGAAGCAGATTCCTCCTGCCCAAGCGCAAGCTCACATAACGTCTGGATTGAACGCAAATGCTCGCACTGACGACCTGGCGAGGCGCCCTGTGCTTTATTCGCTTCCTGCGCAATTTTCTGAAGCAGCTGTTCATATGAAATGTTCATATCTGTCTCCTCCCCTGCTTTGGTTCAAATGCATAGCATTGATGTCCTGATGCCCTGAACACTTCTAATGATGGAAGGTGTCTGGTTTTGAACCCATGAGCTTTACATCCCTTGGGAAAGTTCGGATCCCAAGTGACATAATAGTATTTACACGCATTACAGTTAATACGCTTTGATTCAGTCAAAACGGATGCCCCCTTCAATCAAGTGACCAGTCGATCGGGTCGATGCCGTGCTCTTTTAAAAATGCGTTCGTTTTGGAAAATGGCTGACTGCCGAAAAATCCTCTGTGTGCAGCGAGCGGACTTGGATGTGGCGAATTGATAATCAAATGCTTATTTGTATCAATCAGCCTACTTTTAGCCTGCGCGGGCTTGCCCCATAAAATAAACACAAGCGGTTCTTCTCTCTCGCCTAAAAGTCTGATTGCTTCATCTGTAATCTGCTCCCAGCCTTTTCCCTTATGTGAATGAGCCTGTCCTTCTTTTACTGTCAGGACGGTATTCAGTAAGAGAACGCCTTCGTCTGCCCACTTTGTTAAATCTCCGGACTTTGGCGGATCAACATTTACATCTTCCTTCAGCTCTTTAAAAATGTTTTGCAGTGATGGCGGAATTTTCGTCCCTTCTTGCACTGAAAAGCTCAGTCCATGCGCCTGACCTTCTCCATGATACGGATCCTGGCCCAGAATAACTGCTTTTACTTTATGAAAAGGTGTTCGCTTGAATGCTTCATAAATGTCATTCATCGGTGGAAATACTTTACCTGAGCCATATTCCTGCTTAAGAAATTCTCTTAACTGCTGGTACGACGGTTTATCAAAGACCGGCTGAAGCTGATCCTGCCAATCGTTTTGAATATTAACACCCATAAATGATCACCTCGTTATTCGAAAGTTATGTTTGCATCGTACCCGGTCAATTCAAAGAACTCTTCTAATGCCAGTTCAGCATTGATTTCAGCCCGCTCTAGTACACCCTGCTCAATCGCCTCTTTTTTTATTTTCTCTTGTGCTGCAGCAATATAATCTACACTTTCCTCCATATTTACAGCACTACGGAAGATTCCTTCAGTTGTAATAGCTTCCACTTCATCAGCCTGAATAGCAGGTTCCTGAAGTAATTTTGCACGCGGCAGTGTCAGAGAAACCGTTCTCTCATTTTCATTCACTTCAATATCGTCTTCTGATAATTGATCCATATCAATACCAGCAAGCACTGTACCCGGTACCACTAAAAAAACTCTGCGCTCCGTGCCCGGTATTTCCCACTTAATATCTAGTCCGAAGACCTCGTTATCTTTTTCATCAATGACTGTTTTAACGAAGGCCTGGGAAGTTGCAAGAGCATTCATGTCCTTAATTTGTTCGACAAAAGTCGCTGACCTCTGCTGCTGATTATCACCAAACATATATTGATAGCCTAAGATTAATCCTCCTGCAATTACAATTAAAAATAATATTCCAAACACTAAACTTTTCAAACCTTTGCTCATATCATCACCATATAACAGCATTCAGCTGGATTTTTTATTACCATCACTCATTATACGGAATTTGCCGAACATTGGAAACCTGTTCCTGATATCAGGTGACATACAGTGCTTCCCCGTGACAAAACTCTGTCAAAATTCCTCACTATTTCCCGGGAAATGCAGGACGTTTTCAAACATTCCCTGCGCGTGCTATGATGGAGGAAATAATCTTTGGAGGGTTTTTTATGTCTTTAAATAAAACTTTAACAATCGCAGGTTCAGATACAAGCGGCGGTGCCGGTATTCAGGCTGATCTGAAAACATTTCAGGAGCATGGAACGTACGGTATGACGGCTCTTACAACAGTAGTTACGATGGACCCGGCAAATCACTGGGCGCATAACGTTCATCCCCTGGCGATTGATACACTGAAAGCGCAGATCGACACTGCACTTTCTACAGGTATCTCTGCTTTAAAAACAGGTATGCTCGGATCAGTTGAAATCATTGAAACAGCAGCACAGGCAATTGATCGTGCTGAAACTGATAAAGTTGTGATCGATCCGGTTATGGTTTGTAAGGGTGAGGATGAGGTACTGCACCCTGAGACGGTTGGCGCTATGCAGGAGCATTTGCTGCCGCGTGCAATGGTTGTCACGCCAAACCTGTTTGAAGCATGGCAGCTGTCAGGTGTCGGACCGATCCGCACGATTGATGATATGAAAGCTGCTGCAGCGAAAATAGTAGAAATGGGTGCAAAATCTGTTGTTGTAAAAGGTGGCAAGCAGCTTGATCACGATAAAGCTGTTGACCTGTTTTATGATGGTGATACATTCACTTTACTAGAAGCCGAAAAAGCAGATACTTCTTATAATCACGGCGCAGGCTGTACCTTTGCTGCTGCTATTACAGCTAACCTTGCAAATGGTCTTGAATTAAATGAAGCTGTATCAAATGCTAAAGAATTTGTTACTTCAGCCATTCATCACGGCTGGCGTTTAAATGAATATGTTGGACCTGTTATGCATGGTGCACATAGCCGTTTTGGCAAGGTAACTATTAACAAAGAAACGTTGAATGCGTAATGTAGAGTTTAGTTTTTCTATTTTAAGGAATACACGTAAGAAATAAGAATTCCTTAAAATGAGGTGAAACGATGATTAACTTTATTATCGCAATCGCTGTCGTGCTTGGTGTATTCGGCGGATTTTATCTGATTACCGGATCAATCGGGATCTCTGTGATCGCAGGACTGATTGGCGGTGTCATTGCTGTTATAGCGGTTGCTGCCTATACCGGCCAGCGCAAGCAGCAGATCAGCCAGAATAACGAAGCCCCACTCCATACGGACCGTACACCGGAAAGAGAAAATAAAACAGGTTATCACCCTGACAAAGAAAACGAACGCAAAATTAAAGATCCATCGAAATAACAAAAAGCCGCCAAGCGGCTTTTTGTTATTTTCAGGAAAGACAAACAGCCTTTTCGCATTCCGGAACGTTTTGAAGTAAAATAGAGCATATGATTAAAGGCAAGGAGGAGCATCATGGAGCCTGTCAAAATAGATGACGTACAAAAATTGATTAACAGCTTTGCAAACAAGGAAGTATATATCCATTTAGAAACAACGAACGGGTCTTACGCTTCTCATTTCGATGAAAAGTTCTTCAATGCAGGAGCTTTTATCAGAAATGCAAAAGTAGAATACGAGCTGGGTAAAATTATCGGTGATCCGCCGTCCCGGGTCGGCCTGAAGCTTGGCGACCTTGGCTGGATATACGCTCAAGGCATCACACATTACGAACTTGATGATAAAGGGCGGCTGCTGATGGCTGGACACGACCATCAGGGAAAGCTCGCCGTCTCACTGCAAATCAGTGAAACACCTTTTGAGTAACAGGAAGGAGCCAGAAATATGATTGAACAGGAAAATCACGTGCTAGTCGTGTTCCCTCACCCCGACGATGAAGCGTTCGGCGTATCCGGCACGATTGCATCACATATAAAAAATGGTACAGGTGTAACTTATGCATGTCTGACACTTGGCCAAATGGGAAGAAACCTCGGCAACCCGCCATTTGCAACAAGAGAATCTCTTCCTGATATCCGTAAAAAAGAATTAAAAGCCGCTGCAGATGCAATGGGTCTCACTGACCTTCGCATGATGGGTCTGCGGGATAAAACAGTTGAATTTGAAGATGATGAATATATGGTGGAAATGATGGAATCACTGATTCAGGAAACCAATCCTTCACTCGTGATTACATTTTATCCTGACTACTGTGTTCACCCCGACCATGAAGCAACTGCCCGAGCGGTTGTCAGAGCGGTTCACCGGATGAATGAGAGTGACCGGCCAAAGCTTCATTGTGTGGCGTTCGCCAATAACACAGCTGAAGAGCTAGGCGAACCGGATGTCATTAATGATGTGACAGATGTGATGGATGTAAAACTAAACGCAATGCGCGCACACATCTCACAAACAGCCTGGATGCTTGAGGATCTTGAGAAAAGACTTGGAGAAAATGATCCTGAGGCGATTCAGTGGGTGACGCAGGAGCGGTTTTTTGAATATCGATTTGATCAGGGGTATAAGTAGAAAAGCGAAAGGCGCTTGTTCAGCTCCGACAGACATAAGACGCGGAGCGGAAAACGGGTGGTTTGTCCCGTTTACCGATTCGTGGCTTATGATCCGAGGAGCTAGCGCCTGCAGCTGGATCAAGTAGAAAAGCGTAAGCAGGCGTTTAGGTCGTGGGGCAAGTCCAGCTGCTATTTGGAAGTGACCCGAGAATTGGTGAAGGTGAACCGAGATCATGCATACCCGACCCGAGAAACTGAGTTCTAATCGGATATGACCCGAGATTTCGTAAAGGTGACCCGAAAATGCTCGAATCCGACCTGAAAATCACTCGAGGTGACCCGAAAATGCTCGAATCCGACCTGAAAATCACTCGAGGTGACCCGAAATCCAGAATCCGCCCGAAACCACATCACCTCTATTCTCACATAATAAAAAAGCCCGTTTGGACCTATACGACAACAGTCGCTCTCCAAACGGGCTTTTTATTATTTCTTCAATTCCTCAATCGTCGGCAGGGCAGTCATCGCCCCCTTCACAGACGCAGCAAGTGCACCTGAATGACTCGCAAACTCCACCATCTTAACAGCCTGGTCAAGCTTCAGATCACGTACTTCCCCATCAAACTCGTGTAATGAATACAGCATACCGGATACAAATGCATCGCCTGCTCCCGTTGTATCCACTACCTGAACTTTTTCAGCCGGTACGTGACGGGTTTCTGTTTGTGTGAATACCCAGCTGCCTTCAGCACCCATTGTAATGAGAAGCAGCGGAATGCCAAACTGTTTTAAAACCTCAGCACCTTTTTGAATATCCTCAGTACCTGTTAAAAATTCCAGCTCTTCTTCTGAAATTTTCACAACATCAGCCTGATCGAGCATTGAGGAGATCGTTCTCCGCGCTTCCTCTTCATTCGGCCACAGTGACATGCGGAGGTTTGGATCATATGAGATCATCATGCCTTTTTCACGTGCCAGTTCAACAGCCTTTTTCGTTGCTGTTTTAGAAGGTTCACTGATCATGGAAATAGAGCCAAAATGAAGGATTTTTGCTTCTTCAAAAAGAGCCGGATCAAGCTCATCTGCTTTTAAAAATCTGTCAGCACTTGGATCTATGTAAAAGTCAAAGCTTCGTTCGCCGTTATCAAGCGTGACGAACACTGCCCCTGTACGATGTTCCTGATCAAAGTGAAGGTGATCTGTATTTACACCATAGTCATGTAGTGTACGTGCTAAAAATCTGCCAAGTACATCCTCCCCTACTTTTCCTGCAAAGTAAGATGGCAGACCAAGACGTGCTACACCGACAGCAACGTTAGCCGGTGCACCGCCCGGGCTTTTATAATAGTAGTCATTTGTTTCATCTGTTGGAATAAAATCAATTAATGCTTCACCTAATGAAATAACACCTTTTTTCATCTGAAATCCTCCTGTGACGATATAATAGTTAAAAGTTTATCATATAACAAAAAAACAAGCCGCTCCTAATACAGGATACGGCTCAGAATTATACTTTTGCTTCTGTTTCAGTTAATTTACGGATTGCTTTTGCTACGCCCTCTTCACGGTTCGTTGTAGTGACAAAGCGGCAGATTTCTTGAATGTCCTTAGGTGCATTTCCCATCGCAACTGACCACCCGGCGAGCTTCATCATAGAGACGTCATTGTAATTATCACCGATTGCCATTACGTCTTTCGGATCAATGCCGCGCTGCTTGACATACCAGTCGAGCGCAATGCCTTTTTGAGCTTTCACACTGGTGATCTCAAGATTTTCTTTACCTGATGAGCTGATCGCAAGGCCGCCCATCTCATTCAGCGCTTCCTTCGCCTGCTCGAGCTTTTCAGGCTTTGATGAAAAGGCAAGAAATTTGTAGACTGTTTCTGAAGAATTAAAAACATCATGATAGTTATCCACTACATGAACGTGACCGTCATCATAACGGTTTGCTGCTTCCTCTTTTACGTGAGGGAGCGGTGTATCCGGGTTAGATGTGAGGAAAATATCGATTAACAGCTGAATTCCGTGTTCTTTATGGTTTGTATACGTTCCATTTTCAGTATAAATCTCAAAATACACATCCAGCTTTTCAAGTGCTTCTGCTGCACTTTCAGCTTTTTCCGCGCTCAGACCTTCCTGATACAGCTGTTTTCCTTCTGTATCACGGATCTCTGCTCCATTTACTACGATGAGAGGAAGTGACAGACCCGCCTGCTTAATAGGCAGTACCGCTTCTTTATATGATCTGCCGGTTGCTATAATTACTTCAATTCCGGCATCTTTCGCTTCTTTTATTGCGCTGATCGTTTCCTGACCAACTTCGTGACTGCCGTTCAGCAGCGTACCATCCATATCAGATGCAATTAGCTTAATCATCTTTTCACCTTCTTATCGTTGATTGAACCATTGTATCATAGCGTTCCAATTGGAAACCTTTTCAATGCTCAGTCTTTACAATTATTATACAATTAAAAAAATGTCTTTGTTAAAGTGGGCTGTTGATTGCAGCGAGAGGGGGACTCTTTCCGCTCCAATTACCATCTGTGCAAAACGTTGATCTTTAACATGGCTCAAAACAAAATAAAAAACAGCAGATATCTGCTGTTACGAACATAATAGTGCCCTGAGGCCTCTTTTTTCCGCTTCTCTTTCTAATAGTTGTATGAAGTCCTTGGCAAGGTTCAGCTTTTTCGCTGATTCCAGTGCTTCAAGAAGCTTTTCATATGATAAATGACCCATTGTATCCACTCAAGACCCACCTCACGTTTCTTCTCTCGTAATAATAACTTCCCCTAATAATTTCTTATCTAAACGTAACTTTGTGAAAAAATGTGAATGTTATCCATTTAGTGATTCAGAAGATGATTGCCTAACTGATTTGAACGTGTTTAAATTGAGTTGGAAGCGCTTACTATAAGTTTTCTCAGTTAAACATTGATTTCACAGGGGGTGTGAATTAAAATTGAGTTTGGTTTATTTTTATTCACTTTATCTTAATCAGTCCATTCATAAAGGAGAAAAACGATGAATACTTTTACTGCAAAAGATTATTTGCGCTTTATTGTTCCTTCTATTATCGGGATTTTTCTATTCATGATGCCGCTTCCTTCAGAAGATGCAGTCACGATTCCTATCGCGATTTTATCTGACTGGCTTCAGGGGTTAATTGGCGGTGCAATTCCTGCAATTATGACTTTTATTATTGTAATTACAGCCGTGCTGTCTTTGATTGCACGTGCAGGAAAACCTGATTTCATTACGAACAATGAGTTCAGAAATACTTTATTTAACGTAACGTGGTTTTGGGTAATTGTCAGAATCCTCGCTGCTGTATTTGCCCTGATTACATTTTTCCAGATTGGGGGAAGTTCAACAGAGCTGATCTGGTCTGAATATACAGGAGGATTATTATTAGGTGAAGGTGGCTTGATTACGCTATTATTCTCTTTATTCTTATTTGCAGGATTGTTCCTGCCATTACTGCTTAACTTCGGTTTGCTGGAGTGGTTCGGTACACTGATGGCTAAGATTATGCGTCCGTTGTTCAAGCTTCCGGGCCGTGCTTCAATCGACTCTCTTGCTTCATGGCTTGGAGACGGGACGATCGGTGTTATGCTGACAAATAAACAGTATGAAGAAGGGCATTATTCAAAGCGTGAAGCTGCAGTCATTGGAACAACCTTCTCAGTTGTATCCATTACTTTCAGTATCGTAGTCATTGAAACTGTTGGCCTGGCATCTTACTTTGTTCCCTTTTATCTGACTGTTGCATTCTCAGGTTTTATTGCGGCAATCATTATGCCACGGATTCCACCTTTGTCTTTGAAAAAGAAAACTTATATTTCTGAGGCTGAAGAGGAAGATTCCATAGAAGATGTGCCAGAATATAAATCTCGCATTCAGCACGGTACAGAGCTCGCAATTCAGGCTGCCAGAAAAAATAACAGCGTGAGCCATTTCTTTAAGAGCGGTATGAAAAACGTGCTTGATATGTGGCTTGGTGTTGCACCGGTTGTTATGGCGTTTGGTACAGTTGCCCTGATTCTTGCTGAAGAAACAAGCTTCTTTGTGATTCTTGGTACACCTTTTGTTCCAATTCTTGAGCTGTTACAGATTCCTGAAGCTGCGGATGCTGCACAGACAATGGTTGTCGGCTTTGCAGATATGTTCCTGCCGGCGATTATCGGTGCTGATATTTCATCTGAAATGACGCGCTTTATCATTGCTGCAGTATCTGTAACTCAATTAATCTATATGTCTGAAGTCGGTGGCGTACTGCTCGGTTCAAAGGTTCCGGTTAACTTCCTTGACCTTGTGCTGATCTTCCTTCTGCGTACACTGATTACACTGCCGATTATTGCAGGTATCGCGCATATTTTATTCTAATATCGAAAAGCGGAAGGCGCTTGTCGGGTCTAGACGCTGAAGCTGGACATATCGAAAAGCGGAAGCGCCTTGCTCAGACCCGACAAGCATAAGACGCACTGAGAGAAATGGGTGACCTTTCCCATTTTCTCAGTGTGGCTTATGACTCGAGGGTCTAGGCGCTGAAACTGGACAAAAAAAGACATTTACGACGTCGTAAATGTCTTTTTTGTTGAGTATAAAGGCAGCTGCACGATTGCGTTGGTACCACCCTCAGGCAGGTTCTCAAACACAAGAGAGCCGCCGTGCGCATGAACGATTCGGTGACAGACTGTAAGGCCAAGCCCCATTCCTTTTTCCTTCGTTGTATAAAAAGCCTCTGAAACCTTCTCAATCAGCTCTTCCGGAATACCAGGTCCGCTGTCCCGCAGCTCAATCTGGATTTCATCACCCTGTACTGAAGGTTTAATTAAAATTTCACCATTTTCTTCAATCGCCTCAATACTGTTTTTGACTAAATTCATGAATACCTGCACGATCTGATTCCGGTCACCGTAGACAAATTTATCTTCATGATCCAGACGACTGACTTTAATGTCGATTTTTTTCGATGCTGCCTGGTGCTTCATGAAGTTGATCACGTAATCGACTGAATCACAGATTGAGAACTGCTCATGCTTTTTGATTTCCGGCTTTGAAAGAATCAGCAGTTCCTCTGTAATAGCATGAATGCGGTCAATTTCTGATGCCATCAGATTGACCCGCTCCTCTGTCAGTGAACCCGTTTCCTGCATCAGCTGAACATACCCCTTCAGGCTCGTCAGCGGATTTTTAATTTCGTGGGCGATTCCTGAAGCCATTTCCCCGGCAACAGACAGCTTTTCTCTTCTCAGAAGCTGCTCTTCCGCTGCTTTTTGCTGAGAGATATCGCGTCCAATTGTAATCAGCGCTTTGCGGCTGCCGTCCTTATGAAAAATAGGCACTTTTATCACATCAAATGATTTATATTCACCCGATTCCACGTAAAACGATTCCTCACTGCGGTCAGTCTCACCCTTTTGCCACGTTTGTTCATCTGTTACAACGCAATAATCAAATGCTTCCTTGAAAAAAGGATTTATGTCCCCAAGTTCAGCATCCGTTTTACCAATATAGTGCTTCCCTTTTAGTCCATATAATTCAAGCCCGAAGTCATTCGTTCTGATCCATCTTCCATTGCCGTCTTTGAAGCAGACGAAATCAGGCATTGACTGAATCATCGCCGACATCTTAAACTCTTCTTCTTCCATATCCTTAAAAAGGCTTCTAAGCGCTGTTGCCCGTCTGTAGATCATGAATGCAAGCCACAGCAGTATAATCGCTACAGCTACTTCAATCACAATATAAGTGGCAGTTGAAAACCAGCCATTAAAGCCTGCAAATATAAAAATGATCTGTACAATGAAGACAAGTCCAATAATTCCGATCAGGACTCTGATTTGTGAAAACGTATAGGATTGCAGCATTTTATCACCTGCCAATCTTAAATTTAGTACGTCCCTGATTCATATGTAACCGGGGAATCATCTGTTTATAGCAGCCCCAAAAAGAACCATTCAATACTCCTATCATACCATGTCGATTTTTGAAGGAAAAGGTCGAAGCAATGTGAATCGGTCACTGCTGCAGAAACTCATCTGAAAAAAGTCCGATTTTATACAAAAAGCTGCTTTAGCAATCTGTCTGTGAGATCGCCGAAGCAGCTTTTCATCACATTAGCTCGTGATGGTTGTTTTTAACTTAGACAGCATATCAACAGTCATAGATGACAGATCATGCTGTGCTTTGAATCCCCATTCTTCTTTTGCAGCAGTAGCATCAATTGCATCCGGCCAGCTGTCAGCGATTGCCTGACGCACAGGATCCGGCTTATAGTGCATTTCAAAAGAAGGCATATGCTTTTTAATTTCAGCTGCCACCATTTCAGGCTCAATGCTCATTGCAGTAACATTGAACGCATTGCGGTGCTTAAGCTTTGCAGGATCAGCTTCCATCAGGTCAACAATCGCCTGAAGCGCATCCGGCATATACATCATATCCATATACGTTCCTTTATCAATTGGTGACGTATAGCTTCCTGACTTCAGCGCCTCATAATATACTTCAACCGCATAGTCAGTCGTACCGCCGCCCGGTGCTGTAACGTAAGAGATCAGGCCAGGGAAGCGGACGCCGCGCGTATCGACACCAAAACGCTTGAAATAATAGTCACACAGCAGTTCACCCGATACTTTATTGACACCATACATCGTAGTTGGACGCTGAATCGTATCCTGCGGCGTCCCTGTTTTCGGTGTATCAGGACCGAATGCCCCGATCGAACTTGGTGTAAAGAACTGCAGATTGTGCTCACGCGCTGTCTCAAGACCGTTCATCAGCCCGCCCATATTCAAGTGCCACGCCAGCTGTGGAGACTCCTCAGCTTTAGCTGAAAGCAGTGCTGCCATATGCATCATCGTGTCGACTTTATATTTTGATACAATTTCATTCATTCTTGCGCCATCTGTCACATCAAGAATTTCAAAAGGGCCTCCTGTGACCGCTTCTGTATCTGCTGTCCGAATATCAGATGCGATGACATTGTCTGAGCCGTATTCTGCACGCAGCTTTGTGATTAATTCCGAACCGATCTGACCAAGTGCACCTGTTACTAATATACGTTTCATGAGAAACCCTCCGTTGCTATTAAATATTAAAAGAACATTTGTCCGTATGAGAAATACAATTAAAGTTGTTATATAGTTATTTCTCTATTAATTTAACATAAAACGTGTGAAATGTTTATACTGGGAGGACATTTTTATTTGAGTTTGCAAAAGTTTGCGCTGGTGGGGGTGTGGCGGTGTTCGTAGATTTCTGGTGGTGTTCGACACTTAACTTGCCGGGTTCGGGGTATAGATGATGATGTTCGTCTTTTAACTCGGCTTGTTCGCTACTTGTCCTGTATGGTTCGACGTTTAAACGTCTATGTTCGACACTTAGGGACCTTTGACCTACCCACCTCATACACTTACAGTCCTCGATACATAAAAAAACCAGCCCACAGGCTGGTTTTTCACAATCAATCTATTAAACTTCCTGGCCTTTACCGACAATTGCTTCTGCAGTGTAGTCTTTCGGCTTGTGCTCACCTGATTCGATTTCTTCGATATAGTGACATGCAGCCTGATGACCTTCTTTCATTAAGTCAGTTGTGCGCAGTTCAGGTACGTCTGTTTTACACTTTTCAGTCGCGAACGGGCAACGCGTATGGAAGCGGCAGCCTGTGGGCGGATTGATTGGAGAAGGGACATCTCCTTTAAGTGCAATACGTTCTTTTTTAGCGTCAGGATCCGGAACCGGAATCGCTGACAGCAGCGCTTTTGTATAAGGATGCTGAGGGTTATCAAACAGTGAGTGCTTGTCACCGATCTCAACAATTTTACCAAGGTACATAACGATAATGCGATCAGAAATATGACGGACAACACCAAGGTCATGCGAGATAAATAGATATGTCAGACCGAACTCTTCCTGCAGTTCTTCAAGCAGGTTTAGTACCTGTGCCTGAATCGATACGTCTAGTGCTGATACTGCTTCGTCACAGATAATCAGCTTAGGGTCTACTGACAGGGCACGGGCAATTCCGATACGCTGACGCTGACCACCTGAGAATTCGTGCGGGTAGCGATCAGCCTGGAAAGACTGAAGGCCAACTGTCTGAAGTAATTCTTCAATTTTTCTACGACGATCTTTTTTCGGTACTGCATTTTGAATATCCATTGCTTCTTCAATTACAGCAGATACGATCTGACGCGGATTGATTGATGCGTATGGATCCTGGAAAATAATCTGAAGGTCTTTACGCATTGCACGCATTTCCTTTTTGCTTAACGTTGTCAGATCTTTTCCTTCAAAAGATACGATACCTTCTGTTGGCTCATCCAGACGAAGGATTGCACGTCCTGTTGTTGATTTACCACAACCTGACTCTCCTACGATACTGACTGTTTCACCTTCATATACTGTAAAACTGACATCATCTACGGCTTTTACGTGGTTCACGGTACGACCGAAGAATCCACCTTTAATCGGGAAATATTGTTTTAGTCCCTCAACCTTGAGCAGTTCTTTCTTCGCTGTCATGGACATTCACCTCCGGATCGCCGTCCCACTCATCTGAGTAGATCCAACAGCGAATCTGATTATTGTTTTCATCTGTTTCAAGTTCAGGCATACGCTCGCGGCAAAGCTCTGTCGCAAATGGACATCTCGGCGCAAAACGGCAGCCTTTTGGCATATTGTGCGGACTTGGCACTGTACCATTGATCGGCTTCAGCTTTTCCTGCTCAATGTCGTGTCTTGGCAGTGAGTTCAGCAGGCCGACTGTGTATGGATGCTTTGGATTTTTGAAAAGTGTACGCACGTCAGCAAATTCCACTACCTGACCTGCATACATAACTGCTACATAGTCACACGTTTCAGCTACAACACCAAGATCGTGCGTGATCATCATCACTGACATGTGAAGTTTATTCTGCAGTTCACGGATCAGGTCAAGAATCTGCGCCTGAATCGTAACGTCAAGTGCTGTTGTCGGTTCATCGGCAATCAGCATATCCGGATTACAAGATAGTGCGATTGCGATCATGACACGCTGTCTCATACCACCTGAAAGTTCGAATGGATACTGGTCCACACGCTTTTCAGGAGAAGGAATTCCTACAAGCTTCAGCATTTCGATTGCTTTCAGCTTTGCTTCACGCTTATTCAGTCCTTGGTGGATACGGATTGACTCCATGATCTGCTGACCAACTGTGTATACAGGATTCAATGATGTCATCGGCTCCTGGAAGATCATTGAGATATCATTACCACGGATAGCACGCATCTGCTTTTCTGAATAAGTGAGAATATTTTCTCCTTTAAAACGGATTTCCCCTCCTTTAATTTCACCGGGCTTAGCAAGCAGGTTCAGAATCGATAAAGCTGTAATACTTTTACCTGATCCGGATTCACCTACGATCCCGATTGTTTTACCGCGCGGCAGTGAAAAGCTTACACCGTCAACTGCTTTTACTTCACCTTCATCTGTAAAAAATGATGTCTGAAGTTCGCGGATCTCTAAAATATTTTCTGATGAGCTCATGTGATCACCCCTCATTTCATTTAAAAATCTTAGTTCAGATCTATACGTTTATTCAGGAATCTGTAAGAAATATCAACAAGTAAGTTTACGAGTACGAACAGAACGGATATAACAAGTACTGTACCCTGTACAACCGGGAAGTCACGCTGTCTGATCGCATCAATTGTCAGACGGCCCATTCCGTTGATTGCAAAGATTGTTTCAGTCAGTACCGTTCCGCCAAGAAGGGCACCGAATTCAAGACCAACAACTGTTACAACAGGAATCAATGCATTTTTAAGTGCGTGCTGATAAACAACAACGCGCTCTTTCACACCTTTTGCACGGGCTGTACGGATATAATCCTGACTGATGACTTCAAGCATACTTGAACGGGTCATACGGGCAATAATCGCTGCCCCTGCTGTACCAAGTGTAATAACCGGCAAAACAACCTGTTTCCAGCTATCGCCCCAGCCGGATGCACGCATCTGGAGAAACGGCTGCAGTGACTCCGGTATCCAGTTACCGATTGCAAACCACTGAATCAGCATAAGTCCAAGCCAGAAGTTCGGCATTGAAAGTCCAAACAGCGCCACAATCATGATTACTACGTCTGTTACTGTGTAGTGACGTACTGCAGATACGATACCTGCAATCAGTCCCATAAATACACTTAATATTGTACTGTATACGGCCAGTTCAACCGTTACCCAGAAACGGGCACCAATCTCATCTGCAACAGGACGGCTGCTTCGTACTGAAGTACCGAGGTCACCCGTTACAACATTTCCAAGAAACGTACCGTACTGTACATGTAAAGGATCATTTAAACCAAGTCTTTCACGAATCTGTTCAACCTGACGTTCAGGTGCGGCTTCACCAGCGATAATCTGTGCCGGATCACCCGGAATCAGGTGCATCAGAGAGAATACTAATATCGTAACCCCAAGTAAAACGGGGATCGTCTGAATTAAACGACGGATAATAAATTTCGTCATATCAAAGCACCTCCAGTTATTGTTTCATTTTCGGATCAAGTGCGTCGCGGATTCCATCACCAAAGATGTTGAAAGCAAGTACGACAAGCACAATCATCATGCCAGGGAAAAAGGCTACGTGCCATGCATCATAGATGTAGTCACGACCTTCAGACAGCATCGCACCCCACTCAGGCATTGGAGGCTGCGCACCAAGACCAAGGAATGAAAGACCGGCAGCCGTTAATACTGCAGTCGCAATACGAAGTGTCGCCTGAACAATAATCGGAGACATAACGTTTGGCAGGATGTGACGAAAGATAATTCTGAAATCTGTTGCGCCAAGTGCCCGAACCGCGTCTATGTATTCAAGCTTCTTCACTGAAAGCGTTGAACCACGGACAATACGCGCAAATGCCGGAACAGAGAAAATACCAACTGCAATGATTACGTTTTGAAGACTTCCTCCGAGTACACTTACAATTGCAAGTGCAAGAAGAATACCTGGGAACGCAAGCAGAACATCCATAATTCTCATGATTACGTTATCGATCCGTCCGCCGTAATAACCGGAAATAATGCCAAGCGGTACGCCTACAACCAGACCGATAATAACTGAAAGGAAACCAACATAAAGCGTTATTCCCATTCCATGTATAATCCGCGTAAAAATATCTCTTCCAAAGTTATCCGTACCAAACCAATATTCAGCAGAAGGACCTGCAAGTTTATTGGCGATATCTGTTGCGTTTGGCGACTTAGACAGAAGCATCGGACCAAAAATCGCTACAACAATGAAAAAGACAATTAAATATCCGCCGATCAATGCTGCTTTATTCTTTTTAAGCCGCTTCCAGATCATTTTATAGTTTTCTATTCTGGGATTGACCTTCTTAGCAGTAACCGGATGGTTAACCGTATTTTCACTCATTTTTTACACCCTCTCTTTTACATATAAATCGTTTTGTAAAGTAATAGGAAAGAACTTTACGCACCTCAACAATATTAACGTATTTTCAACAAAAATGAAACTATTCTAATATCTTTTTTTATGAAATGATTTGCATAAAATCGGCAATGAAAATTTTCGTAAGGATAATAATCCCACATTGTTGATATTAGAATAATTTTATCTAATTCTAATATTTTATTTACATGTTTTCGCGTGCTTTAATCTATACACTTCAAGGGTTGTCGTGACTTACTAAATTTTCAGTTATATATTTTCTGTGCAGTTTTTTTCGCTAAATTTTCTGCGTATAAAGCGAATTATTCCGTCTTTCAAGTACAAAAGCCTGTCCGGCAAATTCATTATTTTAGCAGAGCAACGCTTTAAAGCTAAAACCGATTGTATAAATTATATTAATATAATTATAAGATTTTCCAATATCATGAACATCCCGTGATATTCTTTTAAATACAAATGAAACTATTTTTACACGCTTGTAATATTTCAAAATTTGCGATATATTATTTTTTGAATATTGCGCTTTGTGCGTACATTTCAGATTGACTATCTAAATATGGGGGGTAATTTTTTTGACAAGTAAAAAAACGCTTTGGGCATTTTTACTAACGCTTGTACTTGCAATGTTCCTAGCAGCATGTGCCGGTGGAAGCGACGACGCTGATTCAGGCGACGGCGGTTCTACTGACGACGGCGGTTCAGAAACAGAAGATGGCGCTACTGCTGAAGGCGGTTCAGGCGGCGACCTAATGCTGAATGTTCTATCTGATGCTTCATCACTTGATCCACACGGTTCAAACGATGTTCCTTCATCAAACATTCAGGCTAACATCTACGAAACACTTGTATTCCAAAATGCAGATAACGAAATTGAGCCACTACTGGCTGAATCTTGGGAAGCTGTAGACGACCTTACTTGGGAGTTCAAGCTTCGTGAAGACGTAACATTCCACGACGGTTCAGCATTCAACGCTGAAGTTGTAAAAGCTAACCTTGATCGCGTACTTGATCCTGATGTAGCTTCACCACGTGGTTTCCTTTATGAAATGATCACTGAAGTAAACGTAATCGATGAGTACAATGTACAAATCGTTACTGAATATCCATTTGCTCCACTACTTGCTCACCTTTCACACAGCGGTGGCGGTATGATCTCTATGGACGCAATTGAAGCAGATTACGCAGCAATGGAAGAAGGTTCTGAGCCAGGTTCTGTTATCGCACAAGAGCCGGTTGGTACTGGATTCTTCAAATTCGAAAGCTGGACTCCTGGTGAAGAAATCGTTCTTTCAAACAACGAAGAGCACTGGGATGGCGGAGCACAGGTTGATACTGTAACATTCCGCGTTGTTCCTGAATCAGGTACACGTGTAGCTGAACTTGAAACAGGTAACGCACACATTATCGATCCACTTCAGCCAAACGAAGTTTCACGTGTTGATAACCTTGATAATGCATCTGCACAAATCCAGGGATCAACTTCACTTTCTTACCTAGGATTCAACATGGAGCAGGAGCCATTTGACAACCAGCAGGTACGTCAGGCGATCTCTATGGCAGTTGATAAAGCTTCAATCATTGAAGGTATCTATGAAGGATACGGTGTTCCTGCCGTAGGTCCAATCCCTCCAGGCGTATTCGGTTATGACGAAAGTGTTGAACCACTTGAGTACAACATGGACGAAGCAAGAGCACTTCTTGAAGAAGCTGGCTTCGCTGATGGATTCTCTACTACAATCATGACAAACGATAACCCACAGCGTGTTGACACTGCTGTACTTGTTCAGGAAGCACTTGCTGAACTGAACATTGATGTTGAAATTGAAGTTGTTGAATTTGGTTCATTCCTAGATGAAACTGCTGCGGGTAACCACGACATGTTCATCCTTGGATGGTCAACTCCAACAGCCGATGCTGACTATGCAACATATGCACTATTCCACTCTTCTCAGGTTGGAGCACCGGGTAACCGTTCATTCCTACAGGATGACGAAGTTGACTCACTACTTGACCAGGGACGTCAGGAAACTGACCAGGACGCTCGTGCTGAGATCTACTCACAGCTTCAGGAACGTCTTGTAGAAGTGGCACCAATGGTTTACATTCACCACCAGGAATACCTGACTGGTGTAAGCGATAATGTATCTGGATTCTCTACACTTCCAAATGGTCTTTATCAGCTTAAAGATGTAACAATCTCTGAGTAATCAGATATGATGAAACCCCTGTCCGGCTTGGTCCGGATGGGGGTTTTTTGTTGGTAGATTTTGTGGTAGTCGGCTGCAGTTGTGGCGGGATGGGTGCGTGGCGGGTGGCGCGGGTGTGACGGAATTCCTTCATTTGGGGAGTTATTGCTTCAATTTGGATTTTATCGCTTCAATTCTGTATGTAATTCACTCAATCCCGGTTCGGCCCCCTAATGTTGGACACGATTTGTTTTGTTGTTGAAAGAATTTTAGCACATTCCAAACTGATGATAAAACTTGGTACTAAGGCTTCAACGGCCTTGTCTTCGTACTTAGGTGATCAGAGAAGGTTTTTTAAGGCTGACCTCACAGTGATCAGCCATTATCATCGCTTGACCAGATACAATCATCTCCTAGAGATTGATTGAGAAGGCAGTACAATTGTTTTTAACTGCTTCGAAGAATTTCTTCGGTGACAGATTGCCAAGGCTGCCGTGCGGTCTGCGTTCGTTGTAAAATTTCACATAGTCGTTGATATAGTATATCGCATGATCGAACGTCACCAGCTCAACCTCGTGACGAACTATACACTCACGTTGTAACTGGCTGTGATATGACTCGATAAAGGCATTCAGGTTGGGAGATGCATTCGGTATACGCTCATGGTAAAGACCATGAAACGCGCAATATTTCGCAAAACTGTGACTGATAAACTGTGGTCCATTGTCTGTACGGATGATCAGTTTCTGCTCACCACTCCCTGGCTTCAGATGCACCTTGCGTCGTAAGATGGCTTTCATCACCGTCCGCATTACGTCTTCAGACCTGCAGGTCCTTCCGCAATAATACCCGACGATCTGTCGGTCGTAGACATCGATAACGTTACACGTCATCAGAAAGAACCCAGCTTCTTTTAAGGGGACATATTTGATGTCCATCTGCCAAAGTTGGTTAACGGCTGTCACGCTCCGGTTTCTCGCGAGTTGGCGCTTAGGACGGTTGGTCTTACTTCGTTTTTTTAATACGCCGAGCTCCTTACAAAGTCGATAGACTTTTTTGGCATTGATCACTAACTTCCTCTCTGTCCTCAAGAGGATACCCCACTTTCGATAGCCTAGACCTCCGATCAAATCGTCTTCGCTGAACTCACAGAGAAACTCTTTAATCTCTTCATCAGAGACTGGCGTGCCATCTAAAGTGTATGAGACCCCTGGAAAGGGTCGTCCTCTCTTCTTCATCTGGATGTTCCCTCCCATCATCAATTGATAGTAGTAGGTCGAGCGGCCAAGTCCGAGTATTGAAAGAACTCTCTTAGCCTGGAAGCCTTGGTCGATCCATTGTTTTGCGATCTCATGCATTTCTGATATTAGTAAGGTCTTTTTTTTACAAGGTCTTTTAAGACCGCGATTTCCAACTCTTTCTCACCAAGCAGACGCATCGCTCGTTCGTACTGCTGCTTGTAATAGTCACCCGATTTTTCAAGAGGAAGAACTTCCCCTGATTCCACCTCCGCCTCCATCTCTTCTCGGACTTCATCTCCATACTCATTCATCCAAGCAGTCAAAGTACTACGATGAACGCCTGCTGTCTTGGCAGTTGTGACGATCTTGTTGGTCTCGAGTGCCATTCGGACATATTTCTTTTTGATCTCTTCAAAAGCCTGAACCTTCTTTCGCATAAAAGTGCCCCCTTTCCTGTGGAGTCGTTTGATATCAGTGTAAATCCAACATCAATTCGTGTCCAAGGTATTAAGGGGGCTAGAAAGATCCTGCTTTTTATTCCTTCATTGATGGTGAGGTCGCTTTATTCCCTTCATATTCAGTATTAATTCCATCAGCAAGCTAAATATATCCTTCAACTATGTACACGATTCCCTCATCCTCCCTCCCCTTCAACCACAGCCCTCACTATCGCAAATCAACGCCTTGCTACATCAAAAAAGCCTGCCCCTTTTAAAATCGGGACAGGCTCTCATTCCTGGTCATCAAATATTTTACTTAATAATCTCTAGTTCCTTACCAACTTTCTCATACACAGCAATTGCTTCATCAAGCATTTCCTTCGTATGAGCTGCTGTTGGCATATTTCTTACACGTCCTGTACCGCGTGGAACAGTCGGAAATACGATTGATTTCGCGTATACGCCTTCTTCAAACAAACGTTTGCTGAATTTCTGCGTGAGTTTTTCTTCACCAATGATTACTGGTGTAATTGGCGTTTCACTTTCTCCGATATCAAAGCCGATTTTCTTAAGTCCCGCTTTCAGGTAATCACCGTTGTCCCAAAGTTTGTCATGCAGTTCAGTGCTGTCAAGCAGCATCTGAATCGCTTCTGTAATCGCAACTGTGTCTCCCGGTGTTAACGCTGTTGAGAATAGGAATGGACGTGAGCGTACTTTTAGCAGGTCAATCAAATCCTGTGAGCCGGCTACATATCCACCTACAACTCCAATTGCTTTTGAAAGCGTGCCGATTTGGAAGTCAACTTCTTTTTCAAGACCAAAATGCTTTACAGTACCTTTTCCTTTACCCATCACACCAGATCCATGCGCATCATCCACATACGTAATCAGGTCATATTCTTTCGCGATTTCAACAATTTCAGGAAGCTTCGCAACGTCTCCATCCATAGAAAATACGCCATCTGTAATGACCATTACTTTGTTATACTGACCGGACTCAGTTGCTTCCTTTGCTTTTACACGAAGATCTTCCATATCCGAGTGTTTTACACGAATGATTTTTGCTTTAGAAAGACGGCAGCCGTCAATAATAGAAGCATGGTTCAGTTCATCTGAAAGAATGGCATCATTTTTATCCATAACAGCTGAGATCGCAGCCATATTACAGTTAAAGCCGGACTGGTATGCAATGGCAGCTTCCGTTCCCTTGAACTCAGCAAGCTTTTCCTCAAGCTTCACGTGCACATCAAGCGTACCGTTGATCGTGCGGACCGCTCCTGCACCTACACCGTAATGATCAATCGCTTTTTTAGCCACTTCTTTTAAATGCTCGTTAGTAGCAAGCCCAAGATAGTTATTTGAAGATAAATTGATCAGTTCCTGTCCACGGATCTTAATTTTCGCACCGTTCGGACCCTCCACCGGATCAATTTCATTATATAGACCCTTTTCCTTTAAATCATTCAGGTTATCCTGTAAAAACTGATGAAGTACTTTAGACATCGTATTTCCTCCTCGTTTACATTTGTCCTTCTGAAAAAGACATATTTTGTTGTTTTAAAAGTATTGAACACACTTTTTATTTTAACATGTTTATGTATTGCGGACAAAGTAATGCGGTTACAGTTTATTTATTACACTAGAAAACGTTTTTATACTCATAGAAAAGAGATTGAGACGGGTTTGTCTCAATCTCTTTTAGTGCTTACATTTTTTAGGTGTCACAGTGGGGACGGAGTTGCGTGATCCACTTTTAGAATCATTCTAAAAATGAACCACTTAACTCCGTCCCCGGTGTGCCACTTATCGATTATTCTTATTCCCCTTCGTCAAAAGCTCATACGTAAAATCGACCGGGCTTGTGATACCTTCTGGGGCTGCAAATGTTGTGATCATTTTTACGTTGTTGTTTTTAAATAGCTGGTTGAGTTTAAGTGCGTCTTCATCGTTTACGTTGAATGGGTCAACGTGCCATACTTTTGGATGCGCGTTGCCGTTTCCACGTTCTTGAATGAATGTGACTGTGTACTCAAGGAATTCTTCGTTCATTTCAGCGAGTGATGTGAATGGTTCCACTGATGATCCGTCAGATTTGAAGCCTGCTGCTTCTACCTGAACGTTGTCAATGTACCATCCCTCATGGCTGTAAGCCCAGTCTTCCATGTAGCGGAATGATACAAGGACTTCCTGACCTGCGTATGCACTCAGATCGAATGATTCGCTTGTCCACTCGTCTACTTTACCTGTGAAGCCTGGTACGTTTTCCATAATTGTCGGATATCCGCCTTCAGCTACATCTGTACGTGTATTTTCGTT
Source organism: Jeotgalibacillus malaysiensis (assembly GCA_000818095.1). Lineage (NCBI taxonomy): Bacteria > Bacillati > Bacillota > Bacilli > Caryophanales > Caryophanaceae > Jeotgalibacillus > Jeotgalibacillus malaysiensis. Next base: position 2,958,062 of record CP009416.1, read on the forward strand.
TTCAAGTGATGTCCATGTTTCGCCGTTATCAGTTGATATCTGAACAACGCCGTAATCCCATTGTTCTTCAATGTCGTACAGGTGATCGAATGTCAGTGTTGCTGAATCCGTGCCTGTTAGATCAGCTGAGAAGATCAGCTCACTGTCATCTTCAGCTCCATTTTGACTGTAAAGTACCTGATTATCAGGATTTAATGGATCTTCAACTGACGTCCATTTTTGAAGGAAGTCGACCCCGTTAAATTTAAAATCTTTTACTTTGTTCGAGAAGTCGATTGATTTGAAGTCCCCGCCCCATGCAGGTACGCCTTCTTTTTCAACTTCAAGTGCATTTTCATAGCTGACCGTTGTGCCACGCTTTGTGCCTTCATTATCTACTGGCAGGTCGCGCAGGTTGATGCTGTCAAATTCATATAGACCCTTATTACCTTTTCCGTCATCAAGTGCAAGTGCTGTCATGAAGTTTTTGTAGACTTCATTAAAAGTCATATCAATTCCGTTAGAAGCAAATACTTCATTTACAGAAGCGATGCCCTGAGATTCAGAGGTTGCTAATTCACGGATTAATTCCTGACCGTATTTATCATATAAATACAGCGTAAACAGGTATACCTGTCCGTAGTCTGCGATTGTCTCAGGACCTGTTGATGCGTTGCGGTGATCATCCCAGTTTACAAGTGAGTTCTCAGGGTGATCAAGGAAGAAGTTGATTGAACCTTCACCGTGACCGTAACCGCCAAGGTATTCAGAGAACGTTGACATTCCTTCGTTTAGCCATGTTTCTTCAGCTGCGTCGTTATCTGCGTGAATTAAATGCTGAAGCTCATGAATCGTCGTTGCATAAAATGTTGATTCAAGACGCTCTTCCCAGTTATTTGTATCGATTGTGATGATGTTACGGTCCATGTAGTTTTCAAGCGTCTGCCAGAAGAAGCCTGCTACGAAGAATGGATAAGTAGAATCATAATAGGCATCGTCTTTTACGTTATCGATCATCATTATGACCTTATCACTACCTGCATAATAATCATCAGGCAATCCAACCAAGCCTGGTACAGTAGCGTTTGATCCATCGAGCTGGTCCGGTGTTCCAAAGAAATCAGTCGCAACCGGATACATATTTGAATCGAATTCATCCTTCAGTTTGTCGACCTGCTCCTGAGTGACGACATCTGTACCACGCGGGTCACCTTCCGGATAACTCAGATCATTCGCTACCCATACTTCAACGTTCTCACCGACGCTTCTCAGTGTGAACTCTTTAAATTCTAAGTTGCGATCTAAAAACAGCTTTGTTCCGCCATTAAATGTGAAATTTTCTTCTGACTGAGCTGAAGCTTCTGCAGCTTCTTCATCTGCCTGAAGTTCACCAGCCTGCGCTTTAATTTTCTTTTCTGCCTGCTTCAGGAAATCTTCATCTTCACTTAAGCTCTGAAGATATGTATCTATATCCTGACGATCCCCATAGCGTTCTGTATCCCAATTCGGTGTATCTGCAGGTGCAGCTGATGCTGTCCCTGGTACCATGGCTGCAGGTGCTAACAGAGACAGTGCAAGTGCACTTGAAGATAGTACTTTTAATACCGGTTTCTTCTTCATATTATTTCCCCTTTCGAACTATTATCTGTCATGCTTTTACAGCTTAACATGCAAAATTTTCAGAAAAAAGTGAAATTTCACGTGGTTATATATGACTAAAAACGGGTATATTTATAAGTTGTGAATTATTTCGATACCCAAATTAACTTTAGTCCTAGTACAAATGGATTAATCTGTTTTCTGAAAAGTATGATATAATAAGTAAGAACTTGAGAGGAGGAACGAGAATGATGAATCAACCCTTTTATCTAAAAGACAAAGATCAATCACTGACCGCCCTGACACCAACCCGTCTGGCTATTCACGTTCCATGTACAATTCTTGAAGCACAGGATGAGTACCACCGCTTATATCACCTATATTTTAAAGACCAGCAATTCCTTGCCGCTAAAAAAGTGAGCCGCTCCAGAAGGCGCAGCTACACTGAAAAAGCGTTCACGCAGGGAATTGTTTTTTTATGTCCCCATCCGCTTGCTGACGAGCTCATTGCAGCTGAGTCAACGGTTACCAATCAGTCATTTACTGCTTTACTTAAAAAGGTCGAACATGATCCTCTGCAGACAGTCGAAATCTTCAGCTGCTTTGACGGACTGATTAAAGAAGAAAAGCTGTTTAAAGTATTGCGGGATCATTACTATACGTATAAACGGGACGGAAAGTTTAAAAAAGCAGCCATTGTGTATGACCGGATCAGATCCATTTATCCGGATCATGAATGGGCCCAGTCAATCCGTTCTGAAAAAATTGACCCGGCGAGTGATCAGCGTACTTTGTGGGAAGCACGTAACCTGAAAGAAGGATTTTCAGTCCAGCACCAGCTTGCTGCAGCCGAGGAAGAATACAGAGCCTCACCTTCTCCAGGCACATTTAAAACTCTGCTCGAATTCACAAGCGTCCATTACTCTCCTGTACAGCAGCAAATGCTCTATGACAGACTGCTTGCTGACGGCTACGATGAACCTGCGAGGAATGCATTCAAAGAATACATCAGAAACCATCACCCGGTTGAAGCCATTCACTTACTGGCACAGTATCCATTTACACTGAGGGCGTCAGATGTCCGGGATCTGAGAGCACTGCTGCACGACCAGGATAACCTGAGATCACTTTCGTTCGAGACACTCTGCAGCAAGCTTGCACCTCTGCTTGCTGACTATCCTGAGGAAATGAACGAGATGATTCTGGCCGCCATTAAATATGTGCCTGATCACGATGTAAATACGCTATTACACCATCTGACACCACTCACAAACCTGCCAGTCTATGACCTGATTAAACAACTGGCGGACATCGCAGAAGACCCTGAACAGCAGGCCGCTGCAGGCGAACTCTACGAAAAAATCGGCTTCTATCCTGAAGCCATTGACTGCTACACATACGAAATGGAACTCCATCCGGAATCTCGTGAACCGGTTGAACGCCTGTCACGCACCTACCTTGCTGCCGGACAGGCTGAGGAAGCAAAGGCTTATCAGGATCTGCTGAAGACGATGGTTTCATAGAAAAAAGGACATTCCGTTTTGGAATGTCTTTTTTGCGGCGCATTGGGGACGGAGTTGCGTGCGCCATTTTTAGAATCATTCTAAAAATGAATCACTTAACTCCGTCCCCGCTGCGCCGCTTTTCTCATCTACCAGTCATCTTCTCTACCGCCTGCAATTTTTGGTTAATCCACTCACGGTCCATTGCTGGCATCTGATCAAGCTCAGCTTTTTCAATCACATACCCGGCAATTTCTTTTAGTGTGCTGAGATGCTGCTGCGGTGCGCCTTCTCCTGCGAATGCGATGGCTTCGAGCATGGCGGTTAAGACTGAGACATCTTCTTTTCCGTAATGACGAAGCTGGAAGAAGGTTTTGTACAGGATATCCCTGTATGACGGCAGGATGATTTTCACCAGTCCTTCTCCCTTTTCATCTGTAAGGAGAATTGGTCGCATGGGAAACTGCGCCATATTTCCAAGTAGTCGACCAATATGTCTGATGCTGTCGTTTGCTGTATTGGGGTCGTTAATTCCCGGTGAAATAGCACGCAGCGCGACTTCAACCATTTTTTGGAGGGCAAAAACCGGATCCTGTCTCACATCTCTTTCATTTCCAATCATAAAGCTTTGTGCGAGCGGTAAATCCCTGACTTCAGGCAATCTTTCCGGCTGAACATAGACAGTCAGCAGCGGAGTCGCTTTATGCACATATTCGCCGATCGGTACATTCACTTCAATTTTCACACCGTGCTCAGAAGCCTTTTTTCCAAGCTGATCCAGATCAATATATTGCACGTAGCCATAATGCTGTGCCTGTACCTGGTAAAAAGTCTGACCGGTTGTCCAGTTTTCACCTGCGTGCTCAAGTGAAACATCTTCTTTTTGCATGAGTTTGAAATAATAGTCCGTTACATTATCCGTATCCCCTGCAAGGCGCTCTACAAGTCTGCTTGCCTGAATATCATTCGCTACATGATGGATAAAAATAGCAAAGAACACAAGGCACAGAATCGCAATTAAAACGCCAACAACACCGGCAATCACTGGATCATCAGAAAAGCTGTCTCTCATAAACAGCATCGAAAGCGTGGAATAAATAAAGCCCCCCATAAAAATGCCGAGCACTCTCAGTGTCAGCGGGTCAGTAATAAAATTCTTGATTGTTTTAGGTGAATACTGTGAAGCATACGTTGTGAGCACAACCATAATCGTCGAAAAAGTAAAAGTTGTCATCGTCAGAAGTGCTGTAATCAGGGCCGTTAAAATAGCCTGAGCCAGCTCAATCTCTGTATAAAAAATTGGCGGTAAACCCGCAATACCTGGCCCATATTCAATATCAATATAGCCGACAAGCGCCGCGAGCATAACAGCAAACAGGCTATATCCACCAGGTCTTAACCATACTTTATCTTTTAAGTTGATCCACCACGTTTTCAATTTGCTTCACCTCTTTTTGTTTTTAGTTCTATTATACATGAGGCGGCACAGTGGGGACGGAGTTTGCTGTGCCATTTTTAGAATCATTCTAAAAATGACTCACTTAACTCCGTCCCGGCATGCACCATTTTTAGAATCACTACAAAAACGTCTCACTCACCTCCGTCCCCCCTGCGCCGCGCTCACCAAAAATTTTTCTATAAAAACGCTTGCAACTTCCTCTTCTTGTATATACAATATTCTACATGAACAATTAGTGCAAACGGTTGCATCAAATTGTACATAATAAAATGATTTACTCTATTTATACATAGAACCTTGGAGGGCTTGTTATGAAAAAGATTTTCGGTTCCTTTGATTTCTGGCAAAAGTTCGGTAAAGCGCTGCTTGTTGTGGTTGCTGTTATGCCGGCTGCCGGGATCATGATTTCACTTGGTAAGCTGCTTGCGATGATGACTGGTGACATCGTGTTAATGCAAACGATTGCACGTGTCATGGAAGACATCGGTTGGGCAATCATTACGAATCTGCATATTCTTTTTGCAGTCGCAATTGGTGGCTCGTGGGCAAAGGATCGCGCTGGCGGTGCTTTTGCTGCATTGATTGCTTTTCTATTAATTAATCGGATTACAGGCGCGATCTTCGGCGTAAATGCTGATATGCTCGCTGACCCTTCTGCAACGGTTACTTCTCTTTTAGGAGCAGAGCTTGTTGTTGCTGATTACTTTATTTCAGTTCTTGGTGCACCTGCACTGAATATGGGTGTGTTCGTCGGAATTATTTCCGGTTTCCTTGGAGCTGCACTGTATAACAAATATTATAATTTCAGTAAGCTTCCACAGGCACTTGCTTTCTTCAACGGTAAACGTTTTGTACCTTTCGTTGTGATCGCAGGTTCTGTCGTAGTGGCATTGATTATGTCTCTTGTATGGCCATTTATTCAGGGACTGCTGAATGATTTCGGCCAGTGGATTGCGAATTCAAGAAACTCTGCACCGATTGTGGCACCATTTATTTTTGGTACGCTTGAGCGTCTTTTACTGCCATTTGGCCTTCATCATATGCTGACTGTTCCGATTAACTATACGGAGCTTGGCGGTACTTATGTGATTCAGACTGGTGCAAGTGCAGGCAGCATGGTATCAGGACAGGATCCACTGTGGCTTGCGTGGGTAACGGATCTTTACAATATGCTTCAGCAGGGTAACACTGCTGGTTACAACCAGCTGACTGAAGAAGTTGTCCCAGCCCGTTTTAAAGTTGGACAGTTCATTGCATCATCTGCAGCGCTGATCGGACTTGCGCTTGCGATGTATTTAAATGTAGATAAGGAAAAACGCACGAAGTATAAATCAATGTTCCTTTCAGCAGGACTTGCTGTATTTTTAACAGGTGTAACTGAACCAATCGAATTCATGTTCATGTTCGCAGCACCACTTCTTTACATCGTATATGCAGTGCTGACTGGTGTATCATTTGCACTTGTTGATTTAATTGATCTGCGTATTCACGCGTTTGGATTTATTGAATTCCTGACAAGAACGCCTTTAATCGTGAATGCAGGACTAACGCGTGACTTGATCAACCTGATATTAGTCTCTGTGGTAATGTTCGCTGTCAACTTCGGAGCAGCTTACTTCCTGATCAAACGCTTTAACTTCCCTACTCCGGGACGTGCAGGAAATTATATTGAAGATACGACTGAAGAGAAGATTTCATCTAAAACAACTGATGGCAACAAAGATTCACAGGCTGTTGCGATTATCGGTCTTTTAGGCGGAGAAGAAAATATTGAAGATGTGGATGCATGCATGACGCGTCTTCGTGTAACAGTTAAAGATGTTGGTCTTGTAGCAGACGAGAGAATCTGGAAGCAAAACGGTGCCCTTGGACTTGTCCTTCGCGACCGCGGTGTACAGGCCATCTATGGACCTAAAGCAGACGTTCTTAAATCTGATATCCAGGACGAGTTAGGAGCTTAATCGATGAAACTGCTCACACTGAACTGTCACTCATGGCAAGAAGATCAGCAGCTTGAGAAGCTTGATATTCTGGCAAAAACGATCACTGAGCGTGATTATGATGTAATCGCCCTGCAGGAGGTCAGTCAACTGACTGATGCCCCTGCAGAAGGCACTTATAAAAAAGGACATTTTGGTCTCGAACTGCTGAAACGATTATCATCATTCGGCAGAAAAGACGACCGGATGCACTGGTCATTCTGTCATTACGGCTATGATATTTATGAAGAAGGCGTTGCACTCCTTTCGCGCCTTCCTGTAACAGAAATGGATTCATTTTTTATCACAAAGTCTATAGATCCTGATCATTGGAAAACACGTGCCGTACCACGTATCACTGTTGACGCCGGCAATCGACTGATTGACTTTTATTCATGCCACCTCGGCTGGTGGAGTGATGACGAAGAACCTTATATTGATCAGGTTGAACGCTTAATCGAAAAACAGCACCCTGACAGACTTTCATTTTATATGGGAGACTTCAATAATCATGCCGGTTTAAAAAAAGAAGGCTATGATCTCCTTTTATCAAAAGGTCTGAAGGACACTTACACACTTGCTGAAACAAAAGACAGCGGCACAACCGTATTCGGTGAAATCGCAGGCTGGGAAGGAAACGCCCAGCCGCTCAGAATCGACTACATTTTTGCTTCGGAGCCTGTAAAAGTAAAGTCTTCTAAAGTGATTTTTAATGGTGAGCATCACCCAGTTGTATCTGATCATTTTGGTGTTGAGGTGGAAATAGAGATTTAATAGATGAAATTGGATCTGTAATAAAACAAATTAATTTTACTGGACAAATTCCCAAAGATAATTAAGTGTAGCGGAGCGGAAGGCGGCGACTCCGGGACGAGTAGCGGGACAGCTGAGACCCCGCAGGCGCTCGCGCTGAGGAGGCTCAGCGTCCGCCGTCCGGAAAGCGTCCGCCTGAAGCGCAGCGAAACGATTCGAGAGTCTGAGACATCATTGTCCCAGGCTCTTTTTTTCAGCTATAATAAACTCTATAAGCAACACTCAGGAGGAAAAAATGGATATATTTGATATAGCAAAGCTCGCTGGCGTATCGAGAAAGACGGTCCAGCGGGTATTAAACGACTCTCCCCAGGTAAAAAAAGAAACGCGTGAACGCATCCTTCAAATCATGAATGAACACAACTACCACCCTAACGTCTCTGCAAGACGTCTCACAAAAAAGAAAACGCAGACGCTCGGGTTATTTATTATTCAGGATCCTGAAAAACATAATATTTACGCAGATGACCTCTTTTACAGCACCGTCATCAGCAGCATGATCAGCTCGTGTGCGGACCGCGGCTACAACGTTCTTGTCACAACATCTACCATTGAGAACACTGCACCTATTTTAAAACTGTACCGTGAAAAAAGCATTGATGCGGGGATGATCATCAGCTGGTCGAGCGTGCAGCAGACGGTTAATGAAATCAGGGCAGCCGGCTTTTTGGTCGGTGTGTTTGACCAGAACAATCTGGATCCGGATCAGCCGGATGTTCCTTTTCCACTTTTGCTGAATGAAGAATCTTCTTTTCAGGCAGCTCATCATCTGATCAGTCTTGGACACGAGAAGATCGGGATCATTACAGGTGAACTGGAAAATCGTGCAGCTGTTGAGCGTCTTGATGGATACAGAAGAGCTTTAAAAGAATCAGGCCTGAAAGAAGGTCCTGTTTTTGAAGGCAGCTTTGTGGAGCAGTCCGGATATGAGGCCATTTCAGACTGGATCAAAAAAGATGTTCTCCCGACAGCCGTTGTCTGCTCAAATGATTTGATTGCTATTGGGGCATTGAAGGCTCTGGGAGAACGTGGCATTTCAGTACCGGAAGACATCTCGCTGATCGGCTTTGATAATATCAGACTGACTGAGTATACAAACCCTTCACTGACAACGATGCAGCTGCCGAGAGTTGAGATGGCAGAGTACCTGGTTGAGCAGCTGATCCACCGTGTGGAATTCGGTTCCCCTGCCCCAACCCAAGCTTTTACTGCCGGATTGATTGAACGGGATTCATGCGCACCTGTTAAAATAAACTGATTTTTCACACTAGATCAATAGTACCTTTTTGCACATGAAGCATTCATTATTTTAAAAAAAGGGTTGTCAAAAATGATGAATGCTTTTATAGTTATACTCAAATGTCCCACGTAGGACAAAAAGGAGGCAATTGAATGCTGAAAAAGAGTAGCGCACTGCTGTTAGTCTTCTCGCTGTCTATGTTCAGCTTTGCAGGCACCGGTTTTGCCAAAAAAGACTCAGTGAATCTGAAAAATGATGTACTGAGTAATGAAGTCATCAAAGGCGATCTTCATATTACACCAGCCGCAGGTAAAAATATCACACTCGACAATGTCACGGTGGAAGGAACGGTTTACATAAAGGGTAAAGCGCCGGAGAGTCTGACAATCAACGATTCCTCCCTTCAGACACTTTCTGTTAAAACGTCTTCTCACGACTCATCATTTACAGTATCAGGTGATTCAGTCATTGAACGCACGCTGTACGATGGAAATGGTTCACTGACAGAAACGGAGCTGACTGCTGAAGGGTTCAAGAGCGTTTCTTTATTGAACGGTTCAGCATTGGATCTTTCAGGCGAATTTACTTCAGTCACTGCTGAAGGTAAAAATAAGGGTCAGGTGAAGCAGCTGAATGAGTTGTCTGTTGACGGTGTTGTCGATCAGCTAATTTTGAATGCGCTTACAGATATCGACCATCCGCTTGACAGTCTGATCAAATCACTTTACGCATCCCCGCTTGCTGCCGGTTCAACGTTAAGTGGAGACGGTGTGATTGAAAGTGCTGAGCTCGAAACGTCACTCGATCTAAATGGCGTGACAACAAATAACCCTGAGGATTTTGTCTCTCCATGGTCACTGATCTGGCATGACGAGTTCAATGGCACTGAAATCGATCGCTCTAAATGGGTATTTGAGATCGGTAACGGCTTTTACGATGCAAACGGAACATTCGTCCCTGGATGGGGAAATAACGAAAAGCAGTACTACACTGACCGTCCTGAAAATGCACGAACTGAAGACGGGAACCTTGTCATTACAGCGCTTGAAGAAGAATACGAAGGCTTTTCTTACACTTCAGCGCGTCTGAAGACAAAAGGTCTTTTTGCAAAAACGTACGGGAAATTTGAAATGAAGGCCTCTCTTCCGACTGGAAAAGGCTACTGGCCGGCATTTTGGATGCTGCCTGAAGAAGACCGCTACGGCGGCTGGGCTGCTTCAGGGGAAATTGATATTTTAGAAGCACAGGGAAGCAACCCCCACCACGCAATCGGCACAATCCACTATGGTGAAACGTGGCCGAACAATAAATACACCGGTGCAGAATACACATTCCCGGATGGTTCAACCATCGCTGATGAGCACGTCTATTCAGTTGAATGGGAACCAGGCGAGATCCGCTGGTATGTAGATGGCGTATTGACGCAGACGCAGAACAACTGGTACAGCAAGGAACAAAATGCTGCTGCAAACCATACGTACCCTGCTCCATTTGACCAGCCATTCCACATGCTGCTGAACCTTGCGATTGGCGGTAACTTTGATGGTGACCCGACTGAAGAAACAATGTTCCCTCAATCAATGAACGTTGATTATGTACGTGTCTATGACCTGACTGGACGCGACTACATGACACCTGAGCTGCCTGTTGTTGAAGCAGAGCCGCTTCCTGAAGGCGCTAAGCTCCCACTTGAAGACGGTAACCTGGTTTACAACAATGATTTCACTGAAAATACTGGCACTGTAAAAGGGGTTGAAGGTGTTCCTGGAACGGATCACTGGTACTTCCTTGCACTGCCTGACTTTGGCGGACAGGCTTCACTCTCACTTGATGATGTGGACGGACAGACATTTGCAAAAGCAGATATTCAAAACGGCGGTAATCAGCCTTATGCCGTACAGCTCATTCAGGATGTAACAATCGGAAAAGGCCGATACTATAAAGTGAGCTTTGATGCAAAATCATCTGGTAACCGTGACATCAATGTAAAAGTAAGCGGTGACGCTGAAAGAGATTACGCAACTTATTCAAACAGTGAATCTTTCTCACTGACAAATGAAGTACAGACTTACGAAACAGTTTTCCAGATGACAGAAGCAACTGACCTGAAGGCAAGACTTGAATTCAACCTCGGTCTGTCAACACTGCCAGCCTGGATTGGGAACGTCAGAATTGAAGAAACAGAAGCACCGGCCTTTAATCCCGACGCTTCAAAAGCACCACTTAAAAACGGAAACCAGATCTACAACGGAACATTTGACCAGGGCTTCCCTGACAGACTTCTGTTCTGGCACGTTAATGGAGATGGTGTCTCAGTTGATCCCGACAGCCGCGTACTGAACGTAAACGGCTCAGGGGAGATTGTACAAAAAGGCATTCAGCTTTTAAGCGAAAGTCCTTATGAACTAACACTTGATGTAAAAGCAGATCAGCAAAGCGACATGCAGATTGAACTGCGCAGCGAAGATGGTTCAACTGTTTATGCGAGTGAAACCGTGACAGCAGGTACTGAATGGTCAACGCAAAATGTTGCGTTCACTATGCCTGAGGTGACTGACATGAATGCACAGTTTGTTGTTTCATTTAATGGTGAAGGACATGTTGAACTAGATAACTTATCGTTGAAAAGAGTCGGCGGACCAGCTGGCGATGTGCTGATTCAGAATGGAACATTTGATGAGAGTCTTGAGCCTTGGGTAACTTATGAACATTTCGATACTGATGCAACAGTGCAGAGCGTTGATGGTCAGGCACTGATTCAGATCGGCCAGCAGAGCGTTGAGCCTTGGGGCGTACAGCTTTATCATGAGAACCTGTCACTGCTTCCTGGAAAAACATACACGCTGAAATTTGATGCAAGCTCAACTGTTGACCGGAAGATTGAAGTGACACTGGAAGATAAATGGTACAATCGTTCTTTATCTGAAGTAGTTGAACTTACAGAGGATCAGCAGACATACGAATTCTCGTTTACTGCCAATACGACAGAAATTCTTAGCCTGAAGTTTCTACTGGGCACTGTTGCCGGTGAAGCAAATGAAGCGCATGACATTAAGATTGATAATGTAACTTTGGAATAGGAAAAAGCCGAGATGCGGGGTGATGCCCGTGTCTCGGCTTTTTTGTGGTATACCGGGTGCGATAGTATAACTTAAAAGGTGACGTGATTCTTTCAAAAGGTGATAGAATTAATTCAATTGGTGACAGAATTCCCGCCACTCAGGCCTCGGGACATCGAATAAACAAAAAGATGATAGATAAAACCATAAAGGTGACAGATATCCAAACATTGATGATAGAATAACCGTACCACCACTCCAGCCTGCTGCCTTACTCACCCACCATCATTTTCCCAAACTGCCCTTTCACCATATCTTCCATCGGCGGATTATGCAGTCCCATCCGCACGTCGCGGTAATAGCGCTGCATCGGACTTTTCGCAGACATACTCTGCGGTCCGACAATTCGCATTGATTTTTCCACAATATCAATTGCAGCATTTGTCACATGCACTTTGGCTGAGCTTAAGAGCACACGAACGTCCTCTTTATTTGCAGCCCGCTCATAGGCCTCAGCTGTATGATAGAGCACCTGCCTCGCACTTAACAGCTTCACCTGCAGATCACCGAGCTTTTCCTGCACATTTGGCAGGCTGCCGATCGGTTCGCCTAATGAAGCAGGTTCATAAGCGGTCGCAAAAGCAGTGGCGTCTTCAAGAGCCGCACCTGCAATCCCGATATAGCACGCCGGGATATGCAGAAGCCAGCTCATTGGCGGCTTGGCATCGGCTTCTTTTCCATCCTTCAGCAGGTAGCGCTCAGGCACTTCAACCTGATTCATTACAAGATCGTGGCTTGCCGTACCATGCATCCCGATACTGTCCCAGGATTCTCGAATCGACACACCTTTAGCATCCCCAGGGATAATAAAGGTTCCGACCTGTTCAGTTCCTGCAATCACCGCGGTGACGAAAATGTAATCAAGCATCGGTGCAAGTGAAGTATAGGATTTCTCACCTGTAATTTCCCAGCCTGATGCTGTTTTAACAGCCGTCGTTTTCGGAAGCGCTCCTCTTGCAGGACTGCCTGCACCTTTTTCAGTGGCGGCCGTATTTACAATGGCACCGTTTTTTATTTTCTCCAGGATAAAATCGGCTGCTTCCTTTTTCCAGTGACGTCTTTCACTGAATTCAAGCAGCGTACCAGTATGCCAACCAATGGAGAGCGCAGTTGCACCGCTCCCTTTTGCGATTGCTTCCTGACCAAGTACGAGTTCGTAAAGCCCTTCTCCCTGACCGCCGAATTCCTTTGGCAGCGTCAATGTTGAATAGCCGTGATCAATCAGTTCTTTTATATTTTCTTCTGGATAAGCATTTGGTTCATCAAGTAAATGTTCACGTTTTTTAAATGAAGGAATGAGTCTGTTCAAATCAGCCAGCATTCTCTTCTGTGCATCTGTTTTTGTAAAATCGTACACACACATCACTCCTGCGTTTTCGTATAAGTTTACAGGACGTTCTTTTTAACACCAACCAATCTGCTCGGAAAATCACGCATGATACGCTGCTGGTTTTGTATCTTTTGCAAGCAGTTTCGTGAGGGCAAGCTGACTTTGCGGCAGCGACAGATTAACAATCGTACCGGTAAAAAATGCAATTAGAATCGTTCCGATACCGACAGGACCACCTAATAGCCAGCCTATAGCGAGTGCCACAATCTCAATACTGCGGCGTACTTTAGACACATTCCACCCCGTTTTTCTCACAATCATCATCATAATCGTATCTCGGGGCCCCTCACCAAGATTTGCAGATACATATATTCCTACACCATAACCTGATACAATAATGCCTGCCAGTAAAATAGCAGTCGCTCCGACGATAGACTGCGGCTCCGGTATCAGCCAGTTAAAGAAATCAATAAATACTCCGATTAACAGCATATTCAAAATTGCACCAATGCGTGGCGGCTTTTTCGTCATTAATACCGTTAATCCAATGATCAGTGCACCAACTAAAATGGCCCATGTCCCGACAGTCAGGCCAAACTGCTGGAACAATCCGACATGCAGCACGTCCCACGGTCCGATACCAAGCTGCTGACCCTTAATTGTCAGGGTAATGCCAAGCCCTAATATCACAAGACCTGTCAGGAAAAAGCTCCAGCGCAGCGTCTTTTCTCTTTTGTTCATATATAATCCTTCTTTCATTCAATCAATCTTATTTTCACTTAGACTACTTTAACATATTTAATATTTTTTTGGTTGATGTGGGGTTTGGGGTGCCGGATATGGCGGGTTCGGCGGAAAACGTGTAATGTTCGGGGAATGACGATTGGTGTTCAGCGGTAAATCATCAATGTTCGGAGGATAAGCGGTTACGTTCGGCGTTTAACCAGACTTGTTCGACGCTTAGTGAAAATATACCTATGTCCCCTTCCTTTTTCCACAAAAAAATCTGCCCTGCTAAGAGGACAGATTTTATTTCAAGTTATACTGTAAAGCCTGCCGGTGCGTCTTTTACAACGACGATGACTTTACCTTCATCGAGTTTTTCTTCTAACGTTTCAGCTTCTGATGCTGTGAAACCAAGATCCTTGAACTGGTCACGCAGCTCATCGCCTTTTTTACTGAAAATATTTTTTGCTTTCGTTGCGAATCCGCCTGGCGTATTTGCGTCAGCGTTGTCCGCAATTCGTTTTGTACGGTCATCATCATGTGTCACGACGTAGATCGTATCCTCGTTAACACCTTTTGCTTTAATGGAGCCAATTGCATTTACTACTTCCTCATCGTTTGTGAACTCTTTGTAAAATAGACTCATGCTTATCTCCTCCTGGTTAATTGCTGTAAATTGCTCTACAAAACAACTCTACCCGGCAGGAGAAATAGTTAAACTTTCGAAACTTTTTTATGAGAGTATCACGAAAGCTCCATCCGTGATACGACTGAGGTCTTCAGGATTTATTTCAATTTGTTTACCAATCTGCCCAGCGCTTACCAAAATCGATTGATGCATGTTTGCAGTCTCATCTATAAATGTTGGAAACTGCTTTTTCATCCCGATTGGAGAGCATCCGCCTTTTATGTAACCTGTAATATGCTGAAGGCTTTTCATCGGAATCATCTCTACCTTCTTTTCCCCTGCTGCAGCTGCTGCTTTTTTAAGATTCAGCTCGCGGTCAACCGGGATGACAAAAACATAGTATTGCTTTGACGTTCCTTGAGCAACAAGGGTTTTAAAAACTTCATCCGTTTTTCTTCCGACCTTTTCAGCAACTGACACACCGTCTGTCAGGCCGTCCTTTGAATCGTATTCGGTTGTACCATAGGAAATAGATGCAGCATCCAGTATTCTCATTGCATTAGTCTTCCCTTTCGCCATGACCAAACGCCCCTTTTGTGTTTTCTGATTATTTTTATTTTACACGAATCCGGCTAAACCGTTTTACAATTTTCACTTAAGGCTCTATGATTATTTTGGATAGCGAAATAAAATTCCTTTAATAAACGCAGCTGATTGGAGCTTCAGGGGGACGCTTTCCGCGGCCGGGCGGTGAGCCCCTCCAGCTTCGCCGTATGTTCTCACCTGTCCCTTTTCCGCCGCTGGAGTCCCCGCCTTCCGTTCCAATCATCTGCTTTAAAAGTATTATTTAACTTTGTGGCACATTAAATCTTAGTTAATATTCATTTTATAATTCGTACCCAGCTGCCTCTTGGAGTGGGGAACGGAGACTCCCGCCCCAGGAAAGTACAGGTGAGACCCCGCAAGCGGAGCTGAGGAGGCTCACCGGCTGGGGGCAGGAAAGCGCAGTTCCCCACGGAAAGAGGCAGCGGTTGTCAAATTCCATCTTTACAAAACAGAAAGTAAGAGGTTTTAACATGACAGATATAAAAGAAGTTCCTGATAGTCAGAAGAAAAAGCTGACTTTTTTAATTTGTTTAATACTCGCGTTTACGGTAATGAATGGGACAATGTTCAACGTGGCGATTCCGGATATCGCTGCAGATTTTGGTTTGTCCCCTTCACAGGTCAGCTGGGTGCTGACCGGCTATATATTGGTGTTTGCGATCGGATCGCTAATGTATGGAAAGCTTGCTGATTTGTTTGCGATCCGTACTTTGTTTACAATTGGGATTTCCTTTTTTGCGATCGGTTCATTAATTGGATTTTTATCGCCTAACTTTGCCACTTTAATTGTCGCAAGAATATTTCAGGCGATGGGGGGTGCGAGTATTCCGGCACTTTCATTCATTATTCCGGCAAGGTTTATGCCTTCAAGCCGCGGTAAAGTGTTTGGATACGTGGCATCGACGGTTGCATTCGCTTCCGGTGTAGGACCGATTGTCGGTGGATTAATTGGCGGCGTGCTGGATTGGCGCTTTTTATTTATTTTATCGATGATGTCTGCGCTGTCGATCCCGCTTTTCAGAAAGTGGCTGCCGATTGAGGAACGCCGAAAAGGAAGTATTGATATTCCCGGTGCTATTTTAATCGCAATTACAGTTGCGAGTCTGCTGTTTGTCATTACAACATATACGTTATGGATTCTTGCTGTGACGGCGGTTGCCGGAGGGTTGTTTATCTGGTGGACGTTAAAGGCAAAAAATCCGTTTATCCAGCCGGCTATTTTGAAAAATAAGCGCTATACTGTGACTGTGCTGACAAGCTTTTTCGGCACGTCATGCCTGTTCGGACTGATCTTCATCATCCCGATCATGCTGCGTGATTTAAATGCTTTATCTACGATTGGTATTGGCTTAGTTCTCTTTCCTGGCGCCATTATTTCAGGCTTTCTCGGTCAGTATGGCGGGCGTGTCATTGATAAGCGCGGTGGTGTGCCGGTTGTGATTACTGCACTGCTGCTGATTGCAGGCGGTTGCCTGCTTATTTCAACATTTGCCGGCAGTCAAGCGTGGATTATCTCAATTTGTATGCTGGTAGCCTACCTCGGCTTCCCGCTTGTACAGAGTTCAACTGCTGACATTCTCTCTTCTACGCTTAGCCGTGAGGAAAATGGGGTAGGCATCGGACTGTTCAACCTGCTGAACTTTATGGGTGGAGCATTTGCAAGTGCGATCTTTGGAGCCGTTCTTGAGATCCAGGGTGTGACGCTGAGACTGAACCCGTTTTCTTCAAGTGGTGATAACGTTATTTACAGTAACCTCTTTCTCGTATTAACGCTTCTTGCAGCTGCGAGTGTGACGTTCTTTATGATTTTTTATAAGCAAGCTTCTGCTAAGGGTGCGGAAGTGATCTGACATATTTCAGGCGACTCACTGGGGACGGAGTTGTGTGGTTCATTTTTAGAATGATTACAAAAATGGATCACTTAACTCCGTCCCGGCTGTGCCGCTACCCCCAAAAAAGCGTTTCCCTCCACCGAGGAGAGAAACGCTTTTTCTTATAGCTTCAGGTTTTTCAGGGCATCTGCCAGTGCTGTGTTCACTGGCTCTTCTTTGTCCTGCTTTTTCATGTATTTCTTAACGTCCTGTTTACCTGCTTTGTTTTTCTGGTTTTCTTTACGGCGTTTCTGGAAGGCGTCCATTTTTTCGCGGTAGCCGCAGACGCAGCTGAATGTCTGTGCATCGCCTTCCCCGCGCAGGTCCATTTTCTTTTTACATTTTGGACAGCGCGCGTTTGTTTTCTTGGCGATATTTTTACGATGGCCGCATTCACGGTCCTGGCAGACAAGCATTTTGCCATTCTTTCCGTTTACTTCAAGCATCAGCTTGCCGCAGTCAGGGCAGTGGGTACCTGTCATATTGTCATGCTTGTATTGCGCTTTGCTGTTTTTAATTGAGCGCACCACATCTTTGGAGAACTGCGTCATTTCGCTCATAAATGCCTGCTGCTGCAGCTTCCCGTCAGCAATTGCAGACAATTTCTGCTCCCACTCAGCTGTCAGTGCCGGCGATCTTAATTCTTCCGGAACAAGGTCAAGCAGCTGGCGTCCCTTTGATGTAAGGAAAATATCGTTGCCCCGCTTTTCGATTAAAAAGCCGTTAAACAGTTTTTCAATAATGTCTGCACGTGTGGCAACTGTACCTAGCCCGCCGGTTTCTCCGAGCTTTTCAACGAGTTCTTTCTTTTCCCCCTGCATATACGCTTTCGGGTTTTCCATCGCTGACAGGAGTGTTGCTTCATTGAATCTTGCAGGCGGCTGAGTTTCCCCGGTTGTGATACTGACGCTCTGGACCTTAAGGCGGCTCCCTTTTTCAACGTCAGGCAGTGCCGCATGCTGTTCATCTTCACTTTGATCCAGCTCTTTAAAACCAAGCTTGATTGGAATATTTCCTTTAGCGGTAAAGGTTTCACCGCCGATTTCTGCTGTAACGACTGTCTGCTCGTATTCATAAGGAGGCATCAAAACAGCGAGAAACCGCTCAGCAATCAGGCTGTAGATTTTCCATTCGCGGTCATTGAGCTTTTCAATCCGCAGCGTCTCCTCCGTCGGAATAATCGCATGGTGATCAGATACTTTTGCGTCATTGATAAAGCTGCCTGCTTTAATCGGCTTGCGCAACAGTTTTACAACATGTGGCGCGTAAGGCTGCACCTTCATCCCTTTCAGACGGTCAGCAAGCGTCTCCGTCATATCAGATGACAGAAAGCGCGAGTCTGTTCTAGGGTACGTGACGAGCTTATGCTGTTCATATAATTTCTGGAGGATGGAAAGCGTCTCTTTTGCTGAAAAATGATAGCGTTTGTGCGCATCACGCTGCAGCTCAGTCAGGTCGTATAAAGGCTTTGGATACGTCTTTTTAGGCGTCTTTTTTACATCCTTAATGACCAGTTCATGACCTTTTGTCTTCACAAAC
Organism: Jeotgalibacillus malaysiensis; assembly: GCA_000818095.1. Lineage (NCBI taxonomy): Bacteria > Bacillati > Bacillota > Bacilli > Caryophanales > Caryophanaceae > Jeotgalibacillus > Jeotgalibacillus malaysiensis. Next base: position 2,976,452 of record CP009416.1, read on the forward strand.
AGATTATCCGCTTTTTGCTGATCAAACGTTTGATTGGTTTTTCCATCTGTCCATTTCAGCGTTAATCCATCCGCTTTTGCCTGCAGTCCGTAAAACTTTTTCGGCTTAAACTGTTTAATTTCTTCTTCACGCATCGCAATCATGGCAATCGTTGGTGTCTGCACACGGCCTGATGATAGCTGTGCATTAAACTTTGTTGTCAGTGCGCGCGTTGCATTGATCCCGACAATCCAGTCAGCCTCTGCACGTGCGACAGCTGAATGATAAAGTGGTACGTATCGGTCGCCGCCCTTTAAATTTTTGAAGCCTTCACGAATCGCTTTATCAGTTACCGATGAGATCCATAGACGCTTGACCGGTTTATTTACTCTTGCCTTTTCTAAAATCCAGCGCGCAACCAGTTCCCCTTCACGCCCTGCATCGGTTGCAATGACGATCTCACCAACGTCGCCGCGCGTCAGCTGACTTTTTACTGATTGAAACTGCTTGCCTGTTTTTTTAATGACTACAAGCTTCATTTCTTTTGGTAAAATGGGCAGGTCTTCAAGGCGCCATGATTGATACTGGTCACCATAATGATCCGGGTCTGCATGTGTCACCAAATGACCGAGTGCCCATGTAACGATATATTGATCTCCTTCAAGATAACCGTTTCCTTTTTTATGACAGTTCAGTACGCGTGCAATATCGCGGCCAACTGACGGCTTTTCAGCCAGTACAACTGTTTTCTTCATTGTTAAATCCGTCCTTTTTTGAGTTGAATTCTGTAAGTGAGTATAACATATCTGAGAGGGTGGGGTTGTGTGCAGGCGTTCCGTGGAGATTGATACAATGTTGAGGTGGAAAGCGACATCTCGCCGGGTGTATCGATACAAATCCAGGCAGAACCACGACAATTCCACGCAGAACCGCTACAAATCCAGCAAAAACACAGACATTTGCCCCGCCCCCCTCACTATACCCCGTCTCCAAACTTAAAAATCCGGAAGACGCATCACTGCATCTTCCGGATCCTATTACTTATCACCATTTAGCTTCTGTTTGACCTTCTCGACTTCTTTTGTCTGAGCCGTCAGCCTGATCAATGTATCTCCAGGGTTGATCACTTCCTCCCAGTCTTTAACGAAAGGTTCAAAGTGACCCGACTTGTTCAGAACACCAATCAGGAAGTCATCCCCGTTTATTTCTTCTTTATATTTATCATACGTATATTGCTCTGTAATCTGCGTACGTCTGAATACATGGCCGTTATCGACGCGACGAATCAGTTCCTGCAGCGTTGCTTTTTCATTGAACAGCACTCTTCCGCCAACTGTGTGACGCAGTCCAGCGAGATCAGCATCATGGGTTTTTTCCATGGATACCTGGAATAGATGCTTACGTCCGATTGACGGTGTAAAGGTCGAGCAGACGAGCGCATTGTATGAATCCAGTGAGGTAGCAGCCAGAATCGACTCATAAGGTGTCATATCCAGTCTGTACTCAGTCTGTTCAGATAAAAGCTCTCCGTGGAATGTTGGTACCCCTCTTTGTCTTGCAGGAGCAAGGTTACGCCAGGTTGAATCTACCAGAATCACAGGCACTTTCATTTCATGAAGTGTATGGGTCAGGCCTCTTGTAAATGCATTACCGCCAACCACAATGACACCAGGCCCTTCATCATTGGCAAGCTTAAGCTTTTTCGCAACCAAGCCAATTGAAAAGCCGTGTGCGACAACCGTTGAGAAAACGAGCGCAAATGTCAGTGCAGTCAGGATTTCAGCATCCTCAAAGCCTGTATCCAGCAGAACGGATGCGAAATAGCCTGAAACGGTCAGTGCGACAATTCCACGTGGTGCAATCCATCCGACAAGCGTTCTTTCCTGCCAGGACAGATCAGTTCCAATTGTGGAAAGCCAAATGGAGAGCGGTCTCACGATTAGTAGCATCAGAACGACGTAACCGATAATTCTCAGGTTAAAGATCTCAAGTAACGTTTCCACCTGAAGAGAAGCCGTCAGCATAATAAAAATCGTTGAGATCAGAAGAACTGATATATTTTCCTTAAAATGACGCATATCCCCAATAGAAGAGATATGCATATTCGCCATTGTCATCCCCATTGCTGTAACCGACAGCAGGCCTGTCTCATGCATGACTTCATCTGCTACACTGAAACAAAACAGTACCACTGCGAATAAAACAGGTGACTTTAGAAATTCAGGAATATATCCCTTTTCAAACATCCATCCCATCCCGCGTCCAAGCACCCAGCCGAGTACTGTGGCAAATGCAGCAGCGCCAAAGAATAGCAGCAGGCTCGTAAATGTAACTTCTTCATCGACAAAGAACAGGATAATCTGGAATGCAAATAAAGCAAGCAGGACACCAAGCGGATCAACAATAATCCCTTCCCATTTCAATATTTTTGCAGGGCGGGGTTTAAGCTTGGCCTGTCTTAGTAGCGGTAAAATAACGGTTGGTCCGGTTACGATAAACAGTCCACCGATAACGAAAGCAACCGGCAAGGACAATCCTGCTATGTAATGCGCTGTTAATGAACCGAGAATCCAGGCGATAAATGCCCCGAAAGTGACGATTCTGAATACAGGCTTTCCGAGATCACGAATCTCCCGAAAATCCAGCTGAAGACTTCCTTCAAATAAGATAATAGCAACCGCCATTGAAATAATTGGACCGTATAAATCCCCAAACTCCTGTTCAGGGTTAATAAATCCAAGTACTGGCCCTACAATTATACCGGCAACTGACATCACAACAATTGCAGGAAGCCGGATGCGCCATGAGAGCCACTGTGAAAGGATTCCTAAAAAGACGACAAGCATCGCCGTAAATAACAGAGAATTAAACAACTCCGTGACACCACCTTTACGTTCAAACTGATATGCCTAATACTTTACCAGTTATCACTTCTGATAAGAAGAATTAAGCTTTTGTTTCTCTTCTTTTTGTATTTTCAATTTCACCTGATTGATAGATTGCAAGCGTCGGGAATCGCTCGTCCAGTGCTTTTTCAGTCATTGCCAGTGCAAGCTGGGATGCCCTGATGCCTTTATACGTTTTCAGCGGACCGATCATTGCCCAGCCTGCAAAAGTCATGGCTCTTTCGGCTACTGATTCCTTCACGCCGTATTCAACTGGATCTGTCAATAAAATAGAAGGACGGAAAATATGCAAAGAGGGAAAGGCAAGCCTTTGAAGCTGCTGCTCGTATTTTCCATAACGACGGTTAAGCCTCAGCACTGACCGGGCGTCTGCACCCATGGAAGATATAACGAGATATTGTGAAGCATTACTGTGTTTCACTGCTGAAGCAAGCTTTAGCGGATCGAACCAGTCGTCATCTGCAGAGGGCTGAATGCAGCAGAACACGTCATCCACAACGCCAAAGTGGGCTGCTTCAATGTATCTGAAATCAATGATCCGTTCTGATATTTTTTCGTGCGTGTATGATGTATGAGATTCAGATAAAATAATAACTTCATCATATATTTTGCGTGAACATAACTCTTTTATCAGCTCAGCGCCGGTTGCTGTATGGGAGCCGATGACTGCTGCGGTTCTTGATCTCATCCTGTCCACCGCCTTTACCAATATATCGACAGTTATCTCGATTTCTAAACAATTCAGGCAGTGGGGATGTGTTCGATGAATCTAAAAAAGCTATGTGTCAAGCGCGCAACACATAGCTTTCAAGATAAGGCATTTTATTGATCCAGCAGCTTTACACTGACCTTTACATCAAGCTCCTGCTCGCCGCCGCGGTATACACCCTGCAGCGGGCTGACGTCAGCATAATCACGGCCGACGCCGACTCTGATATGATTCTCGAGTGCTTCTACATTATTAGTCGGATCAAGGCCAACCCATCCAATACCCGGCACCATCACTTCAACCCAGGCATGTGTTGCCGCATCGCCGACAAGTGCGGAATCCTCTCCTACATAGAGGTAACCGCTGATATACCTGGCTGGAATGTTGTGTGCTCTCAGCAGACCGATCATCACGTGGGCATAATCCTGACATACCCCTTTGCAACCTTCAATTGATTCTATTGCTTTTGTATTTACATCTGTTGCCTGAGGATCATAAGTGAACAAATCATACACATATTTCATCAGGTCCAGTGAGAATCTGACAGGGTTCTCAGTGTTACCAATTTCATTAATCACTTTATTGACCTGGTCCTGATTAACAAATGTGTACATTGTCTGATTCAAAAACGGTAAATACTGCTGTCTGAAGATTTTCGAATGAAAGATTGATTTCATTTCAGGTGAATAATCAATCCGTTCAATAAACGGACTGCGTTGAATGCTGATCGTTGAGATCGTCTTCACTTCAAGTGACTGATGCATTTCAGCAATGAAGAAGGACTCAACATTATTACCCCAGATATCGGAGTACTCCTTAGTCAGTGCAGCCGGCGTCAGTTCAGTGCGATATGCAAGCAATCGCTGACATTCATCTGTTCTCGGCTTCAATCTGATTTCATTCATGCTTTGATCCACTGTTGTTGAATAGTTAAATGTGTTTGTATGTGTAATTTCGTACTTCATCGGTCGTCCGCTCCCTCGTGTTGTGAGTTTCTCCTCCTGATTCTTACCCTTTCAAGAGGATTTTGACGGTTCGACGAGATAATAAGTCTCAGAAAAAATTCGTCCGATATCATTACACTTATTCTGGAAATCATCCAGGAAAGCGCTGATTCCTTCTTCTTTTAATGATCTGATCTTCTGCTCGTCAAACTCATCAATGATCAAATCCAGCGCCGCATACATTCTCCAGGAATAATGCGAAACGCGTCCACCTTCGAGAGAAATAATCGACTCTCTAATATGGTCTATACAGTATTGAATTGCCCTAGGAAATGAAAAGTCTGATATTAGGAATGTCAGCACATCCCTCTCATTCATTCTAGGCGGATACTTTTTTAAATATTCCTCGTATCCATTTACCAGCTGCAGCGCAGATCGCCAGTAGTAATAATTTGTTCCATCCGCTTTTTGCTGATCCGCAGCGGACTGGTCATTTAAAATATTGAGAATGCGGGCTGTTTTCTCTCCGCGTTCAAGCCACTTTGCGATATTGAAAAACCTGTATGGTACACCGCGCGTCATCATGGAATCCACAATTCCGTGTGAGGTCAGCGCAGCGATTTTTACCTTGTTCAAAAAGTGCTGGATATCCCTTAATGATCCTTCTGAAATTTTAACCTCAGTCATTTCGAGGTAAAGGTTATTCCAGACTTCAAATAAATCGTTTGGAATAATGTCACGGGTTGTTCTTGCGTTTTCACGCGCAAATTTAATACAGCTCAAGATCGAATTCGGATTCGCTTCTGAAAAAGCCAGGTAGTCGATCATATGACTCGTACTCATTTTCGGGTAAAGCCTGTTAAAATCCGCTACTGAGCCACAAATCTCAAGCACGGTCTCCCAGTCATGGCGTGCGAGCGTCTCTTCAGATGAAGCTTCAAGCATCTGGATCAGCTGTACACCGAGTACGCGTGCATTATTTTCCGCTCGTTCGATATTCCGTGACATCCAGTAAAGTGAATCAGCTACTCTGCTCAGCATGATTGCTTTCGCCTCCTTTTAACACCCATGTATCTTTTCCGCCGCCACCCTGTGATGAATTCACGACAAGTGAGCCTTCCTTCAGCGCAACTCTTGATAGTCCGCCCGGCAGCACATGCGTTTTCTTTCCTCTCATCACAAATACCCGGAGATCTACATGGCACGGATAAAAACGTCCGTCCTGGAAAGCAGGTGCCCTTGACAGCTGAATGGTCGGCTGGGCAATATACTGATGCGGTTCCTCTTCAATCTTCTTTTTAAAGCGGTCAATCTCTTCATTTGTTGCATGCGGTCCGATCAGCATATCGTAGCCGCCTGAAGCGCCAACGTTTTTCACAACGAGCTGATCAAGATTTTCCAGCGCCCATTTACGCTGTTCTATGTTTCTCATAAAATAGGTATCCACATTCGGGATAATCGGATCTTCATTTAGATAGTAGCGGATCATTTCAGGGACAAATGCATACATCGCCTTGTCATCCGCCACACCGTTACCAACCCCGTTCAAAATTGATACGTTTCCTTTTTTATATGCACTCATTAACCCTGGTACACCGAGTGCTGAATCTTTATTAAATACCTGCGGATCAAGAAAATCATCGTCAATGCGGCGGTAAATGATATCAACGCGCTGCATGCCGCGGATCGTCTTAACGTAGACGATGTTGTCCCTAACATGAAGATCACGGCCTTCAACAAGCTCAATGCCCATTTGCTGGGCGAGGAAGACGTGGTCATAGTAAGCCGAATTGTACATCCCAGGCGTCAGCAGAACCGCCCTCGGCTCAGCAAGACAATTGATCGGGCAGTGATCGAGTACTGCATCATGCATATGGGACAGCTGATGCTCAAGTGAATGAATGCTGTGACGGTTAAAGAATTCAGGATACACCTGACGCATAACATAGCGGTTTTGATAAACATAGGACATACCTGAAGGGTTTCGCAGGTTATCTTCAAGCACGCGGTATGTACCTTCCTGATCACGAATCAGATCGATTCCTGCAAGAAAGATGTGATTTTTAAGCGGCACATCGATACCTGTCACCTGTTTCTTCAGATAATAGGGGTTCTGTTCGACAAATTCTCTCGGGATCACACCGTCTTTAACGATCGCTGCCTCATGATAGACATCATCGAGAAAACGATTGAGCGCTTCAACACGCTGCCTCATACCTTTTTCAATCATCGTCCAGGTCTCTGGAGGCATGATGATCGGAATAAAGTCAAAAGGCATTGTGCGTTCTGTTCCAATATTGTCGTTATAAACAGTAAATGTAATGCCCTGTCTTAAAAAGCTGAGCTGAGCTGTTTCGTGCTTTTCTCTCAGCTCAGCTTCACTGAACTGGTCCATGACTTTGTGAAAATCCTGATAGTGCGGCCTGACTGAGCCGTCTTTTTCAAGCATTTCATCAAAATTTCTTTCAGACTGATATGGCTTGAACATTTACCTGTCCCCCTTTTTATAATAACTTTTTAAAGCTGGCTGCTGATTTCCGCTTCAGGGGGACGCTTTACGCGGCCGGGCGGTGAGCCTCCCGGGCGCTTCGCGTCTGCGGGGTCTCACCTGTCCGGCTTCTCCTGCTGGAGTCGCCCCCCCTTCCACTACAATCACCAGCTGTGCAGATACAACAATGGTGTTTAACACAGCTAAATAATAAAAAAACTGTACAATATCTTTCTTTCAACAATTATATACAGGATTCCTCTAAATTTTCTGAAAATACTCTAATCTTTACCCTTCTTCTCTGTAACGTAAGCGCAATTGTATTAAGTTTTGTCGGGGGAATTGTAAATTTGTTAAAATAGAGAAATGGAGGGATGACGATGACACAAAGTGAGATTCAAAATAGAATTGCTGAGTTAAAGATGGAGTATATTAGGGCACAGGATGACCTTGAGAAACTTGAATCTGTCGGTCGTGATGGCGCATCCGCTCAGAAAAGACTGACGCTGATCGAGGATGAGCTGTCCGAGCTCAGAAAACTTGAGGAGTAAGTGTGAATAGCCGGTTGCCCGGGCAGGCAATCGGCTATTTGTTTCCCCGGAATCAGGTTTCGTATATAATCTGACTATACAAGTTCAAGGAAAGCAGGTTGATCCATGACTCTTCCATTACAGGAGCCGGTTCTCGTATTTGGACTGGCTGTGATGATTTTTCTTATTTCACCATTTCTGATGAGTAAGCTCCGGATCCCGGGCATTATCGGACCGATTATTGCCGGTGTGATCATCGGACCTAATGGACTCGGTCTGCTCGAACGCGGAGAGACGATACAGCTGTTGGGTACGGTCGGGCTGTTATTTATTATCTTTATTGCAGGACTGGAGCTTGATATTGACGGTTTTAAAAAATACCGCTCCAGAAGTATAAATTTCGGACTGCTATCATTTTTTATTCCTTTATTACTCGGAACTGCACTCGCTTATTACCTTGGCTTTTCTTTCAGCGCAGCCATTTTACTCGGATCAATTGTCGGGTCCCATACGCTGCTCGCCTATCCGATCGCTTCAAGGCTTGGCATTGCCAAGAATAAAGCTGTTACGACTGCGATTGGCGGAACATTGCTGACTGATACATTTGCTATGCTGGTCCTTGCTGCAGTCGTCGGGCTTGCCGGTGGAGATACCAGTGCGGCTTTTTGGTTCCAACTGGTGGTGTCTACGATTATATTCGGACTCGTTGTACTCGTTGGAGCGCCCCTTACAGCTAAATGGTTTTTCAGAAATTCAAACAATGACGGCCAGATGGAGTTTAATTTCGTTCTGGCAGTGATGTTCATTGCAGGTGCACTGGCACTTTTGGCAGGACTTGAACCAATTATCGGTGCTTTCCTCGCCGGCCTTGCACTGAACCGCTATATTTACGACCACGGCACTTTAATGAACAGAATCCGATTCACCGGGAATGCACTGTTTATCCCGTTTTTCCTGCTGTCAGTCGGCATGCTGATGGATTTATCCGTACTGTTTTCAAGCCTGGATGCATGGATTATGCTCGGCGTGGTGCTTGGATCTGTGCTGATTGGTAAATCTATTGCAAGTATGGTGACGAGTAAAATCTATCATTATAACAAACTCGAAAACTTCGTAATCATCGGTCTGACAACACCACAGGCTGCTGCTACACTTGCCGCTACACTTGTCGGCTTTGAGATCGGACTCCTTGATGTCGCTACTGTCAATGCAGTCATTGTGATGATTCTGCTCACCTGTATCACAGGACCTTATCTCACTGAAAAATTCGGTCGTAAGCTTGCAGAAAGTGAAACGTTAGAAGCACCTCAACTGAACGATGAGCGTCCCGAGAGAATTCTCATTCCCGTTGCCAATCCGAAGACGACAGAGACCTTACTCGACTTAAGCTTTGTCGTCAGGCGGGCAAAAGCTTCAGCGGAACCAATCTATCCGCTCAGTGTCGTACAGCGTGATGTGAAATCCGTTGAAAATGCAGTCGCAAGCGCTGAGAAAATGCTGACACAGGCAATCGCACATGCTGCAAGCGCTGAGATCCCGGCCAGGTCTCTGATTAAGGTGGACCGGAATGCAGGACGGGGAATTGAACGCGCTGTTGCAGAAGAACGGATCACAACGATTATAGCCGGCTGGAACGGACAGAAATCCACTAAAACGAAGCTTTTCGGCAGTGTCATTGACAACTTTTTAGATCACACGAATGAACGGGCAATGATTGTGAAGCTTGGCCATCCGCTGAATACAACAGACAGGATTATACTGCTCGTTCCAAGTGGTTCTGACCATAAGCCAGGCTTTACTGATGCACTCAAAATTGTTAAAGGCATGGCTGCACAATTAAATACGCTGCTCGAAGTGCTGGTCATCCGTGATCAGACTGCGCCTTATGAAAAAATACTCGCGGGTATAAAGCCTAACGTGACAACAGTGGTCCACAGACTCTCTTCCTGGCAGGAGCTTTATCAAAAGCCTGTTGAGTCGCTTCGTAAAAATGATCTCGTGATTGTCATGAGCGCCAGAAAAGGAACCATCGCCTGGCATCCGCAGCTTGAACAGCTTCCTGGACGGCTTGCGGTTGCAAACCCTGAAAGCTTTATTATTTTCTATCCGAAAGAAACCGGTGAAACTGATGTCCGCGGCGCCCGTGGAACAGAGGTACCGAAAGAAGTACTATTCAGACGCGATTATGATTAAGCTAAAAACCCCCTCAGCAGCTGAGGGGGTTTTAAATTAACTGTGTGCTTCTGCCTGCCTCAGTTTTGGTGCAGGTGTCTTTTGAAATAGGCTTCTGCGGTCTCTCCACACAAAGAACAGCGACAGCAGGAAAGCCAGTCCATCAGCAATCGGGAACGCCAGCCAGACACCCGTTAAACCAAGGAAGCCTGGTAAAATTAATACAAGCGGGATGAGGAAAATGAGCTGTCTTGCCATCGATAGGATAAATGAAATTTTTGCTTTTCCAAGCGCCTGATACAACCCGCCTGTGACCATCTGGAATCCAATAATCGGTACGACCAGGAAGATAAAGCGCATCGCTTCCTCTCCACCTGCAATGACTGCAGGATCCGTTGAAAAGACGGACATCATCGCTCCCGGGAACAGCATCGTCACTGCCCACACTCCAATTGCCATTACAGTTGAGGTTCCAATTCCGAGCTTAAGTGTTTCACTTACACGATGGTGCAGCTTCGCACCGAAATTATACCCAATGATTGGCTGCATTCCCTGAACGATTCCAAACATCGGCATAATCGCAAACATCATGATCCGGTTAATAATCCCAAAAATCGCAACTGCAGATTCACCGCCGTAAATGACAAGCATCCAGTTCACAGCAATAAACATCAGACTTCCTGCAGTCTGCCGTACAAATGTAGCAGAGCCGATCTGCGTGATTTCGCGTACGACACGCCAATCAGGCAGCAGACCGATCCATTTGAATTCAAGCGAACTTTTTCCGGCACGGAAATATAAGAATAACCAGATCGCACCAACAGCCTGAGAAATCACTGTCGCAATCGCCGCTCCAGCCATACCCATATCGAGTGTGAAAATAAAGATCGGGTCAAGGATAATATTCAAGCCTGCTGAGATCACCATCGTCAGCATCGCCATCTTCGCATTCCCTTCAGAACGCACGACGTTATTCATCGACATTGCAAATGCCTGGAAGATTGCGCCGTACAAAATAATCGACAGGTACTCTGCTGCATAAGGAAGGATCTCTTCAGTCGCACCGAATGTCACCAGAATCGGCTCTAAAAATACGAGCGCCGCAACAACCATCAGAACGCTCAGGAACCCGACAAGCCAGATTACATTTCCGAAAATTTTATTCGCTTCATCTAGTCTGTTCTCACCGAGGCGTCTCGAAATAATGGACGCACCACCAATCCCGATCGCTGCAGCAAATGCTGTAATAATCAATTGAAGCGGAAATGCGATTGATAGCGCCGCAACCCCGACTGTACCGATTCCTCGTGCAATAAAGAATGTATCTGCAATATTATAAAACGCCATCACAAACATTCCGATAAATGCCGGAACAGAAAACCGTACCATTAATGATGGAATTTTTTCAGTTCCAAGTCTTTCACTCTGCTGCTTCATCCCGTGTCACCTCTTCCCTTCCTTCGACTTCACGGACTGCATTGCCGGCCATCCGCTTCAGCAGTTCAATTGCCTGCTTCTGCTCTTCATCTGTAAAGCCTGCTGTTAATGTTTCAGTCCAGTACGTCATTTCCTTTTTCACAAATGATTCGATATCCTTTGCTTTTTCAGTCAGATAAATATAATTCGATCTTCTATCAGATTCATGCGGCTGCCTTTTCACGTAGCCTTCTGTCTCAAGCTTACGGACAGCACGTGCCACAGTCGCCTTATCAATATTTAATTCATTCGCCATATACTCCTGCGTCAGCCCATCCTGTTCAAAAAGCATCATTAAAAATTTTATCTGCCCCTGCCCGATTCCGTATTCAGCAAAGGTCTTACTTAAAAATATATAGCTATACCGGTGCACCGTTGACAGCCAGCGCCCGGCAGTATGTGCGTGTTTCATCAATATCATCTCTTTTCTATTTCACTGCTGATTAGTATAAACCTATTTAGTTGCATACGCAACTTTACAGCTTCCGAAGGTTTTTATGGTGGCAGGAATAGGTTACATCCATTATGATGTAGGAAGACTTTGATTTTGGAGGACGAACATGAGTGTACTAACTGTAAGTAAGCTGTCCCATTCGTTTGGCGACCGCACGCTTTTTAAAGACGTTTCTTTCCGGTTATTAGCCGGTGAACATATTGGACTTGTCGGTGCAAATGGCGTTGGTAAATCAACGCTGATGAATATATTAACGGGTGAACTTATTCACGATGAAGGAAAAGTGGACTGGCTGCCCGGCACGCATTACGGTTACCTCGATCAGCATACACAGCTGACACCGGGCCGTACGATGCGCGAAACACTTGGTGATGCCTACCTTCCTCTATTTAAAAAGGAAGAAGAGTTAAATGAAATCACAGGTAAAATGGCAGATGCCACACCTGAAGAACTCGAAACACTTTTAGAGGAAATGGCTGAGATCCAGGATGCGCTGGATGCAGGTGACTTCTACACGCTTGATATTAAAATTGAGGAAGTCGCACGTGGACTCGGGCTTGATGCAATCGGGCTTGACCGGGACGTGTCTGCACTGAGCGGCGGTCAGCGTACAAAGGTGCTACTGGCAAAGCTGTTACTTGAAAAGCCAAAAGTATTACTGCTGGATGAGCCGACCAACTACCTTGATGTCGAGCATATCCGCTGGCTGTCAATGTATCTGAAGGATTATCCGCATGCATTCCTGCTGATCTCTCACGATACAAACTTTATGAATGACACAGTGGACATTATCCTGCACCTTGAGTTTGCCCGTATGAACCGCTATACGGCAAGCTATGATAAATTTATTGAGCTTGCTGAGCTGCATAAAAATCAGCACCTGCAGGCGTATGAAAAGCAACAGGAGTTCATTAAAAAGCAGGAAGACTTTATTGCAAAAAATAAAGCGCGTTATTCAACAACCGGCCGTGCAAAAAGCCGTCAGAAGCAGCTGGACAGAATCGAGCGGATCGACCGTCCGGAAACAGCTGCAAAACCGACATTTGAATTCAAGGAATCCCGCGGCAGCAGCCGATATGTCATTGAAGCTGAGGACCTTGAAATTGGTTATGTCGAGCCACTTTTGCCGAAGATGACGCTTGAAATTGAGCGCGGTGAGAAAATCGCTGTTGTCGGCTGTAATGGTGTTGGTAAATCAACGCTTTTAAAAACGATTATGGGTAAACTTGATCCTTTAGGCGGAAAAGTGATTCATGGTGATTTCCTGTACCCTTCTTATTTCGAACAGGAAATGAAGCCAAAAGCGATTACGCCGATTGAGGATGTATGGAGCGAGTTCCCTGGCATGGACCAGCATCAGGTGCGCGCGGCGCTTGCACGATGCGGACTGAAGAATGAGCATATTTCACGCCAGATGAATCAGCTGTCAGGTGGTGAGCAGGCGAAGGTTCGTCTGTGTAAGCTGATGATGCATGAGAGTAACTGGCTGCTGTTTGATGAGCCGACGAATCATTTAGATGTGACGGCGAAGGAAGAGCTGAAGCGTGCGTTGAAGGCTTATAATGGAACGATTGTGCTTGTGTGCCACGAGCCTGATTTTTATGAGGATTGGGCGACGCGTACGTGGAATGTTGAGGAGTGGAGTGAGAAGGTAAACGCATAGTTTACTCTTCAAAAACCGCTGGGGATTTCCGGGCAGGACTGCGCTTTCCGTGGCCGGGCGGTGAGCCAGCAGACTTCGCCATGCTTTGTCTCACCTGTCCCTTCCTGCCACAGGAGTCTCCGTACTGACCTCCAATCACCAGCTGGATGGTAGGAATCAAGCTTCTCTTTCTTCTAATTTAGAGAGTAAAAACCAGATTGTTATGTGAGTTTATATGTAGTTTTGACACAAAAATAAGCAGCGCCGCGGCGCTGCTTATTTTTTATTGCCTAGTTCTTTTACGGTTGTGGTGCAGCTTTCCATGGCTTCTAGGATTGCGCCTCTAAAGCGGTGCTTTTCAAGGGCTTCTGTTGCTGCAATGGTCGCGCCGCCGGGGGATGTCACCTGGTCTTTTAGTTCACCCGGATGCTTACCGGTATCCAGGACCATTTTCGCTGCGCCGAGTACTGCCTGGGCTGCGAGTCTGTAGGCCTGGTCACGCTTTAGCCCCTGACGGACGCCGCCGTCTGCCATGGCTTCGATCATCATGTAGACGTAGGCCGGTGATGAACCGCTGATTGCAGGGATGCTGTCCATCAGATCCTCTGAAATTACTTCTGTTTTGCCGAATGAACGGAACAATTTAAGCACTGTCTCAAGCTCTTCTTCAGTGACTTCATCATTCACGCTGATTGCTGACATCCCTTCTCCTGCAAGTGAAGGTGTATTTGGCATTGTTCTGATGACCTTCAGCTTTTTGCCGGCAAATGCAGAGATATCAGCGGTCGTCAGTCCTGCTGCGATTGTGATGATCACTGTATCTGCTGACAAATGTGAGTTGATTTCTTCTAGGATCTGCTTATGAAGTCCAGGAACAATGCCGAGAAATAAAAGATCTGCTTCTTTGGCTACTTTTGCGTTATCCCCGGTTACCTCAATCCCAAATTGGTCTGATACTTTTACTCTTGTGTCTTTTGTTGTTGCGCTTGCAATAATGGATGAGGCTTTCACTGTTTTAGAGCGGATCATGCCGCCGATCATTGCCTGAGCCATTTTCCCGCAACCGATAAATCCGATTTGTGTCATGTAGTCCTCCTACTTTTTTGCTCTTGAGCTGATATATAAAATGCCTGCCGTAACGACTGCAATTGTAACAACTGTTAAGATCAGCGATGTGCTGAATAACGGGAATCCTTCCATCATCCATCTCCCTTTCATGCCGGTTTTGTTTACTATCTCATATTTTCCCGGAAAGCTCTATCTAAAACGCTGTCATGTTTCTTAAGGGCATAAAGAGGGGTCTATGATACACACGGTGCGGGCGGATCTGAACATCTTTTGGACGGATTGGTACAAGTTCAGCTGCGAAGGTACATCTTCCCTGGTGTATCGCAATATTCCAGCAGCGAATTGATACAATTCCGGCAAAAACCACAACATTTCCCCCTCTGCCCTTGTCATATAAAATTTACAATTAAATTAAGATAAACATATTGCGTATATAAGCATATGCCTATATACTAATCAGCGGATGAATTAAATGGAGGTGTGAGCCATGCTCGCAAAGGAAGCCATTTCAATTGAAAAAGCTTCAGCCGCTTTAAAGCTGATGGGTGATAAAACGCGTTTGACAATGCTGCGTATTCTCGCAGATCATGACTGCTGCGTATGTGAATTCGTCGAAATTTTTCAGATGAGTCAGCCTTCTGTCAGCCAGCATGTCCGGAAAATGAAGGACATTGGCATGATCAAGGAGCAGCGAAAAGGACAATGGATTGTGTATTCGCTGAATGATTCCTTTGAGGGCTACGACATGATCCGAAGCATCTTAGAACAGCTGCCTGCGCAGGATCACCATCTCAAACAGCTGATAGAGCAGGGAAAACGTGTTTCCTGTAACTAAACTTAAAGGAGTCTCGTCATGGATGTTTTTTTAGCAATACTGATTTTTCTTATTACATTAACACTTGTCATCTGGCAGCCTAAAGGTCTTGGCATTGGCTACTCTGCCATGGGTGGTGCAGTCATTGCACTGATACTTGGCGTTGTGTCCATGCAGGATGTTGCTGATGTGACAGCGATCGTGTGGAATGCCACACTGACATTTGTTGCACTCATCATTATTTCATTAATTCTAGATGAGATTGGATTTTTTGAATGGTCTGCACTGCATATGGCGCGCTTTGCTAAAGGCAGCGGGATCAGAATGTTTATCTACGTCACATTACTCGGAGCGCTTGTTGCTGCATTTTTCGCAAATGACGGCGCTGCACTGATTTTAACGCCAATTGTACTCGCAATGGTGCGAAACCTGAACTTTAAAGAAGCGATGATTTTACCATTCATTATGGCCAGCGGTTTCATTGCTGATACAGCTTCCCTTCCGCTGATTGTCAGTAACCTGGTGAACATAGTATCTGCCGACGTATTTGGCATTGGCTTTGCAGAATACGCAAGCCGGATGATCATTCCAAACTTTTTTAGTATCGGGGCAAGTATTTTAGTGCTCTGGCTGTTTTTCCGCAAAAGCATTCCGGAAAATTATGATTTATCGCAGCTTCGGAAACCTCAGGAAGCACTCAAGGACCCGAAAATGTTCCGACTGTCATGGGGCGTACTCGCAATTCTGTTAGTTGGTTACTTTACAAGTGAATTTGCTGAAATTCCGGTATCAATCATTGCCGGTATAATCGCGATCATCTTCCTGCTGATTGCAAGAAGAAGTCCTGCTGTCAACACGGCAACTGTCGTGAAAGATGCACCATGGGCGATTGTATTTTTCTCAATCGGTATGTATGTCGTCGTTTACGGTCTCCGAAACGTCGGTCTGACGAGCCTGCTCGCTGACGTACTTGATGCAACAGCTGATCACGGTCTGCTTGCGGCAACGATGGGTATGGGATTCATCGCTGCATTCCTGTCTTCGATTATGAATAACATGCCAACCGTGATGATCGATGCACTCGCAATACAGGAAACAGCAACAACCGGCGCCGTACGTGAAGCATTAATTTATGCAAACGTGATCGGTTCTGACCTTGGTCCGAAAATCACACCAATCGGCTCACTCGCTACGCTATTATGGCTGCATGTACTGAGCAAAAAAGGCTTCAATATCAGCTGGGGCTACTATTTTAAAGTAGGAATTATCCTGACAATTCCTACACTGTTTATTACACTGTTCGGATTGTATCTGTGGCTGCTGATTATTTTGTAAGTATATATTCCTTTAATAACGCTGCCCCTCTCCGTGGAGGACTGCGCTTTCCTGCCCCCGGGCGCTGAGCCCGCAGGCTTCGCCATGCTTGGTCTCACCTGTCCCTTCCTGGGGCGGGAGTCTCCGTCCTCCACTACGAGGGGCAGCTGAGTAATACTTTTTTACTCAGGAGCTTTAAATTAAATAGAGTCGTGACTTTGTACAACCCTTTATATCAAACTAATGAAGCAACACCTAGCTGAGTGTTGGAGTGGAGGGCGAAGACTCCTGTGGTATAGAAGCGACAGGTGAGACCCCACAGGCGAAGCCTGACCCACCGCGCGGCCGCGGAAATCGAAGCCCTCCACTGAAACACTCAGCGGTTCTTAAACCAAACTAATTTCAAGGAGTGTTTCTCATGTCTAAAAAAACATTATATTTCCTATGCACAGGTAACTCTTGCAGAAGTCAGATGGCTGAAGGCTGGGGCAAGCAATATTTAAGCGACGAGTGGAATGTACTGAGTGCAGGTCTTGAAGCACACGGACTCAATCCAAATGCAGTAAAAGCAATGAACGAAGCAGGTATCGATATTTCAAATCAAACGTCCGACACAATTGATCCTGACATTCTGAATAACGCTGATCTAGTCGTAACACTATGCGGACATGCTGCAGACCACTGCCCTGTTACACCACCGCACGTAAAGCGCGAGCACTGGGGCTTTGATGACCCGGCAAAAGCGGAAGGCACTGACGAAGAAAAATGGGCGTTCTTCCAGCGCGTTCGTGATGAGATTGGGTCAAGAATTAAAGAGTTTGCTGAAACAGGCAAATAATACGGTAAATACTGCCAGCTGAACAGCATCATACTTGCGTTTCTCTCCCTTTTCACACATCATAAATGTATAAGCTTATGTGAGAAAGGAAGACAAACATGATTATTACAGATGAAGCAAAAGAAGCTTTCAAAACGCTATTTCACCAATATGAATCTGAAAACATCCGCGTTTATTTTGCGGGACAGGGAGAAGGCAGTCCTGAAATCGGCCTGTCATTCGATGTACCGGAGGAAAATGATGTGATTCAGACGATTAATGGCATTAAAGTAGCGATTGATCCGCAGATTTTATTCGTCGCAGAAGAATTAACGCTTGATGTTCAGGATACTCCTGAAGGCCGGGGCATTGTGATGACCGGCGGACCTGAACAGATTATGTAAAGATCGCATCCGGAACAGCATTTGTTCCGGATGTTTTTATTTTCAACAGCACTTTTCTTCTTTTATCTCAACAATTTTCACATTACAACAATCTTCTTTTTTAACCGGTTTTAAAATCGAAATCATTTTTTTAAACATAATGCGTCACCTCCTTTAAAATAGATAAAAAATAAAGCCTGAGATAGAAGCCATAGTCAACACTGACAAAACAAATACAGCAACCAGCTGGATACTGAAAATGGATTTTAAAAGCACAACTTCCGGCAGACTAGCTCCTGCTGAACTGATCAATAGCGCCATAATTGGACCAAGTGCCATTCCTTTCATCAGTAACACCTGAGAGATTGGAATCATACTTGATAGCCTGATGTATAAAGGAATTCCGAGAAGTGCCGCAAGCGGGATCAGCCACCACGCCTGATGCCCAAAGTTTTCAGCAATGAATGAAGCAGGTACTAGCCCAAGGATCCCGGCGCCAATGGCTGCTCCAATGAGTAAAAATGGAAATACTGATTTCATCATCTGAACGGTCTCCTGCAAAGCCCGCTTCACGTCCCACTTTTTCTGTCCCGACTGATACCCTTCCACCATGACAGGCTTTACGTACTTTTCAAATCCCAGTCTCTCCAGCGTGAACCCTAAAATCAGTGAAAAAACAGTGGTGACAACCGTATAAATAGCTGTTGTCTGCCAACCGAGAATGACCCCCATCACTGTCAGAATAGTCGGGTCCAGAAGTGGTGATGAAAATAAAAATACCATTGTGAGTCCGAACGGGACTTTATTGCGCAGCATATTGACTACTACCGGAATCGTTGAACACGAACAAAACGGTGTGATAAATGCAAACACAATGGCAAACAATCCAGCTTTCCATTTTGAGCGCGTTCTCAGATAATGTTCCACCTTTTCATAAGGGATGACTGACTGCAGTAAAGATAAAACAAATGAGATGATGACAAACAACACTGTAAGTTCAAGTGCAATCCATAAAAATGAGGTTAACAATTGGCTCACTCCTTATATCAAATTTTTTTGATTTATTGATCAAATTTTTTTGATTTATTATTCAGACTTCAGGTATACTCCGGGAAGTCTTTTCAGCAGCTATCATCATTTCTGAATAGACAGCATAGTTCACGCGATAACACTTCATTGATACCTTCATCTTCAATCGAATAATAATTCCATGTACCCTTCTTTTCTACCTTTAAAAATCCTGCATCCAGCAGCTGTTTTAGATGGTAGGACAATTTGGATTGGGGCATATCAATATGCTCTGCCAGATCACAGACACAAAGCGACTGATGCTGCTGAATCAGATGCAAAATCTCCAGCCTTTTACGGTCAGCAAGCGCCTTAAATTTCTTCTCATATTTGATAAACGTTTCTTCATTCGCTGCAATTGTTTGAGATGTCATTACATTCTCTCCTCTACATCAAATTTATTTGATATTTAAATCATATTCCCGATATTTAAATATGTCAATGATTAAATCAAATTATTTTGATTTAACAACTGTAAATGATTGGTGTACATCTAAAAGTTTCGGGTATACAACTATTATTCTAATCTCAGGAGGTTTTTGGATGTCACATCGAATTGAAGTTGAAAAAGGTGTATCACTATTTGTAGAGGATATCGGCGAGGGACAGCCGGTTATTTTTATTCATGGATGGCCGGTTAATCACCGTATGTTTGAATATCAGATCAATGAAATCGTAAACCTTGGCTACCGTTTTATCGGGATTGACCTTAGAGGCTACGGACAATCTGATAAGCCGTGGAGCGGTTATGATTATAATCGGAAAGCGGATGACGTAAAAGCAGTTATTGATCACTTAGGATTGGAAAACGCAACACTTGCGGGGTTTTCAATGGGTGGGCCGATCGCACTCAGATATATGGCGCGTCATCAGCAGCACGGCGTTTCCAAGCTGATGCTGCTTGCACCCGCTGCACCGAGATTCACAAAAACAGATGATTTTCCTTATGGGATTGAAGCCAAAGAAATCGATGGGATGATTGAAAGTATTCAAAAAGACCGTCCGGCTTTCTTAGAAGAATTTGGTAATATGTTCTTCCATCAGGAGCCTGCAGAAGCGTTCAGACACTGGTTTGGCACACTCGGTCTACAGGCCTCTGCACACGGGACGATCCATTCCGCTGAAGCCCTCAGAGATGAAGATGGCCGTGGTGACCTTGAGCATGTAACAGTGCCAGTCTTGCTGCTTCACGGTGTAAACGATGAGATCTGCCCAATCGATTTTTCTGAATATCTGCAGTCTCACCTTCAACATGCAGAGCTTGTTAAATTTGAAGAAAGCGGACATGGACTTGTATTTGAAGAGACTGAAAAGCTGAACGCAGAAATTTTAAAGTTTTTGCGTGATTGATATTTAATAGAATATACAATAATACTCTAGTGCAGCGTAACGATTAAAAAAGCTGGAACAAAGATGTCCCAGCTTTTTTAACTTATAAAGTTAAGCTTCCACAACCGAATACTCACGCTCAAGCTTCTTCTTCAGAAACTTCGCAAGTTCAAGCATTCCGAATGTACCGTGCGCTGCTTCAGCATCCGCATTGTAATTTGTGTTTGTATTAATGTCATACACATAAATTTCACCGTCAGCGTCTTTGATGAACTCAATTCCAGCTACCGCAATATCATTTTTTGCGAGGAAATACTCAAGCTGCGTGATTAATAACGGTTCATTAAAATCTTTTACTACCTGGAATTTAGGCTTCTCTTCCACCTCTTCACCAACCGGGCAGAACAGATCATCAATCTGGCACGCATCTGCCGGGCACAGTTCAAAGCCCTCAGACGTATCTACACGGACCGCATATACAAACTTACCGCCTACAAATTCACAGCGTGTAATATAAGATTCCGGTGACTCAATGTATTCCTGAATCAGCGTAATTCCGTCCACCGGCAGTTCAAAGTCATCACCATTTACATACTGCTTCAGCGCATCAATTGAATGGAATAGCTGTACGCCAAGCCCTTTACCTGCGCGGTTATGTTTTGTAATAAATGAAGGCTTATCGAGCTTTTCAGCCGCTTCAATAATCTGCTTTCGTCCAACCGCTGCGATCGTATCAGGTGTTTTGATTCCATTTTGCTGAAGGGCTGTGTACTGATTGACCTTGCTCACTTCAAGGCGCAGCGCACGTGAGCCGTTCAGGACGGTTCTGCCGTGCTGCTCTAGCCATGCAAGTACTGATTCTGTTAATTCCGGCGCGAATCGGTGTCCACGCGTATGTGATGATGCACTCATTCTGCTGTAAAAAATACCTTCCGGCGGCTCTTTTGTTAAATCAACAATGCCTTCATCAAGATGCCACACTTCATAAGGTACCTCAAGCTCATCAAGTCTTTTCGTCAAATGAACCGTCCACTCATCATTTTCATGCAAAATATACGCTTTACTCATGCTGTTTTCCCCCTAAATGTTGATTTCCTGCTGAATCTTTCTCTTTTGCTCAACCAGTGGCATTACTTTTTCAGAAAAACGCTTCATCTCTTCAAGCTGAGGTGAGAATTGAAGCAATAAAAGATCAAGACCTGCATTTTCAAATTCAATAATTCGATCGGCAATCTGTTCAGGCGTTCCGATCAGGTTCGGTCTGAGTCCGCGGTTTGATACTGAGTAATCCATCAGCTTCACTTGCTGCTCAAGCTGTGACTTACTGACGAAATCATTGTACCCGGCATACCCGCTCACATCTTTTACATCTGTAATCCGTTCAAGCTCAGCCTGCACTTCCTCTTCCGTATCGCGACAGACAATAAATGCAGCCATGCCGAACGAACCAAATGGATCTTTCCCAGCTTCAGCACGTCTTGTTTTCATATCCGTAATCTTTGTTTCAATTTCTTCAACTGTGCCGCCATGCATCACGTAAGAGTCGCAGTTTTCAACAATCGACTGCTTGCCGCGCGGGCTTTCACCGCCTGCATAAAGAATTGGATTTGGACGCTGAACCGGTTTAGGCTCAAGTTTTGTATTTTCAATATCATAATATTTCCCTTTAAAGCTGAACGTATCTTCTGTCCAGAGCCCTTTTAAAATTGTCAGGAACTCATCTGTACGCTCATAACGCTCATCATGTTCTGTAAAAGCACCGCCATACTGCTTCGCTTCCTCAGCCCACCAGGCAGATACAACATTCAGTGTGAACCGGCCGTTTGAAATGTGGTCGATATTCGAAGCCATTTTTGCAGCAACTGCCGGATTATGAAACCCAGGGCGGATAGCTGTCATGATTTCAATCTTTTCAGTAACGGCTGCAAGTGCCGCTGCAGTCGACCAGGCTTCAATTGAATCCCGCTCTGGTCCTTTTATATCGTTCAGGTACAATTCAGCAATCAGTGTTGTATCGTAACCCCACATCTCTGCTGACTGAATCACCTTTTTCGCATAATCAAATGTCGGTGGCATGTTCTCATCTTCAACATTGCGTAGCCACCCGCCAAAAATCGGAAGCCAGAAACCGTATTTCATCCTGATCCACTCTCCTTGTCCTGTTCATAAAATAAAAAAACTCCCTCTGCGACAGACAGAAGAAGAAACCTCAGAACTCCTGTCTTATCTTTCAGGCAATGCCTGATGGATGTAGCACCTTTCTGACAAAGTCAGCGGTTGCCGGGCTTCACAGGGCCATATCCCTCCACCACTCTCGATAAGAGCTATTCACTTTAATACGCTAATCCTATAACATCACTTGGTATTAGTCAAGATCTAATGTGTGAATTTTCAAATCTATTCGATGAACGAAAGATAAATTATATGAGAAAGTATTAATCTTCTTTAACCGTTTCGCTGCGCTTCAGGCGGACGCTTTCCGCAGGGCCGGCGGTGAGCCTCCTCAAGCTTCGCTTTGCGGGGTCTCACCTGTCCGACTTCTCCTGCTGGAGTCGCCGCCTTACGCTTCGCTGCACTGGGAATTTTATAAAAAAAAAATAAGTATTCCGGTAATACTTCGCGTACATTACTATAGAAATTGCTTTTAAATACAGAAAAAAGCTGATGGCATATGCCATCAGCTTTCGGTGTCGATATCTTTATCATCCGCAACGCCGTCAATGACGCGTTTTTCGATGCGAACTTTTGTGATTTTATTTTTTTCCATTTCAAGTACGGTAAAGCGCAGGTGCTGGAAATCGAATTCATCGCCTTCTTCAGGAAGATGACCGATTTCCTTTAGCACAAATCCTGCAAGTACGTCCTGCTCTTCAGGGATTTTAGTTGAAAAAACTTCATTTAGACGATGGATGTTAAGCTTTCCGTGGCAGACGATCGTTCTTTCAGTCAGTTCATCAATCCACGATTCTTCTTCATCATCATTTTCATCGGCAATTTCCTGACCGATCATCGCTTCGATAATGTCTTCATGTGTAATGATCCCAAGCGTTCCACCGTATTCATCAAGAACGATCGCAAAATGCTTTTTTGCTTGAAGCATACGTTTAAAAATGCGCTCAATGGATGTCGTTTCTACAGTGAACAGCGGATCATTATCCATAAACTCAGTCAGCGGTTTCTCAGGTGTCAGTGACCATTCAATCACCTGCTTCGAATGAAACACGCCGACGATATTATCCATATTTTCTTTATACACAGGATAACGCGTATAAGGGTTATCAATTACGTAATCACGTACTTCTTCATATGTTGTCTCAATCGGAATACCGATAATATCAACACGCGGCGTCTTCATTGCATCGCCTACGTCTTTTTTCTGAAAATCAAGTACACCTTTAATCCGCAATGACTCGTCTCCAAGGAATGTTCCTTCAGTTGATGCAATATCAACCATGGTACGGAGCTCTTCTTTTGTAATAGTGGCTTCTTTAATATCCCCTTTTGAGAGGATACGGATTACGATATTCGTGAATTTTGATAAAAACCAAGTAATCGGTTTAAAAATTGTCATTAACACGCGGATCACAGGCGCTACAATATAAGCAATCCGATCAGCAAATGTTGCTGCAATCGTTTTTGGCAGCACTTCTGAAAAGATAATCAGTGTTACAGTCAGAATCCCTGTTGCAAGTGCAACTTCGACATTATACTCAATTGCAATCACTGTCACGAGTACAGGTAATAGAATATTTGAGATATTGTTCCCGATCAGAATGGTTGTAATCATCTGGTCCGGCTTCGATACCTGTTTCAACAGCTTTTCAGCCGCACGATCACCCTGCTCAGCACGGGTTTTAACCTTCATTTTATTAACAGCAGTCAGTGCTGTCTCACTTCCTGATAAAAAGAATGAGGCAAAAAGCAAAGCAGCTATGGCTATAAATTCCAACGATATTCCTCCTGATAAAATAGCAATATGTAAAAAAAGTAGATAGAACTAGCGTATACTATCCCGTTTAAAAATTCCACTGTCATTCACTGAAAAGTCAATCTTTTTAAGGATGGATGGAAAGAAAATTGAAATGAGTTTCATTTAGGAGTAATGTTAAAGAGGATTGGTGATCTGCCTTACGGGAGCGGCATTACATAATACCTAAAACAACGAAAGCCCTAACCTCTCTTTCGTCCTTGCAGCTCCGAAGCTGCGCCAGTGTGAATCAGATATTACTTTAAAACGTTCAATTCGTTTATAAAGTAATCTGGAATTTTTGGTCTGAATCGGTTCGGTGAGATAGAACCTTTAGAAGTGCACAGTTACTGCGTAGTAGTTTGAAGTACTGTCTCCGGGCAACGACCCCGGCATTTTCTAGAGGGTTTTTGCTTCAATCGGTGAAATAGCTTAACTGCTTAGCGTACTCAGAAGGTGAGTCGCTGAAATTCAGGCCTTGGATTTCCAGACCTTGTTATTAAATTAATGGCGGTTGGCGATATCCGCCCAACAACCGCTCCCGTAAAACGATCAACCATAAGCATAACAAAGCACCACCCTGCTGTCAACATAATTAAAGGAGTGTTTGAACATGGCATTAGATCAATATTTCCGCGACAATCGCGAACGGCATTTGGCAGAACTGACAGACTGGCTTTCAATCCCAAGCGTCAGCTCACTGTCAGAACACAAGCAGGATACGTTAAAAGGCGGTGAATGGATCGCTGAAAACCTGCGCAGTATCGGTATGGAAAACGTCCAGATCATCCCGACTCCCGGTCATCCGGTTGTATATGGCGACTGGCTTCACGCAGAAGGCGCACCAACTGTCCTCGTATACGGACACTATGACGTCCAGCCGGTCGATCCCCTTCATTTATGGGAAACAGAACCCTTCAAGCCTGCGATCCGCGACAACAAAATTTTTGCACGTGGCGCAACAGATGATAAAGGACAATCCTTTATGCATGTTAAAGCAGTAGAAGCTTTATTGAAGGAAAACGGCAGTCTGCCGGTCAACCTGAAGTTTCTCATTGAAGGTGAAGAGGAAATTGGCAGCGTTAACCTGCCAAAGTTTGTTGAAGAAAATCAGGACCTATTGTCATCAGATGTGATTGTCATTTCAGATACAGGCATGCAGGAAAAAGGACAGCCTGCTATCTGTTACGGTCTGCGCGGACTTGCCGGCATTCAGATTGATGTGAAAGGTGCAAAAGGCGACCTTCATTCAGGTCTTTATGGAGGCGCTGTGCAAAACGCACTTCACGCGCTCGTCAGTCTGCTTGACTCTTTCCGTGATGAAAACGGCGTGATCCAGGTAGACCGCTTTTATGATAAAGTCGAGCCGCTCACTGATGATGAAAAGGCTGCCTATGAAGCACTGAACTTTTCAGATGAAGCTTTGAAAAAAGAGCTTGAAGTAGGAGCGCTGTTCGGTGAAAAAGGCTATACGTCACTTGAGCGCATGTGGACACGACCAACACTTGAAATCAACGGTATGTGGGGCGGCTTTGAAGGTGAAGGTATTAAAACCGTTTTGCCAAATGAAGCACATGCGAAGATTACATGCCGCCTTGTCCCGCATCAGGATCCTGATGAAATCGTCGAACTTTTAACAAAGCATGTTGAAGCACACACGCCACCAGGTGTAACAGTTGAAGTTACGCCATTTGACAAAGGGGCGCCATACGTAACACCTTACGATCACCCTGCTATTCAGGCTGCCGGTGCATCTTATGAAAAAGTGTACGGCGTACCAACTCAGTTCATCCGCGGCGGCGGTTCGATTCCGATCGTTGCAGCGTTTGATCAGATTTTACAGAAGCCGATTGTATTGATGGGATTCGGCCTGCCAGGCGAGAATTTCCATGCACCGAATGAGCACTTCCATTTAGAGAATTTTGATCAGGGACTGCGCGTGATTGCGGATTATTACAGTACGCTGCCTGAGATTTTGAAGAAATAATTGGTTTTGGACCGCCGCTCGTTTTGTGAGCGGCGGTTTCTTTAGGATGGGGGACGTGCTGCGGGAGTTAGTAGGTCTTTTTACACTCTTCTGCGAACGTCCTTGTTTTTTCTCCGAACATACTTGAATAAACGTCGAACATGACCGGTTGAACGCTGAACAATCGATGTTTTTCTCCGAACATGGCCATTTATTCTACGAACCAGCCAGCCCGCCCGCAAACACAAAAAAACCGCCCGGCACCTACCCACCAAACGGTTCTCGTCACACGATTTAAGTATCCATCAGCCGATTGCTCGCAATCAATCTGTACACTGTACTCACTGATCTATTTTTCTCTTCCCATTCCGCAGTAATGACATCAGGGATTTCATAAGACTGTTCCATCCGGATCATCAAATCAGCATATCGTTCATCAAGTAAATCTACTGGAATGGACTCCGCTTTTAATGTATGGAATTCCTGCAAAATGCTTTGAAGCGTCATTTCTGACAATCCTCTCTATGTTCAATTTACTTCGTGCACCTTACTATTCCCACATAACAAAATGTTTCAAACCATTTCCAGCATATTGTAATAAATTTGTCACGGTGTCCTCGATGAACGCAGTGCGAGAAGTTCCCCCCAGGTTGTGATCCCTCTTTCTTTCACACGCTCACAAAGCTCACAAAAAAGGTAGGCCGCAGTCAGCGCATCACCGAGCGCCGTGTGCCTGTCATACATCCTCGTTTCAAAGACAGACGCATAGTAGGCAAGGTCCTTCATTTCCCAGGTTGGTACGAGATAGGCAAGCAGGTCGAGTGTATCCATTGCCGGCGGCTCCTGATAGCGGAGCGAGTTTCTTCTGAGCTCATGTTTGAATACGAGCAGATCAAATGAAATATAGTGTCCGACAAGCGCATGGGTTTCAAGTTGTTTCCCTTTTTCAAAAAGCGCTTCAATGACCTCCATTGCTCCAGGCGCATCCGCTACATCCGACTGCTTAATCGATGTCAGGTCGGTGATGAGAGGCGGGATGTCTCTGTCCGGATTCACGTACGACTGAAATGACTCTTCTTCTAGTACCTTCAACCCCTTCACCGGAACGGCGCCAATTTCAATCATTCTGTCATCCTTCCCTACTGCAAAGCCTGTTGTTTCAGTATCAATGACGAGCAGGTTCAACTCATCAAGCGGAGTGGAAAGCGGAATATCTGTGATGATCTGATCATCAAATTTCTTTGACCATATCGCCATGGTGTCCCTCCTTTCACACACCCATTTCCCTGACCGCCGCCTGCTGGAAGTGACGCAGCGATTCAAGTGATTTTGACAGTAAGGCTTTCTCTCTTGAAGTCAGCTGATCCGGACGGACTTCGGATGTTCCTTCCTGCTTACGCTGAAGGTTTAGCGACAGAATAAAATCGATGCTTTCCTTCAGATCTGTGTCTTCTTCAATCTTTCCCTTTTCAGTCAGCTTTGCAATTCGCTCAGCAGTTGATCCTTCAAGTATGCCTGCACGAATTGAACTGATCTGCAGTGCATGGTGGAACGGAAACAGCACCTGCTTTTTCAAGTCTATGACTTTCCCTTCACGTAAAATCAAGCTTCTGATCCGGTGGTCGATCGATGGGATGGGCGCTGATCTGATTTCCTCTGCCATTTGCCTGAGCAGGACGCCGGAGTGATCCAGCTCTTTTTTCAGCCCCTGCATAAAAGCATGATGAACCTCGGCATTTCCATAAAGCCATCTCATCGCAAAAAAGTTATAGGCATATAGGATGTTTTGCGGTGTAGAGCGAAGTGCCCACCTCCTGATCCGCTGCTGCCAGTCAGTCACAGAGCCTCTCCACATCGGGTTGCTGACCATCATATGACCGTCACATAATCTGAAGCCGGCTTTCTCAAGCAGAGACGTGATTTCTGAGCCCAGCTTTTCAAAATAAGCCTCTTCTTTCTCACCGTTTTGTTCAAATACAAGAAAATGATCCTGGTCTGTCATCTGGAACTGCTCACCGCGGCCCGCACTGCCCATTTGATAG
Organism: Jeotgalibacillus malaysiensis; assembly: GCA_000818095.1. Classification (NCBI taxonomy): domain Bacteria; kingdom Bacillati; phylum Bacillota; class Bacilli; order Caryophanales; family Caryophanaceae; genus Jeotgalibacillus; species Jeotgalibacillus malaysiensis. Next base: position 3,004,520 of record CP009416.1, read on the forward strand.
AAGGCAAACTCACACGGCGGCTCCCCGGTATTTCTAACTGCATCACTCAGCAGCTTTCCTGTCAGCTGATCAAAAAGCGGTGTCATAGCTGAAGACAACATGCGGATACTCGCCCGTTCAGAAATGAGCTGTGAAGCCATTTTCTTCAAATCCTCTGACAGCTTTTCAAGTGATGACGGGTTAACTGACTGAATTTCTTTCATCAGGTGCTGGATGGATCTGTGACGCTGTTTTAAGACATCTGAAAGGGTCAGCATGCCGATCGGACGCTCTCTTTCATCCAGTACCACGATGTGGCGCAGGTCACCTTTCATTTGAAAAACAGCGAGCGCATCATAATAAAATGCACTTCGCTTAATGACGGCACATTCCTGACCGATCTCTGACAGCTGTGCAGTAAGCGGTACTTTTTCAGCGATCGCTTTCATCACTTCTCTCATCGACACGATATAAGGAACTTCATTTTTCACAAATACAGCAGCACTCAGTTTATGACGTGCCATAAAACTGATGCCTTCTTCGATTGTACTGTCAGGTGAAACGGTAAGCAGCGGGGAGGACATCATGTCCTGCACCCGCTGAAATACCTGCTTCTGCTGTTCAACCCATCCTGCCTGCTGCATCTGTTCAGTTAATGACTGATACACATCCTGCAGGCGGAAGATTGCTTTTTCCAAAAAGTACTGCTGTACTGAAGGCTCCCCCCAGAGCGCTTGCAGTACGCTGTATGGAATAAATAATCCCTGTGTTGTTTCAAGTGCTAAAATCTCAACGGTATGAACAGGTTCATCCGTCGGTTTCAGCATCGTACTGATACTTGCAAGCCCGACAATTTCGCCGGGGCCTGCAAACTCAAGCACTTCTCTTTCATCCCGGAACCCTGCTGCATATACTTCAGCAAGTCCTGAAGTGATCAGCAGAATCCCTTCCCTTTTTTTACGCGCATCCGCAATTAAAACACCCTGGTCGTACTGCCGCTCCTGACATTGGTCATAAAGCCGGCTGAACTCACTTTCAGATCTGTTTTTAAAAAGCGGTGTCTCTTTGATAAATGCTTTGATTGATTCACCGTCACTTGGATGGCGGTACGTCGTTTCCGTCATCAAGCCACACCTCTCCATCCCGGTATGTCATCTGCTCAGGATAACGAAGGTCAATAACCTCTTCCTGAATCTTCTGTGATGGCGGCTTTGTTGCAAGTGATACGACTACGTTTGCAATAATCGCAGCAGATGCACCGAAGACCCCAGCTCCTGTATCAATAATGCCCAGAATCGTAAATCCGCCATATTTAGCTGCGAAAATATAACCAAGCGTTACTGATAAACCGACTAGCATGCCGGCAATAACACCTTTCGCATTCGACCGTTTCCACCATACACCAAGCAGCAGTGCCGGGAAGAAGGATCCGGAAGCAAGCGCAAACGCCCACGCAACAATCTGCGTAATCGCACCAGGCGGATTCAGCGCAATCACACCCGCTGCAAGTGAAGCAAGTACGATTGACCAGCGTCCAACTGCCAGACGTTTTTTATCTGATGCATTTGGATTAATTGAACGGAAGTAAATATCATGTGACAGTGATGCAGAGATCGCAATCATCAGACCACCGGCCGTTGACAACGCGGCAGCCATCGCACCTGCTGCCATCAGACCGATGACAAAGATACCAAGGTTCGCAATTTCAGGTGTTGCCATAACGACAATATCGTTGGCAATCTGAAGCTCCTGCCATTGCAGTACGCCATCCCCGCTCGTATCGGCAACTTGCAGCATGCCGGTATCCACCCATGAAGCTGTCCATGCAGGCAGCTGATCGATTGGTGAACCTGCAACCTGCGTCATCAGGATAAAGCGTGAAAATGCAGCATATGCAGGTGCTGAAAGATATAGAAGTCCAATGAATAACAGCGCCCACGCACCACTCCAGCGGGCAGCTTTCATTGTTGATACGGTGTAAAAACGTACAATAACGTGTGGAAGTCCTGCAGTACCGGCCATCAGCGTGAACATCAGCGCAAGGAACTGCCACTTGGTTCCTTCTGTAAATGGCACGACATATTCAGAAATTCCAAGCTCCCGGTCCAGCACCCTCATTTCCTCAATGACTGAACCATATGAAATCCATGGCAGTGGATTATTCGTCAGCTGAAGCGCCATAAAGATAACAGGTACAAGGTACGCTGTGATTAACACACAATACTGTGCCACCTGCGTCCACGTGATCCCTTTCATCCCGCCAAGCGCTGAATAAAAGGCGATTAGACAGGCACCAATAATGGTTCCGATCCGGTAGTCCACTTCAAGCAGGCGACCGATCACAACACCGGATCCTGACATCTGTCCGATTGAATATGTAAAACTGATGATAATCGTTGCTACAGCAGCAATCAGTCTCGCAAGATTACTTCCGTAACGGTCACCGATAAACTCAGGAACCGTATAACGTCCATATTTACGAAGCTGAGGCGCCATTAGGAAGGTTAATAGTAAATAACCGCCTGTCCACCCCATGATGTAGCCCAGGCCGTCATACCCCATGACCATGACAGTTCCGGCCATCCCGATGAATGAAGCAGCACTCATCCAGTCAGCGCCAATCGCCATCCCGTTGTAAATCGGCGGTACGCCTCGTCCTGCTACGTAAAAGTCTGATGTTGCTTTCGCCTGATTATAAATAGCAATTCCTATGTAAAGACCAAATGTAACAAGTATAAAGGCCAGCGAAACAATAAACTGACTATCCATTCTGTCTCCCCCTTTGAATGACACTCATCCAATTAGTTGTCTAGACAACCATCTCCTCAGCCATCCCCGCTGATTAATGGTCGACCGTCTTACCAGAACCAATCGATTCATTTCTTGCTTCATCAATGCCGTACTTCTTATCAACACGGTCACTAACAATCGCATTGACAAACAGCAGAATAATAAATGTCAGCACCGCACCCTGAGCACCCATGTAGTAATGAAGCGGAATCCCGTTAAATGTGACCTCAGACAGTGGTTCGGCAAACAATACAACACCATACGATACCGTTGCACCAATTGCTAAGTAGATCATAATGAGCGTCGTCCGCGTTTTGAAATACGAGTCCGCCACTTTCTTGTCAATTTTCTTCATGATTCTCCCCCTTTACATTAACTTCTCAAGTCAAAGATAAATGTCACCGTATCCCAAAACGGCATTGGCACTTTCACAATCTCAATCACAATTAACGCACCCACACCAAGCACCGGTGTTAAAAGAAGACGCTTCTTCTTCAGCTTTAAAGCCAGGAAAACCGATACAACTGTGAGTATTCCTAAAAACCATACTGCAAACATCCCATCACTCCTTTGTAAGCGTTAACAATTTAGCTTGTAAAAAAGACTTGAATCTGTATCTACAGCAGCCCCCCTCAGCTGAGAAACAGTTGCCGATTACAAACCACCGGTCATTTTATAAACTTTCATCAAAAAGAATGAATATTCAACCTTTTTACATTATTCATTTAATTAGCACCTGATGTCAAGAATTGTTCACAACCTGAAAGGGGTATTTTGTCCTGTAATACTGACCGGTCAGGTAGCTGTACTGCCATAAAAATACTGTCATACCGTTACTTTCGTTTAAAAAAGAATCCTGTATTATGTCAGTTCACTTTTAAATTTTTTTTGCGAAAAGATCAGTAGAAGTGACGATTATTGGAGGTTGCCTTGTGTGATATACTAAGAAAAAACCGAAACGGGGTAATATAGCATGAACGGACAGAAACGAAACGACATCGCACCCGGCAAAAAGGTCGATATTGTCTTAAAAAAAGACCAGCGATCAGGGAACCTGACAGCTGGTACAGTAAAAGATATTTTAACCAATTCCCCAAGCCACCCGCATGGCATCAAGGTGCGCCTTGAGGATGGCCAGGTTGGACGTGTGAAGAAGGTATATTGATATTGCATTTGCGCGATCCGGGAGGCTTGGCTTCCGGTTCGTATTTTGTGGTCGGGGCATAGGTCTAATGACACTCTTCTACGAACGATGGTGATTTTTCTACGAACCTGTCATGTATTTCTAAGAACCACACGATCTATTCTCCGAACATACCATGTTTTTCTAAGAACATCCCGCGCTTTTCCACGAACCACAAGCACCACTCCCCTACTTCCACTCCTCCGGCAGCAGCTTCTGATACTGCGCCGTCAGATAACGATCATCAATCAGCAGCAGAACGCCGCTGTCCTGCTCAGTTCTGATCAGCCGTCCGCCTGCCTGCAGGACCTTATTCATCCCTGGAAATACATAAGCATACTGATAACCGTTCAGCCCTTTATCCTGAAAATATTTCTTAAGCTGATCACGCTCAGGATTGATCTGCGGAAGACCGACCCCAACGATTGCAACACCTGTCAGCTGGTCGCCAGGCAGATCCACCCCTTCTGAAAAGACACCGCCAAGCACGGCAAAAGCCGCTACTCTCCGTCCATTTTTAAAAGAAGCTAAAAATGAATCGCGCTCTGCTTCATCCATCCCGGAGGACTGCATGATGAGCTCGACTCCCTCAACCCCTTCTTCTTCAAAAAACTCATACGCCATTTTCATATAAGCATACGAAGGGAAAAAGATCATAAAGTTGCCGGAATGCCTTTCAATCGAGCTTCTCAGTTCGTCAGCAATCCGCGCGATCGTTGCTTCACGGTCCTTATATTTAGTCGAGACAGGCACCGTTTTCACTTCAATCTGTTCTTTGCTAAATGGGGACGGCAGATCGAGCTGAAAATCTTCCTGCTCGCCTCCAAGCATTGTCCTGATATATGAGACAGGCTGCATGGTAGCACTGAAAAAGACCGACGCCCGGTATCCTTTTGCAGACCCCTGAATAAAAGCTGAAGGGTCCATGCAGACAATTTTGATCAGCACATCATTTCGCATTTTCTGAATGTAAATATAAAAGCGTTCATCCAGCTGTTCAGCTGCAGCAGTCAGCTGACGCACAGCAAAGTACTGATCAATCAGCTGATCATCGCGAACGCCTGACTGAACGAGCCTTTCAGCTTCTGTTAAAAATGTCTGCACGGCTTCAAGCCATTCTTCAGGCAGTTCATTTACAATGGCAAAGGATTCATCCAGGCTTTTTTTAACCTCGAGAAAAGCCTTGTTCACGCGCTTTGCGGCCTGCTGCAGCGCAGGGTGCTGATCGTTTCTGCTGAGCTGTAAAAACGGTGATTTCATAAGCGAAGCTGAATACATATTACTCGCACGGTCCGGCAGATTATGCGCCTCGTCAACAAGCAGGACAGAGCGGCTCTTCTGCTCACCAGCCATCCGTTTTCTAGAGACGCGCGGGTCAAATACATAGTTATAATCCCCGATCATCGCATCCGTTATATAGGAAAGATCCATTGAGAACTCGAATGGACATACGCGGTGCTTCATGGCATACGTCTCAATCACACTGCGCGTCATCAGTTTTTCATTTTCGAGAATATCCATCATCGCCCCATTAATCCGGTCAAAATGTCCATCAGCAAACTCACAGTACTCCTTCTGACAAATTGTTTTCTCCTTAAAACAGATCTTATCTTTTGCAGTCATTGATACAGCCGACATCTCCAGCCCCTGACTGTGCATCAGGCTGAAAGCTTCTTCTGCAGCAATACGCGTCGTTGTTTTAGCAGTCGTGTAGACGATCTGGTTAATCTTTTCTTCACCAGCCGCTTTTACAGCAGGAAATAATGTCGAAATCGTCTTTCCGATGCCAGTCGGCGCCTGTGCAAACAGCTTCGCCTTTTCATTAATCGTCTTATATACAGAGCCGGCAAGCTCCCGCTGACCAGGTCTGAACGAATCAAAAGGAAAGCTAAACGTATCAATCGAGTCCTGACGATCCTTTCTCAGACTTTGCATCAGCAGGGCAAATGGCTCATAGATTTTAACCATCTCAATGACTTTTTCTTTTAAAAAGGAGGCGCTGTATGTTTCAACAAAGCGCATTTCCTCGTGAGTCGCAGACTGTACATAAGTGACCTGCACCTGGATCTCCTTCAGACCGAGATCTTCTGTTACAATCCACGCATAAACAAACGCCTGCGCTTTATGGACCTCTGCAGGCGACTCTATATCCTCAAGCTGTCTTGAGGTGGATTTGATCTCATCTATAACATAACCGCTCTCACGCTTCAACAGGCCGTCACAGCGTCCCTCTAATATGAATGTTTTGCCATCGAGGTCCAGTGCCCGTGAAAGAAATTTTTCCTTCTCATCTTCCTCACCGTACGTTTTCTGGATCGCCTGATGGATTCTCGTTCCCTCCATCATGGCATTGGCGCTTCCGATTGCAGCGTCTATACTGCCGCTGCGGTGTACGTATTCAGCAAGTCTTCTTGCAGAGAGTGTAACGGGCTCCATCAGGGGTCCTCCTTTCAAAATGATTTGTACTATATAACCGCTGTTCCTTTCCGCGGAAAAGGCCAGCTGGATTTGAACCTGATCAAATCCGGGCCGGATTCAGACAAATGGCGGCTGAATACAGACATATCCCCGGGTGTATCGCGACATTCTACAGCACAATAGAGACAATCCCGGCCCCAATACCGACATATCACTATCCACACCACGCAGACTCGACCAACTACATCGTTTGGATCACGCAAACCTTCAGATAATCTCCAGCCGGATAGCCTTCGGTTGTGCGGAAGTCTTCCGGAAGTGAGAACGTTTCAATGATTTTATAGCGTGCCCCTTTTTCCTTGAAAGCCTGATCAATAAAGGAGCGGAACTTTTTCATATCAAATGATGCCGCATTTGTAGAAGCGACAATCATACCTTTCTTCTCCGTAATATCAATTGCCTGCTTCACAAGATTCTTATAATCTTTTGATGCAGAAAATGTATGTTTTTTCGAGCGCGCAAAGCTTGGCGGATCCATGATGACGAGGTCGAATTTGACTTCGTTTTTCACGCAGTAGTTGAAGTAGCGGAAGACGTCACGCACGAGGATGTCCTGCGCTTCATAGTCAATGCCATTCATGCTGAACTGTTCAATTGTTTTCGGTACACTGCGGTTCGCAAGGTCAACGCTGGTTGTTTTCACAGCACCACCAAGCGCTGCAAAAACGGAGAAGGCACCTGTATATGAAAATGTATTAAGTACTGTTTTACCTTCAGCGTACTTGTCCCTGACTGCTTTCCTGACATTACGCTGATCAAGGAACACCCCTGTCATCGCCCCGTCGTTCAGGTAGACAGCAAAATGTGCACCGTTTTCTTTTACAACGAGCGGAAAATCGGGACGCTCACCTTTTACAAAATCATCATCTTCAACGTACTGCCCTTTTGAGTCAAAGCGCTTTTTTTCATAAATGCTTTTATAGGGAAGAATCTGTTCGAATGCAGACAGAATCTCATCTCTGAACTGATAGATCCCGATGCTGTACCACGTGAACAGATAATGACCTGCATAGTGATCGATCGTCAGACCCCCGATTCCGTCTCCTTCACCATTAAAAAGACGAAAGGCATCTGTCTGATTGTCATTAAAGAAGTCTTTACGATAAGCAGTTGCTTCTTCAAGCTTCTTTTTAAAAAGAGGCTCGCCAATTTCTTCGTGCTGCTTCCATGTCAGCAGCCAGCCTGATCCTTTATTTTGTTTACCAAGATAGCCTTTTGCGAGAAACTGCCCGCGCGGATCAATCGCTGTAAATACTTTACCTTCCTGCTCGATGTTGCCCTGCTGCACCATTTCCTTTGTCAGCAGCGGGAACCCTTCACGGATCTTCTCTGAAAAACCTTTTTTAATCGTTATTTTCGTCATGCGTGTCCTCCGTACGGCTTTCAATGTATTTTTTCAGCTTTTGTAAATGGAATAACTCTTCTTTTGAGATCATGCGAACGATCATCCCTTTAAATAAAGAGCGTGCAAATCCCTCTGTTGTGATGGTGCCGTCGAACGTTACAAATGTGCTGTTCTGGCCTTCTTCACGAAATGTATATCTGAACTTAATTTTCACGCCGTTTTGCTCACTTGTTACTGCGTAAGATTGATTCTCTTCAAATTCAGTGACCACAAGCTCTGACTGGACCTTTCTGCCACCCAGGTCCCTGACTTCCTCATAGCGGGTCCCTTCACCAATCGGTCCTTCAGTCAGCTTTTTCACACTGATTACCTGGTCCATAATTTCAGGTGATTTTTCCATTTGTATCGTTTCATTAAAAACCGTCTCAATTGGACGTTCGATGACCATTGTCTGATTCAAAGCTCCCATTTAAAAACCTCCTGTACCAATTGTCTAACTTCTATTATAACGCGTTCGTCCTGTATATGCCGAGAAGGACGGCAGACCTATTGAGGTTTTATTACATTTTTGTTACAATTACATTTATAACGTGTTACCGCAAAACGAAAGGAATGTACCTGACAAGATGAAACATTTAACCAAGTTGCTGTTGATCAGCTGTGTGTTCCTCGTACTGATGGGAATGGTACGCGGCGAATACCGCTCAAAGCAAAGCGCTGTAGCGGAACAAATGCACAAACTTAACCCTGCACATAATACCGATCTTTCATATATTGATTTTCTAACGTACCGTGTCCTGAAAAACGGCTCAGCTCGCGTTGCCGTCCTTGGCAGCAGCGTAACAAAAGGGGTTGGCGCAAGCACGCCATCACATAACTGGAAATCACTTCTGCAAAGTGAAATCCGCAGCACATCAAGACCATTAAAGCATGTCACAATTGCGAATCACGGACATTCCGGCTACACCTCCGAGATGCTTCTGCGCCCCGAAGTCATTGCAGGCGTCCTGAAGAGTAGACCAGACCTTTTAATCCTTGAAACGTCTGTCATTAATAATTATCGTCAAAGCGTTTCTTTAGAAACGACGAAATCTTCTCTTGAAGAGCTGTATCGCACATTTACCCAGGAAATCCCGGGTGTTGAGATTCTGTTTATCTCACCGAACCCGATTCTAAAAACAAACCTGACAGAATCAGGGCTGAACAAACTCGGCTTAACTTTTGCCGATTATAACAACCTGACAAAAACACTTGCCGCTGAAAACGGCTGGCACTACTTCGATACCCATGACGCGATCCTGAACGAAATGACCGAACGCAACATCGCCATCGAAGACATGCTTGCTGACAAAATTCACCCGAACGACCTTGGATACCAAATGTGGTTCAACCAGCTATACCAAAACAAAATGACACTTCCGAAGTTTGGGGAGTAATGTGAAAGAGCCGGAGAATGGTCTCCGGCTCTTTTTGTATGATTTGGGCGACTCAGCGGGGACGGAGTTCAGTGGTTCATTTTTAGAATGATTCTAAAAATGGATCACGCAACTCCGTCCCCACTGTGCCACTTACATCACCCGCCAAACATCGTCGCAAAAATAAACGTAAACAAAATCGGTGCAATCCACACAATCGGCAGGCTGTTCACAAGCAGCATCTTCTTCCAGTTATATTTATGGTAAGACATCCAGGAGATCACGATGGCAATCATCAAAATCACTGGGTATGACCCGACAGCATAGAGCACCATGCGTCCTGCAAATGATCCATCCTGCTCTATATTCATGAGCGATACGCCGTAAAAGGTGAACCAGATCGGCAGAAATAATAAGTAAAAAAACTGGCTTCCGAATAACAGCAAAGCCACCTTGGCATTTTTCAACAGAAGGTCCTCCTCTAATCTTTCTTTAATGCAAATAATATCATAAAGTCACCGTAACCTTCTTCATCCAGCCGCTCTTTTGGAATAAACTTTAGCGCTGCTGAGTTAATGCAGTAGCGCAGCCCGCCTTTATCCTGTGGACCGTCTTCAAATACGTGCCCCAGATGCGAGTCAGCATGACGGCTTCTGATCTCTCGGCGCGTATTTTTGGTGGACACGTCCCACTTCTCCTCAACCATTGAATCTGTGATCGGTTTTGTAAAAGACGGCCAGCCGCAGCCAGCGTCATACTGGTCACGTGATGAAAAGAGCGGTTCTCCTGATACGATATCCACATAAATCCCTTCCCGGTCATTATCCCAGTATTCATTTTCATAAGGATCCTCAGTACCATTTTCCTGCGTGACAAAGTACTGGATTTCAGTGAGTTTTTCTTTTAAATGGGTTCTGTCTTTCGGCCAATATTTACGCTGAAACTTTTCACGTCCTGACCCTTGAACGTAAAGCGCGTATCGGAAGCTGTTTTTCAGGTCAAAGTCCTGATGGAAGTCCTCTGCCGGATAAAAGGGTCCTGCTTCCTTTATCTCTGTCACAATCGGCTTTTCAAAGCGGCCGCTCTCTGCAAGCTGACTTCTGGACTCAAGTGCCGTCTGCCTCTGCTCATCTGTATACGTAAAAATGATGGATCTGTAAGCTTCACCACGGTCTGAAAACTGTCCTTCCGCATCAGTAGGATCAGTCAGCGGCCAGTAAATCTCAAGTAATTCCTCATAAGAAATCCGCTCAGGGTCATATTCAATATAAACAGCTTCCACATGACCTGTCCCGCCGTTTTTCACCTTTGAATACACAGCGTCATCTTTTGCGCCGCCAGTATAACCGGAAATCACCTTCAGCACACCGTCGCGTTCATGAATCGGTCTGACAAGGCACCAGAAACAGCCGCCTGCGAACATTGCTTTTTCCATTTTTGTTCACCTCTATCAATTACCGTGCTGCAACGCGCTCATCCAGTAACACACAACTGCAGCAGCAAGTGTTTTTTCCTTCTCAGAAAGCTGATCTCCTACTTTTACAAGATCCAGCGCAGCGGACTTCTGGAACTGCGGCTTCATGACATAATCAAAATACCCTTGTCTATACGATGCAAAGAATCTGCCGTCCTGCGTCGATAAGTCAAAGTCCCCTGCCATCGATTTCTTTTTCACATCACACAGCAGCTCTCTATCAGCGGTATAGATCGATCCACTGATTTTAGTCAGCTTTCTTTCTTCTTTAAGATAACCTGCTGTTTCCCCGTTATGGTCTCTGATTTCAAGCACAGTGCACCCATCTTCTTTTCTTTTTTGAAAAGCGACTGCTGGTTCATTATGCGAGGTAAAGATCCCTGCTGTAAAAGAAAAGTATGTTTCCAATCCGGCAAAAGCGGCAGAAATCACTTTTTTAATAAACGGCTGGTTCACAATTTTATAAGCGCCAATGTACTCTCCGTCTTTATTCAGTATCGTCATAACCCCTGCCGAACTTCCACCCCACTCAAAAATCCACTCACCTTCATCTAGTATTGACCGACCCTCAAGCTCAGCAGCCTTAGCCAGCCACTTCGCCTGTTTTTCCTTCGATCTTATGTAAAAGTACGGGGACATCCCGATTGCGAAAACCGGAAATGCCAATGCACTTAAAAATTCGACGTCCACATAAAGCATAAGTGCAACAACCGCCCCCATAAATACAAATCCTGCCACCAACGCCACATTTTCTTTTTTCATCCCGGACACCCCACTTTTTCTCACTATTTATACGGTTAGATGTGTAAATTGTTTCATTTATATTTGGTCCGGGAGAGGTTGTTTGTATTTCAGACCAGGTTGCAGGGTATCTCCGTTCAGGACGTCGCGATATACCCGGGAGCTTGTCGGTCTTCATGCGTCAGTTATCTGTATCCGTCCTATGCTTGTTCGCTACCTCTATCAGAATTGCCTGCACCACTCCTCTTAATGCATTTAGACACTAAAGCCTGTTTCCCAAGTGCATGCAGGGCCTGGCGGGCAGGCTCGCATATGTCGCTATGATCGCTGGAATTGCCTCTATTCCACCGCAGCACATCTCGATACACCCGGGAATTTGACTGCATCCCCGCGTAAGTTGTGCGTATTTCCCCTGAGCTTGTTCAGTTCCGCTACCTAAATTATTCTATTAAACCCAAAAGAAAAACTCCCGGGCTTCTGCCAGGGAGTCAGTCATCTATTTCAATCTATTTTTTAAATGCTGAGTTAAAGTCGTTCTTAACATTTCCGACGTCAGCGGCAACACATCTCCGGTGGTTTTCTTACCTTCTCTTGCCACTTGTAACCCTCTTGTTGCATCTTCGTGATGCCACAGATACACAATCGGACATTTGGAATACTCTCTGATTTGACGGAACCAGTAAAAACCGTCGAAAAAAGGTAGTTTCACATCCAAGAGCACCAGGTCTGGCTTTTCTTCGATGAAATGCTCTATAATCCGTTCAAAATCTGTGACCGGTATGGATTGATACCCCAGGTCAGAAACCTGTTCTGTGAGATCCAAGCGAAGGTCAGCGTTATCTTCAATAATCATGATTCGCTGCATGCTGATGACCTCCTAACTACTTCATTCCATAAGCCTGATGGTCACATTTATTAACTGATTTAAATTTAGAAAAAAATACGCTCCTTACATTTGAAAACAATCGTTCAACAGGTTGCGATCTGTTGTTCCCATCTTTTCATACTTAACCGTTTTTGTCAAAGGCTGTAAGCAAAACTTATTTGTTTACCTCATAATAATAAGTCTTAAACGTGGTATTCCAGAAATTCTAACTTATTTCCAAAAGGATCTCTGACAAAAAACCTGGTTCTTCCTTCGATCGGCTGCTCTTCCTGAATAGTGATGTTCTCTTCAGATAAACGAATGCGAAGTTCCTCCAGGTGCTTGACTACAAAGGCTGGATGCGCCTTACGCGGAGAAGTATACGGCTCCTCACGCCCGATGTGTATTTCCTGGTTTCCACACAAAAACCAGCAGCCACCGTTCCCACGAAGGTTAACAGGCTTAGGTGTTTCTTTCAACCCCAGCAGGTCAGAATAAAATCTGCGCGCCTCATCTTCACTGCCTGCAGGTGCCGTCAATTGTACGTGATCAATGCCCTCAAACTGAAAACTCATCACATCATCCCCTTTATTTTTTCTTCTACTAATTTAATAAATTCGATTGGATTTTCTCTTACTTTATAAGGGTAAAGTCCGCGGGTCGTATGCACATATAAAAGACCAAAGCTTCTTTGGCTTTCTCTGTAAGAAAGGTCAAGAATTTCGTGGAAATAAAATTCATTGGAGTCGTCAGTCAGTTTTTGAGGGTAAAGGTGCAGAAAGCTTTTATGTTCAATGATATGTTGTTCTTCCCACTCAATCTTACGTGTGATCATCACATACGGATGCGAAGCGATGCGGCTGATAAAAAAACCTCCCTTAAAATCGATTACTTCCTATTATTTTAACGAATTTACCTTAAGAAAGATATCCGCAGGGCTTAGTCACAAACATTTAATCTCGCTGTAATCTTTTCTTCATTAAAGAGGATTTACACAGATTTATCAAAAAAGTTTATTCCTACTGCCATCTATATTGTAAGCGTTACCATAAACTGAATTGCGTAACATTTTATAAAAATACGGTTGATTTTATTTTTATACATCTCTATAATATGCCTAACATATTTTTTTGGAGTGATGGATGTGAAAGTTGGAATTATAGGTGCAACCGGTTATGGCGGTCTTGAGCTCATCAGGCTTTTACATCGTCACAGCGGAATTACATCAATTGACTTGTTTACTTCGTCTGATGAAGGAGAGTTATTTTCTCATAAATATACATATTTAATGAATATTTATGACACGCCTCTTCATAAAATCAGAATTGAACATTTAGCAAAACTGGATGTTATATTCACAAGTACACCAAGCGGCGTAACAAGCAGATTGCTGCCTCCTCTGATCGGTAAGGGGCCGCGGATTATTGATTTGTCAGGCGATTTTCGTCTATCAGCTGAAGATTACAGTGAATGGTACGGCAAGGATGCAGCACCGGAGTCTTCTCTTCAAAAGTCAGTATATGGACTGACCGAGTGGAATCGGGATGCTGTAAAGGATGCTGTTATGGTCGCAAACCCGGGCTGTTATCCGACAGCTGTACTGCTGAGTCTGCTTCCTGCTGTTAAAAACGGATTGATTAACACAGACAATCTGATCATCGATGCGAAAAGCGGTGTATCAGGTGCAGGAAATAAGCCGAATCAAATGACTCATTTCAGCGAAACAAATGAAAGTCTTTCTATCTATAAAGTAAATAAACATCAGCATATACCTGAAATCGAAACGGGCCTTGCCCGGTTTGCGGAGAAGACACGACCCATCACCTTCAGCACCCACCTCGTGCCAATGACGCGGGGAATCTTGGCAGCCGCTTATGCACCGCTTGCTGACGGTGTAACTGAAAAGCAGCTGCAGGAATGTTATCAGGACAGCTACCAGAATGAAACATTCGTCAGAGTGATGCCGCCGGGACCGAAGTTCAGCACAAACCAGGTATATGGCTCCAATTACTGCGACCTTCAGATCCACGTGGATAAGCGGACGAACCGCGCCACGATCGTCTCAGTGATTGATAATCTTGTAAAAGGCGCTGCAGGTCAGGCGATCCAGAATATGAACGTTCAGTTCGGATTTAAAGAAACAGAAGGACTCGATCTGGTTCCTTCGTATATATAACTGACAACGAACAGCTATTTAAAGAGCACCGCATTTTAAGGAGATGAAGTTTGTATGACAACTGTCTATCCATCAATTAAGAAAATTTCAGGTAATAATATTGCTTCGCCAATTGGATTTAAAGCTGCGGGACTTCATTGCGGCATTAAACATAAGAAGAACGACCTTGCACTGCTTGTCAGTGACGTCCCTGCAAATGCTGCGGGTGTGTATACGACGAATGCGGTTCAGGCTGCTCCTTTAAAAGTCACAAAGGAAGCACTCGCTGTTGAGAAGAAAATGCAGGCAATCATCGTGAATTCAGGAAATGCCAATGCCTGTACCGGAAAACAGGGCTATGTGGATGCGCAGACGATGCAGCATTTAACAGCAAATCTTTTAAATATTGAATCTCACCTTGTAGGCGTTGCTTCAACAGGCGTAATCGGTGAGAAGCTGCCAATGGACCGCTTAAAGTATGGGATTCCAAAGCTTGAACCGGTTGCCGGTTTAAAAGGATCAATCGACTTTTCGCAGTCGATCCTGACGACTGATACCGTTTCTAAAAATACGGCTTATAAAGTGGACATTGACGGAAAAACCGTGACCGTTGCAGGTACTGCAAAAGGTTCCGGTATGATTCATCCAAATATGGCAACGATGCTTGGATTCATTTCAACAGACGCTGCGATTGAATCAGATCACCTGCACAGCGCGCTGAAATCCGTTGTAGACCGCTCATTTAACTCCATTACAGTTGATGGTGATACATCAACAAATGATATGGTGCTCGTGATGGCAAACGGACTTGCTGAAAACGAGACGCTCTCCCCTTCTCACCCTGACTGGAAAGTGTTCGTTCAGACACTTTTACACGTCTGTGAGGATCTTGGCAAAATGATCGCCAAAGATGGTGAAGGTGCGACAAAGCTGATTGAGGTTGAAGTAAATGGTGCGAAGAACGATGAGGAAGCGCGTAAGATCGCTAAAACAGTAGTCGGCTCGCCACTTGTCAAAACAGCGGCATTCGGCTGTGATGCGAACTGGGGACGTATTCTCGCTGCTGTAGGGTATAGCGGCATGACGATTGATCCGAACGAAGTTGAAATTCTGATTGGCTCAACACCGGTCGTTCGAGAAGGAGAACCACTTCCATTCTCAGAGGATGAACTGACAGAATATCTGAAGCAGCCTGAAATCAAACTGAAGGTCAACGTGAATCAGGGCGATGGAAAAGGACTTGCCTGGGGGTGCGACCTGACATATGACTATGTCCAGATCAACGCAAGCTACAGAACATAAAACAGTGATTAAACTCGGCGGCAGCCTGCTTGAGCGGCTGACACCCGACTTTTTCAAAGGCATTCAGCAAATGATTGAAAGCGGCAAACGGGTCATCATCGTTCACGGCGGCGGCCCTGCCATTAACCGTAAACTGAAAGAAGCGCAGGTGGAAACACATGTTGTAAACGGACTGCGCGTGACCCCTGCTGAGGCGATTGACATTGTCCAGACCACACTGATCGGCTCAGTCAATCCATGGATCGTTCATCAGCTTGAACAGGCGGATATCCAGGCAGTCGGCTTAAACGGCTTTGACGGCGGATTAATGAAAGCATCATATTTAGATCAGGACACATATGGCTATGTCGGACAGATCGATCATGTGAACCCTGCCCTGCTCTATCTTTTAAAAGATGCTGTACCGGTGATTTCATGCATTGGAAGAACAGACAAGGGTCAGGCGCTGAACATCAATGCTGACACAGCCGCTGAAAAGATTGCCGCTGCTATCCAGGCGGACGAACTGCTTTTTGTGACTGATACACCGGGAATTAAAGTAAACGGTCAGACCGTCACAACCACCCATCCTGATGAAATCAACGGCTGGATCGCTGACGGTACAATATACGGCGGTATGATTCCAAAAGTTCAGGCAGCTGCCGGCTGTCTGGACGCAGATATTCCGGCTGTCCGGATTGTTAATGAAATGCTTGAAGGCACAACAATTTTTAAGGAGGTGGCTGTTAAATGAGTGCACTTTTTCAAAATTACGCGCGGCGTTCACTTCATATCGTAAAAGGTGAAGGAACAACCGTCTGGGATGACCAGGGTAAAACTTATCTTGATTTCACAAGCGGCATCGCTGTTGTAAGCCTCGGACACAGCCATCCGAAAATGGTGAGTGCACTGCAGGCACAGGCAGAAAATCTCTGGCACATTTCAAACCTGTTTGAAAGCCCTGCCCAGGAAAAGCTCGCTGCTGATCTTGTAAAAGACACACCGCTTTCACGTGCACTGTTTTGTAATAGCGGAGCTGAAGCAAATGAAGCCGCGATCAAGCTTGCACGGAAAGCAACTGGAAAGCACGTTATCATCACATTTGACCGGTCCTTTCACGGAAGAACAACGGGTGCCATGGCGGCAACCGGTCAGGATAAAGTAAAAGAAGGTTTCGGTCCGCTCATGCCTGAGTTCCGGACGATTCCTTTTAACGATATAAAAGCTTTAAAAGCTGCAGTTGATGAAGATACCGCAGCCGTCATGCTTGAAGTCATTCAGGGTGAAGGCGGCGTGAATCCGATTGATGATGAGTTTGCAGCTGAACTTCAGAAACTGAGTGAATCAGAGGGCTTTCTGCTGGTGATTGATGAAGTACAAACCGGAATCGGGCGAACGGGCACAAGATATGCGTTCGAACAGACGCCACTTAAGCCGGATATCGTTACGCTCGCAAAAGGACTTGGCGGCGGATTCCCAGTCGGTGCAATACTCGGCTCAGAAGCGCTAGCCGAATATTTCGGTCCAGGTTCACACGGATCCACATATGGCGGTAACCCGCTCGCTGTCACTGCAGCCCAGACGGTCGTGGATCATGTATTTGATGAAGCATTCCTTGAAGAAGTCCGGCAAAAATCCGCTTACCTTCGCGAACAGCTCGCTTCACTCTTCGGACTCTCGCAGGTAACCTGCATTCAGGGAAAAGGGTTAATGCTTGGCATCGTGCTGAGTACTGAAGCTGCACCGATTGTTAAAAAAGCAGAGGAAAACGGCTTGCTGCTCGTACCCGCAGGACCAAACGTGATCCGGCTGCTTCCCCCGCTTACTGTCAGCTATGAAGAGTGCAAACAGGCTGCTTCATTGCTTGAGAAGACGATGATGCAGGTGGAGTATACGGTGAGTTGAGGATTGGGGTTTTAGGAGGTTCGGAGAATAATCGTGGATGTTCGGAGAAAAACGTTGTGTGTTCGTAGAATGCCGTTGTGTGTTCGGAGAAAAACACCTGACGTTCGTAGAAAAAACACGATGGTTCTTAGAATAGTGTAATTTGACCTATACCATCCACCTCTCACTCACACCATCAAATCTAAATACCAGCTGTCCCGGAAGCCAACACCTTCCCGGACAGTATTCTTATTCACACAAATGAATAAAATTACATTATTATTTATATTTATTCATAAAACCACGGACTTTTACATCCATTCAAGCGTTGATTGGAGTGAAAGGCGGCGACTCCAACGGGATAAAACGGACAGGTGAGACCCCGCAAGCGAAGCTGAGGAGGCTCAGCGCCGTTCCCGTGGAAAGCGTCCGCCTGTAACGGAGATCATAAGCGATTACTTACTATCATTTAATTTAAAGGAGGCGGTTCTCATGAAAGGAACGCTGTCACTGTCTAACGGACAGTCATTTGAAGGAGCATGGAAAGGCGCAGTGAAAGACGTACAGGGAGAAATCGTCTTCTTCACCGGCATGACCGGCTATGAGGAAGTGCTGACTGACCCTTCTTATCATGGACAAATTATCGTTTTTTCTTACCCCCTGATGGGTCAATACGGTATTCAGGAAGCTAATCTTGAATCAAAAAAAATTCAGCCGGCAGGCATCATTGTCACTGAATTATATGAAGGCACACTCGAGCGCGGCGTATCACTTTTAGAGTTTGCCGTGATGCATAATGTCCCCATTATGTCGGGCGTGGATACGCGCTCTGTGATTCAGACAATCCGCGAAGACGGCACAATGCAGGCAGTGATGCAGCTTGAAGGAAAGCCGCTTCCTGCCTGGGAGCCGATCCGCACATTTGTCGTGCCGCACGTGACTGCAAAGACTGCAGTAACGCACGGTGAGGGATTCCCTCATATTGGCCTGATTGACTTTGGCTATAAGAAATCAATTTTACAGGCACTGCTTGACCGCGGCTGTAAAGTGACGGTCTTCCCTTATACAGTATCGACAAATGAACTGATGGACGTTCCTTTAGATGGATTACTGTTCTCAAACGGGCCGGGGGATCCTGCATCTCTTATGCATAAAATTGATGATTACCGCGCTTGGGCGAATGCTTATCCGACACTCGGGATCTGTCTTGGCCACCAGCTGCTTGCGATTGCATTTGGCGCATCCACTGAGAAGCTGGCGTTTGGTCATCGCGGGGCGAATCATCCGGTTATGAACCTGAAAACGAAGCGCGTGAGCATGAGTTCTCAAAATCATAGCTACGTTGTAAAAATGAATTCTATTCCTTCTAATGTAGAGGTTTTATATACAAACGTAAATGACAGCAGCGTTGAAGGTCTGCAGCATAAAGAGCTGCCGCTGTTAACCGTTCAGTTCCACCCTGAAGCTTCTCCGGGACCGGCTGAACACCATGAAGTATTTGATGAGTTTTTCAATCTGATTCAACAGGAAAAGAAGGTGTCGCAACATGCCTAAACAACAGGATATAAAAAAAGTATTAGTGATTGGTTCAGGTGCCATTGTGATCGGACAGGCTGCAGAGTTTGATTATTCAGGCACACAGGCGTGTACCGCCCTTCGTGAGGAAGGTATTGAAGTCATTTTAATTAATAATAACCCGGCAACGATTATGACGGACGAAACGACTGCTGACCGCGTTTATTTTGAGCCGCTGACAGTCGAAAGTGTAAAAGACATTCTTGAAAAAGAAAAGCCGGATGGCCTGCTTGCAACAGTTGGCGGCCAGACTGGACTGAACCTTGCGATGGCGCTGACAGACCAGGGCATTCTTGAAGCGTATGGTGTGAAGCTGCTTGGTACTGATATTCACTCGATTAAAAAAGCAGAGGATCGTGATGCTTTCCGCTCGCTGATGAAAGAACTGAATGAGCCGGTACCTGACAGTGAAATCATTTATAACGAAAAAGAAGCACTGGCTTTCGCTGATTTTTGCGGTTACCCGATTATCGTCCGTCCTGCTTATACTCTCGGCGGATTCGGCGGCGGTATCGCTAAAGATGAAAAAACGTATTTATCGCTTGTAAAACAGGGGCTTTCAGCAAGTCCAATTCACCAGTGTCTTGTTGAAAAAAGTATCGCAGGCTATAAGGAAATTGAATATGAAGTCATGCGCGACGCATCCGGTACCTGCATTACGATTTGTAACATGGAAAACCTTGACCCGGTTGGCGTTCATACAGGTGATTCGATCGTAACAGCACCGAGTCAGACGCTGCACGATAAGGAATATCATATGCTCAGAACTTCTTCCATTAAAATCATTGAAGCGCTTGGCATTGTCGGCGGATGTAACATTCAGTTCGCGCTTCACCCGTCAAACGGCGAATATTTCTTAATTGAAGTGAATCCGCGAGTGAGCCGCTCATCAGCACTTGCGTCAAAAGCAACGGGCTACCCGATCGCGCGTCTCGCTGCGAAGCTTGCTGTCGGTTATCACCTGCATGAGCTGAAAAATCCTGTGACCGGCACAACATTTGCAAGCTTTGAGCCGGCACTGGATTACGTGACAGTTAAAATTCCGCGCTGGCCATTTGACCAGTTCAGCGATGCGAACCGCCAGCTCGGCACTCAAATGAAAGCAACTGGTGAAGTCATGGCGATTGAACGTTCAATCGAAGCTGCGTTCCAGAAAGCGATCCGTTCACTGGATCAGAAAATAGACGATCTCTTCCTCCCTGCTCTGTCAGGACTCGAGACACAGGCGCTTGAAGCACTTGTAAAAGAGCCGGACGACCGACGCCTGTTTGCCATTTTCGAGCTGTTAAAAAGAGGTGTTTCGACGACAACGCTTCATGACTGGACGAAGATCTCACTTTATTATCTGTCTGTATTATCCCGCCTTGTAAAGGCCCAGCTCGCTTATGAAGATCTTGCATGGCTTGAAGTCACAAAAGAGAAAATGCTTGAAGCGAAGAAGCTTGGCTTTACCGATAAGCAGCTGGCGTCGTTTTGGAATGTCCCTGCTTCTTTTGTAAAAGAGCAGCGCCAGAAGTGGAATATCACACCTTCTTACCGAATGGTTGATACGTGTGCAGCTGAATTTGAAGCAAAGACGAATTATTTTTACTCAACGTGGAGCGGCACTTCAGATAACCGTAAGAGTAAAAAGCCGAAAGTAGCCGTGATCGGTTCAGGACCGATCCGTATCGGGCAGGGAATTGAATTTGATTACTGTTGCGTACACAGTGTACTTGCCCTTCAGAAAATGGGATATGAAGCAGTGCTGATTAACAATAACCCTGAAACAGTCAGTACAGATTATGAAGTGGCAGATGCGCTTTATTTCGAACCGCTTTGCGCTGAGGACATAATGAATGTTCTTGAATTTGAGGGTATTAATGCTGTCATTGTTCAGTTTGGCGGACAGACTTCGATTAATGTGGCAAAAGAGCTTGAAGAGGCAGGCTACAATCTGCTCGGTTCATCATCAGATATTCTTGATGAAATGGAAGACCGTGATCGCTTCTATACATTCCTGAAAAATGCCGGCCTGCCTGTGATCCCAGGCTTCACTGCCAACCAGCCGGCTGAAGTATGGCAGGCTGCAGATGATTTGAGTTATCCGATCCTGCTTCGTCCGTCTTATGTAATCGGTGGAAGCGGCATGATAAAGCTGAACAGCGATGAGGAGCTTGAAGCCTATCTAGCATCATCACAGATTGAATACCCTGTGCTGGTCGATAAATTTATTCAGGGGAAAGAAGCTGAAGTGGATGTTCTCTCTGATGGGAAAAATGCGTGGGTTGCAGCTGTCTACGAGCACATTGAAGGTACAGGCGTGCATTCAGGTGACAGCATTGCAGTTACTCCACCGCTGTCACTGTCAGCATCGATGCTTGATCAGGTATGTGATACAGCTGTTCACATTGCTAAAAATCTTGATTTTAAAGGGTTATTCAATATCCAGTTTGTCTGTCAGGATAGCGGATTATACGTGATTGAGATTAATCCGCGTGCATCAAGAACCGTACCGATCAGCAGTAAATCAACGAACGTGCCGCTTGTACAGCACGCAACGTCGCTGATGCTTGGGCAGCACCTGAACGACCTCGGCATTTCACAGTCGTTTAACGGTCAGCGCGGCTTCACTGTAAAAGCACCGGTTTTCTCGCACATTAAGCTGCCGGGTCTTTCACCGGAACTGACGCCTGTGATGACATCTACAGGTGAAGTAATGGCGTCAGACAGAGACCCTGAAATCGCCATGAAAAAAGCCTTATCAGGTGCGAGTCAGCAGCTTGCTGACCTTTGGAACGGAGGCAGTATTTTTATCACCAATCATTTTGAAACTTCACTGATCAAGTCATGGCAGGAAAAAGGATTTCTCGTATTTACACCTGAGACGTTATCTTTTGACCAGTGGATGGATCGCGATGATAAAAAGGCTGTCATTTCGCTTGAAGCGGATCCTTCAGTGATCAGAACAGCATCGATTCACAGACTACACGTCTGGACGAGAAAAGAAACCGCGGAAGCATTTTTCAGTACGCTTCCCAAAAAAGGAGTTTTCGTATGAATATGCTCATCCCAACGCTTCAGCACAAGGACCTGCTGACGTTAAGAGACTATACATCAAATGAAATACTTGAGCTGATCGAATTTGCAGCTGAGTTGAAAAAGCCTGAGAACAAGCACCTTCCCCTTTTGCAGGGAAAGGTGCTTGGGATGATTTTTGAGAAATCATCGACCCGTACACGCGTTTCATTTGAAGCGGGCATGCTTCAGCTGGGCGGACACGCGATGTACCTGAGTACGAGAGACATCCAGATGGGACGCGGCGAGACCATTGCTGACACAGCACGTGTGCTCTCGGGTTATCTCGATGGCATCATGATCCGTACATTTGCTCAGCAGACTGTGCAGGAACTTGCTGAAAACAGCTCTATTCCTGTGATTAACGGGCTGACTGATGACTATCACCCCTGTCAGACGCTCGCAGACTTACTGACCGTCTATGAAACGTTCGGTTCGTTTAAACATAAAAAGATGGCGTATATAGGTGATGGAAATAATGTTGCCCACTCTCTCATGATCGGCGCAGCAAAAACAGGTATGCACTTCACGCTCGCCTGCCCTCAAGGCTATGAGCCTGATGCTGAAATCCTTGCATATGCACAGGCAGAAGGTTCAAAAACAGGTGCGGAAATTACGATTACACATGACCCGGTCCACGCCGCTACAGGTGCACATGCAATCTACACAGATGTCTGGGCAAGCATGGGACAGGAAGCAGAACAGGCTGAGCGACTGAAGGCATTCGAAGGTTTCCAGGTGAACGAACAGTTAACCTCTCATGCAGAACCCGATTATATTTTTATGCACTGCCTCCCTGCCCACCGCGAGGAAGAAGTGAGTACAGCGGTACTTGAAGGACCTCACTCGGTTGTGTTCCGCGAGGCTGAAAACAGATTGCATGCTCAGAAAGCACTGCTGGTTGCGTTAATGGGGAATTAAAAGCTCATCCTTTGAATAGCATGTTTTTTACTCTATGTGAAAGACCATTACTGTTAATGCACTGCTGGTGATTGGAGCTGAAGGGGGTGACTCCTGTGGCAGGAAGGGACAGGTGAGACAGAGCACGGCGAAGCCTGCTGGCTCACCGCCCGGCCACGGAAAGCATCCCCCTGAAGCGGAAATCACCAGCCAGGATTAAAAATACGCACTTCATGCGCTCAAGGACAAGTTTCCTACATGCATGAAGTGCTTTATCATGCATTCAAGTTAAAATCACACGAATATGGCGAATGCATTTCAATATGCTATAATAAACGGCATCAATCAATGGAACGGAGGCAGACGCAATGCTGACTTTTGAAGAAAAGCTGAACATTATTGAATCATTCGATGAATTAACGCGGCACAACGTTTCGCTAGGACGGGTTAATTTTCATTTTGAAGGAAGCATCCGTGAAAAGAAAACGGTTGTCTATCACCTTCACCCGAACGGAAACGGCTTTGTCTATACAGCCCATCTGAACGACTATCCTTCAGACGCAAAAGGCATGACAAATATCCGTGACTGCAGCGAAGAGGACCTGCGCTCAATCATCGCAGCTTCTATCGATTCGCTGCTGACAGAGGAACTTGCTGACTTTGAACCCTTCAGTGATGAGCCATGGGTCAATGCAAATGGCCAGGAATTGATGTTGACACGTGAGGACACTGATACATGGAGCGTTTACGCTGATGATATGTTAGATGGCATCTTTACAACTTACGATGAAGCCGCTTCTTATCTGGATCAGGAAGGCTTTTCTAAAAAAACGCGCTAGGTGGCGCGTTTTTTTGTTTTTTTGGGAGTATGGCGTGATGTGGTGGTTCGTAGAAATATGGTGGATGTTCTTAGAAAAGTGTCGTTCGTTCAAAGCTCAACAGGCAATGTTCGCAGAAAAACATGCGTTCTTCGGAGAAAAAGCACCTCGGTTCGCAGAAAAGTGTAATTTGGCCTACGCCAACTCAGCTAGTTATCCGCTCACGTTCTCACTCACCTCATTCCTCTCACCAAAAAACCGAAGCCAGGCATCTCTGCCCGCTCCGGTTTCCTATAAAATCGTATTATAAACGATCCTTATTTCTAAAATGATTTTCTTCCATCAACAGACGGCGCTCTTTTTCTTCCTTATCAAGTGCCGGATCATGTGATGGCTTCGCACGGTCGCGGTCACGCAGCGTGCTTTCTTCACCAGGATGCTCCTGGTGTGCATGGTCATTTGGATTCTGCTCTGAGATATCCTCCTGCCCGCGCAGGCGTCCTTTACTATCCGCTTTTGCCTCTACATGCTGGTCGCTATTGGACTGGCTTCTATCCACCCATACGGATTCCTGTCCGTCAACAACGCGGCGTTTATTGTCAGCTCCACCGTGCGCTTCCGGCGGCTCAACTTCTTCGTGACGGTGCTTTCCTGAAGGGTCACCCTGGTAGTTCGGCTGATCCGGTCTGACCTGCCCACGCGGTGTTCCCGCATCTACTGCATCAGGAGAAAACTCCTCTTCACCTTGACCACCGCCATACTGCTGCTTATCATGCTCAGAAGGCTCAAAGATTTTACCTCTATCATCCGGTGCACGGTATTCACTTGGATCTTCATCATGAACATCTGCCGCTGCAGCGTCTTTGTGATTTGAATGATTGGTTGTCTTCTGCTCTTCAGCACGAATCAGGTCTTCTCTGCTATCATTGACCGGCTGTGTTGGCTCCGGATTATCAATGTTTGGATCCACATAGCGGTCACGGTCGCCAAGCGCTCTTTCATGATCAACGCCAGCCGTATTGTGATCTGCCTGTTCAGCAAGAGGTCTTCCGGCACCCTCAGCAGCTGATGTATGCATGTTTTTTTGTTCATTTGTAAAGTTTGTACCGCTCACTTTATGATCTGCGTGTGAATCCGGGTCAAGACCACCTGCTGCCGGACTGACATAATTATCATTTTCATCTGCATAAGCATTATCTGCGTATAATAAAAATGCCCCGTTTCTCACTTCGTCATAATAACGTTCTGCATCTTCTTTTTCCATCCCCATCCGGTCAAATGCTTCACGGACTGAAGAGTCTCCTGCAACAAATGCTTTGAACTTATCCCACCAGTTACCTTCAACCGCTTCGATATCAGCATCTGTGCGGCCTCTGACAAGAGAAAGTTCGTCTTTATCTCGGGCGACTACGTACATATCGTTTTCTTTGTATCCCTGTAATTTTAAGTCTTCGATCTTTCTTAAAACGTCCTGCTCAGAATGAAATGTTTCAACAAATGTTTTTGACATGGTATTTCCTCCTTAGGGTCGTTCTAGTTTTATCAGCATAGTATGGAAATACCCTGTCTATTAATTGTTAAAACAACTATAAGTGTTTCGTAATGGTAAATACTGATATTTACCTACTAAATGTAATATATGTTACAACCGGTTCACTACGCTACAGGCGGACGCTTTCCGCGTGAGCCGCTTGTTGGCTCCCTTTCAATCAGACCTCCTCAGGCTTCGCCTTGCGGGGTCTCAGCTGTCCGTCACATCCCGCTGGAGTCGCCGCCCTCCGCTTCGCTCACCTCAGATGAATTATCCATAACAAAATCACTACTAATAACACGTCTTTTTAATATATTGTTATAATTCTTTCCTTTACACTTTTCCTTAAATATAGTTTTAATGAATGTAAATAAATATACGATTTCAATCTAAAATTATCATTATGCTTCAATTGGATTTTCAGTGTAGCTTAAGGCGGTGACTCCGGGACGAATAGCGGGATAGCTGAGACCCCGCAGGCGAAGCCGAGTAGGCTCAGCAACAACCGTCCGGAAAGCATCCGCCCGAAGCGCAGCGAAACGATTAATATAGTAAGACCCGGAAGCACTCAGGCTCCCGGGTCTATCAGTCAATCACTCTTTATGCATTTCATTTGGATGCGGGCCTTTGCGTTCGCCGCGGTCCAGGTCGTTGATGCTTTTCAGTTCGTCAGCAGTCAGTGCAAAGTCAAATACGTCGAAGTTTGATTCGATGCGTGATGGTGTGACTGACTTTGGAATAACGATGCTGCCTGACTGAAGGTGCCAGCGGATGACTACCTGTGCAGGTTCTTTGCCGTATTTTTCAGCGATGTTGCGGATGATGTCATCATCAAGGACTTCTCCACCCTGCATCAGCGGGCTCCATGCTTCTAAGAAGATATCATGCTTCGCACAGAATTCTTTTAGTTCAAGCTGTGCAAAGTACGGGTGGCACTCAACCTGGTTTAATACAGGTTTAACAGTGCATTCATCCATCAGGCGCTGAAGATGCTCGATTTCAAAGTTACATACACCGATTGCTTTTACTTTTCCGTCTTCATAGAGCTTTTCAAGTGCTTTATACGTTTCGATGTATTTATCTTTTTCAGGCATTGGCCAGTGAATGAGATAAAGGTCCACGTAATCAAGTCCAAGCTTTTCAAGACTTGTTTCAAGGGCCTGAAGTGTGCTGTCGTAGCCCTGGTCTGCATTCCAGACTTTTGTTGTGATGAATAGTTCTTCGCGCGGTACGCCTGACTCGCGGATTCCCTGGCCGACTGCTTCTTCGTTTTTATAGATCATAGCCGTATCGATTGAACGGTATCCTGTTTCGATTGCTTTCTTTACTGAATCGACACCTGTCTGATGGTCTTCTACCTGCCATACGCCAAGTCCGATTTGAGGCATTTTCAGTCCATTGTTTAATGTAACGATATCCATGCTTAAAACTCCTCTCGAAATTGAAAATTCAGATTAAGTATATACATGTGATGCTTTAAAGTCACATTCTATGTTATTTCCGATTCCGAAAGAAATAAACTTCTAATTGAGTACAAAGCGTCTGATTGCCTCTGCTACACCGTGATCCTCATTTGAATGTGTGACCCAGTCAGCTGCTTCTTTTACTTTCACCTGAGCATTCTCCATTGCGACACCAATTCCTGACTCCTTGATCATTGCAAGGTCATTCAGGCTGTCTCCAACTGCCATAACCTGTTCCATTTGAATGTTCAGCCGCTTACAGACTTTTCGGATCGCAGCGGCTTTGTTGATACCTGCTGCATTAACTTCAATGTTTGTCAGACTTGAATTGGTTACTTCAAGCTCCCTTCGTTTAGAGAGCGCCTCCCAGATCGTCTTTCTGACTTCATCATCTTTAATATCAAAGCCGAACTTCAGCCACTGATAATCATGAATATTTTTTGGAAAAGTGGTGTTTTTGTTCCATACGCCTTCTACAGTTGATGACCAGTAATGCGTATCATGTTTTAAGGCCATATCAAGCATAAATTCGACGTGTGAGGAATCGATAATCGTCCGTTCGATCAGTTCACGATCCGGACTCCAGATCTCTCCGCCATTTACCGTAATCAGATAGGTGGAGAGGTTTAGTGAATCCACGATTTCCTGCGCATATAGCAGCGGTCTCCCAGTACTGACCATCACTGCCTTCCCCTGGTCCTGCGCTGTTTTGATAGCTGCTCTGTTTTCTTCAGAAACGCTGTGGTCATTCCTTAAAAGTGTACCGTCCATATCTAAAGCGATCAGCTGAATATCTTTTTTCATGTCATGCTCCTTCCAGATCTACTCTATTTCGTTTAAGTGTGTAAGACGCTTATCACGGCCAGCGTCTTCAGCTACATACAAGTATAGATGCTTCTCCCGTTTAAATCGACTCAAACCCTTTGTGAATCAGCGTTTACGAAAATATTTCGTTCTTCAAAATACTATTTTAGCAATAATATTTTAAAAGATGTATAGACAAGAATGCGCTTTCATGTTTTCATAGGGATAGCCCATTGACTCCCATCATTTTTGAGAAGGAATACATATGAAATCCTCTTTCACGGGTATTTAAACCTATTCATCCAATGAAAACCATTTCAATTGTCATTGTTTTTCAGAATAAAAAAAATATTAAGAATTTTTTTATTTGGTATTGAAATCGATTTCATAATGTTATATGATTTAATCGTGAAAACGATTTCATATGACTTCACAAATGGGGGTGTTCCTATAGGAGGGTCAGCGCGTGTACACCATTAAAGATGTGGCGTTAAAAGCTGGGTTGTCACAGGCGACCGTATCAAGGGTAATCAATAATCATCCGTACGTCAGCGAGGAAAAAAAGCAGGCTGTTCAAAAAGCGATGGAGGAACTCGGTTATGTACCTAACTCCTCTGCACAGAGATTGCGCAATATAAAGACAAAGAAAATTGCGGTCCTGATCTCAAGAATCGTGAACCCTTTTTTCAGCCAGCTGGTCGATGCAATGGAGCAGAAAGCAGCCAGACATGGATATCAGCTGATTTTATGTAATACGAGAATCAGCCCTGAGAAGGAATTGGAGTATTTCCAGCTGCTGAAGTCCAAGCAGGTCGACGGCATTATTCTGGCAGCCGCCGAAAATAAATGGGCAGCAATTGAGCCCTTCACGAAATATGGCACTGTCATCTACTGCAATGAATATGATCCCGATGCAACAGTCACGCGAGTCCGTCTCGACCAGGTCAAAGGCGGGTACATCGGTACGAAGCACTTACTCGACAAAGGACACAAAAAAATTGGTTACTGCCAGGGGAATGACAGCAGCGTTTCTGTCAATCGACGTAAAGGTTATTTGAAAGCGGTTACAGAAGCCGGAATTGAACCAAATCCGGCCTGGATATTTAAAAACGTCTTCACTGTTGAGAATGGAAGAGAGATTTTCAGACATATTTCAAAGATGGACGACCCGCCTACTGCATTCTTCACAGGAAGTGATGAAGTAGCGGCAGGAATGATTAAGGAAGCACAGCTGAATGGCTGGTGCATCCCGGATGATCTTGCAGTTGTCGGATTTGATGATCAGCCCATTGCAACGCTGATGGATCCGCAATTTACTACGATTAACCAGTTCACTTCTGACATTGGCGAAAAAACCATGGAAGTCATGCTTGAAATAATCGAAGGAAAACGTGAAAACAAGGCAGAGGATATTCTTCTACCTTTGGAATTAATTGAAAGACAATCAACTTAAAAACTAAGGGGGCTTTACTTTATGAAACTTTGGAACAAAAAAGTTGCCGGCGCTACTGTATTAACAATGAGTTTACTTCTTGCTGCATGTAGCGGAGACGATGAAGCAACAGATACTGGTACAGACACTGGCGGAGACACAGGTGGCGATGAGGGTACTGAAGAACAGGTAACGATCACTTATGCTGCCGGAGTTGACGTAACAGGTGCAACAGATGTACTGATCGAAGAGTTCGAAGCACAAAACCCGAATATTAATGTTGAATACCGTGAAATGCCTGCAGATACAGGCGCTTCTCATGACCAGTATGTAACAATGTTCAGTTCGCAGGATGCTTCTATTGACGTATTCGAT
The DNA here is from genome assembly GCA_000818095.1 of Jeotgalibacillus malaysiensis. Classification (NCBI taxonomy): domain Bacteria; kingdom Bacillati; phylum Bacillota; class Bacilli; order Caryophanales; family Caryophanaceae; genus Jeotgalibacillus; species Jeotgalibacillus malaysiensis. The sequence continues at coordinate 3,034,065 of CP009416.1, forward strand.
GCAGATGTAATCTGGCCGGCTGAATTTGCCCAGGGTCAATACGCACTTGAGCTTGACCGCTTTATTGAAGCAGATGGCATTAACATGGACGACTACTTCCCTGGTACGGTTGCATCAGGTCAGTTTAATGGCCGTCAGTATGCAATGCCGAAATTTACAGATGCCGGGCTGCTTTACTACCGCACAGATATCGTAGAAGAGCCGCCTACAACATGGGATGAGCTGATCACGATGGCTGGTGAGCTTCAGGGTGAAGCAGGAACTGAATTCGGCTACCTGATGCAGGCGAATCAGTATGAAGGAATGGTAACAAACGCAATTGAATTCATCGCTTCTCACGGTGGTCAGGTTGTTGACGAAAACAACGAAGTCGTTGTAAACAGCCCTGAAACAATTGCCGGAATCCAGACAATGATCGATATCGTTAACTCTGATTTCGTGCCAAGCAATATCTTAAGCTTCCAGGAAACTGAAACAAACAACGCATGGGTTGGCGGACAGTCAGTATTTGCCCGTAACTGGCCTTACATGCAGTCAACTTCAGCTGACGAAGAAGCATCTGAAGTTGCAGGTAACGTAGGATTCGCAACACTTCCTGAAGGGGATGCAGGAAGCGCAGCAACACTTGGCGGATGGATGACAATGATCAACCGTTACTCTGAAAACCAGGAAGCTGCTTGGGAATTTGTTAAATTCATGACTGGGCCAGAAGGTCAGACGATCAGTGCAGTTGAAGGTGGACGTGCTCCAACAATCGAAGCACTATATGACGAGGCTGAAGTTCAGGAAGCTGCAACACTATTTGCTAACGAGCAGTTCGTTGAAACACTTCAAAACGCTGTACCAAGACCAGTAACGCCGATCTACCCACGTATTTCTGACATCATGCAGGTTCAGCTTTCACAAGCACTGGCTGGAGACATCACAGCTGAAGAAGCTGCAGCAAACATGCAGGAAGAAATGGAAGCAGCAATGGCAGAATAAAAGCGGAAGCAGGCGTTAAGGTCCGACAAGCATAAGGCGCAATGAGAGAAATGGGTGACCTTTCCCATTTTCTCATTGTGGCTTATGACTCGAGGACCTGCCTGCTGGAGCTGGATATCAGTAAAAGCGGAAGGCGCCAAATGACAACAGGACGAAGGGGGGGTGTTTTTTCACCTCCCCTTCTCTTGATTCAAAAACATTCTATGAAAAAAGTAGGTGAAACCGTTGAAGTTTCAATTGAACGAAAAGCAGCTTGGCTATGCAATGGTCGCGCCCGCTCTGATTCTTGTCATTCTCGTTACACTTTGGCCGGTTGCGCAGTCATTCTATAACAGTTTATTTGACTACCGTCTGAATGATCCTTCGAGATCAGAGCGTTTTATTAATTCAAACGTTGACCTTGAACGCTATGCAAATGATTACTTTTACCTTTCAAGAGATTTAGAAGCTTTAGAAGGTCAGGCTCCTGACGCTGATGACGCAGCCGCAGCAGCTGAAATCAGTCAGGAATTTGAGGCTTACCACGCAGAACTGCTTGAAATGGACGGACTTGCAGAACAGTATGAGGAAGTTGAAGGTATGATTGCCTCATTTACTGCAATTTCTGACCGTGACCTGAAATATGCTCAGGTTGATAATGACTGGGCAGAAGGTTTCAAGGAATTCCTGGGTGATTCAAGCCAGCAGCTAATTGATATTTCAAGTGACGCAGAAGACGAGGCTTTTGCTGCTACTGCAGCTAATGTAGCCGGTTCACTGCAGTTAGTTGATACTGCAGTCATTGAATCCAATTTCATCGGGTTCAGCAATTACCAGCGCTACCTGACTGACGGTCGTATGTGGCAGTCGATGTGGAACACGCTTCTATTTACCGTCACGTCAGTATTTGCAGAGCTAGTGCTTGGACTAATGATTGCTCTCTTGATTAACCGTGCATTTGTCGGACGTGGTATTGTCCGTGCATCAGTACTGATTCCATGGGCGATCCCAACAGCCGTAGCCGCTATGATGTGGGGCTTCCTGTATGATGGACAGACTGGTATTGTCGCACATTACTTTGAACAGTTTGGATTCATTGACGATGCTTCTGTACTTCTATCAACAGGTGCCGGCGGGATGTTCTCAGTTATCTTTGCCGACGTATGGAAAACAACGCCTTATATGGCCCTTCTATTATTAGCCGGACTTCAGACGATTCCTGGTTCACTGTATGAAGCAGCTGAAGTAGACGGCGCAGGTAAATGGCAGCAGTTCTGGAAAATTACACTGCCGCTATTAAAATCTGCAATTCTAGTAGCATTACTATTCCGTACACTTGATGCATTCCGCGTATTCGACCTGATCTTCGTATTAACAGGCGGCGGACCTGCAAACTCAACGGAATCAATTTCAATTTACGCTTATATCACCCTGTTCTCTCAATCTAACTTTGGGGCAGGTTCAGTATTATCAGTTATCGTATTTATCTCAGTAGCGATTATCTCAACACTGTTTATCAAATTCATCGGGTCGGATTTGTTTGCCGGCAAAACGGGTCGATAAGGAGGAATCAAGATGAACAAACAAGCAGGAATAGGCTTTTACATTTTTCTCGTCGTGTTTGTATTTTTCGTGATGTTCCCTTTCATCTGGGTTTTCCTCACGTCGATCAAACCGCCGGGTGAAATCTTCAATAACTTTAACTGGTTCACAGCAGATCCATCTCTCGCTTCCTATGAAAATGCTGTCACAAACCGTCCGCTATTCAGATATATGTGGAACAGTTTTGTCGTATCAACACTGACAACACTCATTGCGATCGGATTCGCTTCGATTGCTGCATACGCACTGACGCGTCTGCCAATCAGATTCAAAGGCGTAATTCTCGGGATCATTCTTGCAGCATCAATGTTCCCACAAATTGCGATCATCTCACCAATCTATAACTTTGTTACTGCTGTTGGTCTTCGTAACAGCTATATGGGTCTTGTGATTCCGTATATTACGGTCTCCCTCCCTCTTGCAATCTGGATTCTTGCAACCTTCTTCCAGAAGATTCCGTGGGAGCTTGAAGAATCAGCTAAGCTGGACGGGGCATCCCCTTTCCAGACGTTTAGAAAAATTATTTTCCCGCTTGCAGCACCGGGTGTATTCACAACAGGTATCCTGGTTTTCATCGCAGCGTGGAACGAATATTTATTTGCTTTAACAATCAATACGTCAGATGAATGGCGCACGGTTCCGGTTGGGATCTCTTTCTACCAGAGTCAGTTCACGATTCCTTGGGGAGATATTTCAGCTGCGACTGTTATTGTAACCATTCCTATTGTTATACTCGTATTGATTTTCCAAAGAAGAATTGTTGCCGGACTGACTTCAGGCTCGGTGAAAGAATAGACATGAGTGTGCCGGGTCCATGCAATGTCCCCGGCCCTCTTTATGATTTAACAGGAAGGAAGCAGTGTAAATATTTCCTTCTCGACTGAAAAATCTGTTAAAGTAGAGGAAGCGGTTGCATATACAACCTACCCTATTTTAATAACGCTTACAGTAATAAATAAAGGAGTGTTTCGAGCAATGAACGTTACAGTTTGGAATGAATTTAGACATGAAAAGAAGCATGATGCAGTTAAGGAAATTTACCCTGAAGGCATTCACCGCGTGATTGCGGATGCGCTTACTGAACACGGCTATGACGTGAAAACGGCTACATTAGATGAGCCTGAGCATGGTTTAACTGAGGACGTACTAAATAACACAGACGTTCTTTTATGGTGGGGTCACCTTGCACATGACGAGGTTGATGACGCGATTGTAGAAAAAGTACAAAAGCGTGTATGGGAAGGCATGGGTCTGATTGTTCTTCACTCTGCTCACTTCTCGAAAATTTTCAAGCGTCTGATGGGCACTGGCTGTGACCTGAAGTGGCGTGAAGCAAATGAGCGTGAGCGTCTGTGGGTTGTTGATCCGAGTCACCCGATTGCTGACGGAATTGGTGAGTATATCGAGCTTGATGAAGAGGAAATGTACGGGGAACACTTTGATATCCCGGCTCCGGATGAGCTGATTTTCCTTAGCTGGTTCCAGGGCGGAGAAGTATTCAGAAGTGGTGCAACGTTCAAGCGTGGAAACGGAAAGATCTTCTACTTCCGTCCAGGTCACGAAACACATCCGACTTACCATAACAAACAGATCCAGCAGGTCATTGCTAACGGTGTAAAATGGGCTGCACCAACAAAGCGCGACTACCCTGTTTACGGAAATGCTAAACCGATCGAAAAGCTTGAAGGATATAAGGAGGACTAATCTATGGCTAAATTAAAAGTTGGTGTTGTAGGTGCCGGAAGTATCGCTAAGCATCGTCACCTTGCAGAGTATGCAGCAAATGAAAACGTGGAAATCGTCGCAATTTGCGATATTAATGAAGAGCGCGCAAAGGAAATGGCAAAAAAATTCGGTGCTGCGCAAACGTTTACTGACTATAAGGACCTTGTAAAGCAGGACCTAGATGCAGTCAGCGTCTGCACGCCGAACTACCTTCACGCACCAGTATCAATTGCTGCACTTGAAGCCGGTAAGCACGTATTATGCGAAAAGCCAATGGCAACGAGCGAGCAGGAAGCAGATGAGATGATCGCGGCTGCTGAAAAAGCAGGAAAACTGCTTATGATCGGCCATAACCAGCGCTTCGTTGCATCCCACCAGAAAGCACAGGAGTGGATTGCTTCAGGTGAGCTAGGTAAAATCTACAGCTTCCGCACTGCATTCGGACACCCAGGTCCTGAAGGCTGGAGTGCTGATGGTAAAGACAGCTGGTTCTTCAAAAAGGATGAAGCATTTATCGGCGCAATGGGTGACCTTGGTGTACACAAAACTGACTTAATCCGCTACATATTAGGTGAAGAAATGACAGAAGTAGCGGCAATGGTTGAAACAAGTGCAAAGCAAAATGCAGACGTGGATGACAATGCCGTACTTGTATTGAAAACTGAAAGCGGCATTATTGGTACACTCGCTGCAAGCTGGTCTTATGCTGCAGAAGATAATGCAACCGTCATTTATGCCGAAAAAGGCGTTCTGCGTCTTGAAGACGACCCTGAGTATTCAGTAGTCTTCCATAAGACAGATGGCACAAAAGAAGAACTCTCACTTGGAAAGATCCAGTCAAATGACGAAGGCGGCCAGGTTTCTACTGGTGTCATTGATCATTTCGTTGACTCAATCCTATCAGGCAAACAGCCGCTGATTGACGGTGAAGAAGGAAAACGTTCGCTGAAAGTGATCCTGGGAGCGCTTGAATCTAACAAATCCAAACAGATTGTAAAGCTGTAGGTGATTGAGATGGATAAATTAAGAGTAGGCATCATTGGAGTCGGAGGCATCGCGGTATCGCGACACCTCCCCTCCTTTCTTGCGTTAGGAAACGATGTTGATGTAACGGCAGTCTGTGATGTAAATGCTGAGCGCGCGAAAACTGTTGCGCGTGATTACCAGATCCCTTATCACACGGATGACTATCAGAAGATCTTTGACAAAGTCGACGCCGTAACGATCTGTACGCCAAATAAATTTCATGCAGAAATTGCAATTGCGGCATTTGAAGCAGGAAAACACGTGCTATGCGAAAAGCCAATGGCAATGACGACTGCTGAATGCAAGGCGATGATTGAAGCTTCTGAGAAAGCAGATAAAGTACTGATGATCGCTTACCACTACCGTCATACAAAAGAAGCCGTTGCTGCAAAGCGCTTTATTGATGCCGGGGAAATTGGCCGTCCGCTCGTATCCCGTGCACAGGCAATCAGACGACGCAAAGTGCCGGGCTGGGGCGTATTCACAAATAAAGATCTGCAGGGTGGCGGTAGTCTGATCGACTTCGGCTGTCACTTCCTTGACCTTGCACTTCACCTGATGGACTTCCCTGAAATTGCTGAAGTATCAGGCGCAACCTACAATGAACTGAGCCGTCAGGACGATGTCGTAAACCAGTGGGGCAAATTTGATCCGACAACGTTTGAAGTCGATGATCACGCCACTGCTTATATTAAATTCAAAGATGGCGCAACGCTATTATTTGAAACGTCATGGGCAGCCAACCTGGCAGATGATCAGGAAACGGTCACAGTATCCGGTACCAAAGGCGGTCTCGATGTATATCCGCTTAAGCTTTATCAGGCAAAGTACGGCATGCTGCTTGATCAGGAAGCCTACTGGATCTCAGATGATGAAAACCCTGGACTTCCTCAGGCCTACAACTTCCTTGAAAGCTGCCGCGGCACTCAGCAGCCGCTTGTAAAGCCTGAAGAAGCAATGATTGTATCCAAGGTGATTGAAGCGATTTATGAGAGCAGCGAGACTGGGAAATCGATTAGGTTTTAATCTTTGTTGTATTGATATCCAGTTCCAGGCGCTAACTGCTCGAGTCATAAGCCACTGAGCGATAAAGGGATAGTTCGCCCTTTTTCGCTCCGCATCTTATGCTTGTCGCAGTTGACCAAGCGCCTTACACTTTTATTACAGGAGGTAATTTAATATGAAGTTAGGTGTATTTGCAGTTTTATTTGCACAAAAGCCATTTGAAGAAATGCTTGATTATGTAAAAGACTCAGGTCTTGATTCAGTTGAGATCGGCACAGGCGGATACCCTGGGAATGACCACTGCCCGATCGATGAGCTGCTTGAAGATGAAGGTAAGCGTGAAGAATACCTTGAAAAAGTAACGTCACGCGGCCTGACAATCAGTGCATTCAGCTGTCACGGTAACCCTGTTAGCCCGGATGAAGCATTTGCAAAAGAAAGTGATGAAGCTCTTCGCAAAACAATCAAGCTTGCAAAGCTATGCGGCGTACCTGTTGTGAACACATTCTCAGGTACTCCAGGTGCTGATGCTGACGCGAAGCATCCAAACTGGCCGGTTGCACCATGGCCAAATGAATACGGTGATATCCTGAAATGGCAGTGGGAAGAAAAACTGATCCCTTACTGGAAGGAAATCGCTGAAATCGCAAAAGAAGCTGACGTAAAAATCGGTCTTGAACTGCACGGCGGATTCTCAGTTCATACGCCTTATACAATGCTGAAGCTGCGAGAAGCAACAAACGAATATATCGGTGCAAACCTTGACCCAAGTCACTTATGGTGGCAGGGGATTGATCCGGTTGGTGCGATCAAAATTCTTGGAAAAGAAAATGCAATCCATCACTTCCATGCAAAAGACACGTATATCGATCAGGACAATGCAAACATGTATGGCCTAACTGACATGCAGACATATGACAACATTCAGACGCGTGCATGGAGCTTCCGTTCAGTTGGCATGGGTCACTCTGCAGACGAATGGGGCCGCATCATCAGCGCACTGCGCACATACGGCTACGACCACGTTGTCAGCATCGAGCACGAAGATCCAATCATGAGCATCGAAGAAGGCTTCCAGCGCGCAGTACAGACGCTGAAGTCAGTGAACATTAAAGAACAGCCAGCGGATATGTGGTGGCTGTAAGAAAAGCGGAAGCAGGCGTTTAGGGGCGTATGCGGTGGACTGAAGCGGATTAAGATAAAGGAAACACAGCGAACGCAGTGAGCTGATGTTGACTTATCTTAAGGAGCTGAGGGAACCGCACTAGCCCCTGCCTGCTAGAGCTGGATCACGAGAAAAGCGGAAGGCGCTCGTTCAGCTCCGACAGGCATAAGACGCGGAGCGGAAAACGGGTGATTTTCCCGTTTATCGATGCGTGGCTTATGTCCCGAGGAGCTAGTGCCTGGAGCTGGATCATAAGAAAAGCGGAAGCAGGCGTTTAGGTCCGACAAGCATAAGGCGCACTGAGAGAAATGGGTGCTCTTCCTCATTTTCTCATCGCAGCTTATGACTCGAGGGGCTGTGAGTCGGAGCTGGATCTCGAAAAACCTTTCTCAGACATCGTCTGCAGGAAGGTTTTTTATAAATACGATATAGGTCAAATTACACTAAGTGGCGAACATCATCCGCTAAGTGTCGAACATGCCTGGTTTAGTAGCGAACAGACCATGTTTAGTTTCGAATATCACCCTTCATGTAGCGAACAAGACAGGCTGAACACCGAACCACCCGAATCATCCCCATTCCCCTCCCCCCATATAGCCAAAAACCGCTCAATACAGTAAAATAAAATCAAAAAAGGTGTGAACTGCTTTGCCTCATCTTGTAAAGTTTGCGGAATACGTGAATAGTCATAAAACTGAGATGGCTGAAGAAATTGTGAATGCTGTCATTGAGAGAGCGGGTCTGAAAATTCAAGCTGAAGAACGCGAAAACGCTGTTGGAATGTATAAAGACTTCCTCACCTTCCTGGGTGACATTGCTGAACAGCATAGAACAACTGCACCTGAAGCGCTAATCAACTGGAGCAAGAAAAATGCAGCAATGCAGGTAGCATCTGGCGGTAAAATTTCTGAGATCATTGTCCGCTACCAGCCAACGCGTGAAGTGTTTATCGAAGTGGTAAATGAGATTGGAGAACAATTAAAACTTTGCATTAAAGAACAATCTGAGATTATTAAAAAAGTGGATCTTTTACTTGATACAAGCCTGAACGAAACAGTATTTGCTTATGAAGCAATGACAGAGCGAATGGAAGAGCGTTATCAGGAAGAGACTGCCCGCCTTTCTGCACCGATTGTACCGGTAAGAGAAGGTGTCGTTGTGCTTCCGTTGATTGGTGAAATGACTGCTTTTCGTGCGAAATATATTTTAGAAAATGTACTGCCTGAACTCTCAGGGTCAGATATCACACATGCCATTATTGATTTTTCGGGAATTACACCGGTGGAAATAGAAGTTGCACAATATTTGAATCAGATGAAGGGAATGCTGCAGCTGCTCGGAATTCAAGTGCTCGCAACAGGTTTCAGACCTGATACGGTTAAGTCACTGGTTGATAGCGGCCTGACAGATTTTAAAAATTTAAGAGCATTCACTACTGTGAAACAGGCGCTTGACAGCCTTGAAAAAATAAGTGTTTAAAGAGAAACAGAGCGCCCGGGTGGACGCTCTGTTTTTTTATTTCGCACTGCTTGCAGAGATTTTACCAAGGAAGAATCCATCTACTTCGTCGAGCTTTCCACGCCAGAGGATTTTTCCTTTAGATGGCGTAGCTTTGCTGTCACCATTATAGATCTTTGTATCCTTCAGATGAATAAAATTAGCCTCGGAACCTGCGTTTGATTCAGCATTTTCTCCTGTTTCAGATAGCTGCTCTGCCAGTTTTTCAGCTACTTCATTTCCTTCAGCAAATTCTTCACTTAACGATTTAAAATATTCTCCGGCAGAAATCATTGTCCCTGTTACGACAGCTCCATTTATATTCAGACTGATATCAAGTGTAAATTCATACTTGTTTGCTGCCTGTACGAATGATTCGAGTACATTATCCTTCATCTTCACTGCCCCTTCCTGACTATGATTTCGTGTCGTCGTTACTTGAAACGGTTGTACCGCCTGTTTTCTTTGTTGTGCTCTTCTTTGCCGGTGCACGTTTCTTTCTTGGCTTACTTTTAGTGCTTGTGCTTTTAGCTGGTGTTTTCTTAGCTGTCGATTTTTTTGCCGGTGTTTTCTTTTTGTCGTCTTTCTTATCTTCTTTTTCGTCTTCGTCCTCTTCGTCGTCTTTCTTATCTTTCTTTGCTTTCTTATCTTCTTCTACTTCCTGATCCTCATCGCTATCTTCTTCCTCTTCTTTTTTGTCTTCGTCCTCATCTTCACTTTCTTCTTCATCTTGCTCTTCTTTCTTCGCTTTCTTATCTTCTTCCTCTTCTACTTCCTCATCTTCATCGCTGTCGTCCTTATCTTCTTCATCTTCTTCATCTTCTTCATCTTCGTCTTCAGCATCATCGTCGCTGTCTTCTTCATCTGAAGATTCCTGGTCATCCTTCTCTTCTTCGCTCACTTCGTTATCGTTCTCCAATTCGCTGTCTTCTTCGTCGTCCTCATCTTCATCACTCTGGCTTTCAGCAAGCTGAGAGATCATTTTCTCAAGGCTGTCGAGTCTCTTGTGTACATCGTCATTTGCATCTTTACCTTTTTTCTTTCTCTTTCTCTTTTTCTTCTCTTTCTTTACTGCTTTGTCATCCATATTTTCAAGCTTGTCTTTATCTTTTTCGTTATCCTGATCTTCATCATCCTCGTCGTCTTCAACGTCAGGATCTTCTCCTTCAGCAATCTGAGAGATCATTTTCTCAAGTCGATCGAGTCTCTTGTTAACATCGTCATTTGCATCTTTACCTTTTTTCTTTCTCTTTCTCTTTTTCTTCTCTCTTTTTACTTCTTTATCATCCATATTTTCAAGTTTGTCATCATCGTCTTCGTCTTCGTCATCTTCACTATCTTTATCTTTTTTGCCTTTCTTGCCTTTTTTCAGACCAGAATCGAGGTATGTTTCCTCACCATCTTCTTCATCCTCGTTCTCTTCTGAAGATACATTTTCATCTTCGTCGTAATCATCGTCTTCATCTTTATCTCTTCCAAAAAGACTCTTCGCAGAATTCTTGATTGAATCAGTCGTTTTTTTAGATTTTTCTTTTGCTGCCTGTGTAATATCAGAGCTCTTTGACTTTAACTTTTCAGCGTCCAGACCGCTGATAATTCTCTTGCCGTTTTGCGGCGAGGCAAGGTAGCCGATTGAAGCACCGAGCAATCCACCCGCAATAGAGCGTCCAATTGTACTTTTGCTTTTACCTGATGATTCTTCGTCGTTGTTTTCCTGATCGTTTACTTTTGTCTCATCTGCCATGTTAACTTCCTCCTGTATAATAAAAGTTTATTTTGTCTCTAATTTATTTTCGAGTGCCTGTAACCGTTCTCTGAGTTCTTTATTTTCCTGTTCAATTGCTTTGGTGTTATGATCAATTGCTTTTGAGCTTAAGTAAGGATCAGACTCCCACCAGTCGAGACCAATTTCTTTTGCCTTATCCACTGAAGCGACGATGAGTCTGATTTTTATGGTGATCAGTTCAATATCAGCGATGCCGACTGTAATATCTCCTGCGATCACGACCCCTTTATCAAGCACTTTCTCAAGGACATCCACAATCGTACTTGATTGCATATTATGTTCAACTGCCATTGGGTACCCTCCTGTTTAAAGCAGACTGCCGAGCGGACCGAGGTCGATATTCAGATCTTCTGCTTCCAATCCGAACACCTCTCTCAGCTCTTCCATTTTTTCCTCAAGGTTCATCAGAGCTTCTCCAAGCCTCTCAATTTCTTCATCAGACAGTGTACCGCCTTCTACACGTCGGATAGCGTGACGTTCGACGATTTGTCTGAGCAGCTCGACAACTGTAAGAACGAGCTGGGCAAGTCCATGCTCTGCTTTATCCGGGTCGAGGTTAATCGTTCCGCTTTTCGGATTGACCTGTTGCATCAATGAGCGCCTCCTTTTGCATATCAAATTGCGCTGAGGTAACTGTTTTACCTTCAGCCTGAGCCTGAACGAGTGATTCTACTGAAGCAACGAGCAGTCTCAGATCAAGGTACACAAGATCAATTCCTGCAATAGAAATAATGAGATCTGCCTTAATTGCTACTCCCTTGTCAAGAATGACATCAAGGATATCGATCAGTGCAATTTCTTTATTTTCTAAATCATCTCTAAGTGACATTGTATGTCATCCTCACGTTTGGAAGCTTGAAAAATGATAGGCAGGCCATGGACCGGATGCTTCGAGCTGCCACCCTGTTTCCTTCATTTCCTGATCATATGACTGCACTTCTTCAAGAAATCTTTCTACATCTTCTTTTGAAATTAAGTACACGCTGTTCCAGGTCATTTTTTTATCGGCTCCGGTTACCTCACTGCTCCATGTACGTTTTACATTTCCTTTTAGTACAAGCTTTTTCAATGCTTCATGCACACGTTCACTGACCCGGTTCTTCTCTTCTTCAAGCTCAGTTTCCACCAGCTTGTCGAGTTTTTTCAGTTCGAAAAACTGCTTTCCTTTAGACAGCTGGCTGATCTCCTGACGCTTTTGCTCTATTACCGGGTTATCTTTGCTGACCTGCTCTTTTAGCGTCTGATCATCACAATAGATTTTAAGATTCCATTCTTCATTGCCTTCGAGCAGATCAAAGATATCATTCATTTTGGATTCATTTTCAGTCAGCGTCTGCTTCAGACTGTCCTCGCTTTTATAGATCGTGCTGAATTTTAACGGAATGACAGTATACAGTTTTGAAAGTGCCAGCACCGTTTCATGGTGGTGAAACGCTTTCTCCTGAAGCCACTGCATATCATTTTCAACCTTATCCTTCAGCACGTCCTCGTTATAATCTTCTTCATTGAGCGAGCAGATGACAGCAGTGATCGATCCTGCCTGAATCGTGTGCAGCTTCCCTTCACCGTCAAACCCTGTCAGGTCAGGAAGTGTAGTCATTTCATTCGTTGGTACACATGCATATAAATAAAGCAATTCCCCCATAATCACCCTTCTTTCTTTTCAGTCATCCGCTCCCACTGTTCGATCTCACGCTGTTTTGCGATTTCGTAACGGATGAGTAACTCTTCTTCTTTTTCCTGATAGACTTCTTCAGGAATTTCTTCTAACTCATACATCATTTGGAGCTGGATCAGCTTTTGCTGAATCGTATTTAAATCATATAATTCCTTATCTGCTTCTTCTTTAACCTTCTCGCCGATTTTAATGACCATGTTAATCGGTGCACTCACCAGTTTATGAATCACGGTTATCAGCCGTCCTCCACTGTTAATTTGATGTTCACAAAGTTATAAGCCGCCCATGGTCCGCTGTAGCTGAAATCAAGCCTGTCCTGCCACTTATCATGGATTTCATTAACCTTTTTATCAAATGCCTCTTCTTGATCACGGTCGATTAAGAACGCTGCATTTAACAGCATCTTTTCACTGATCGGATCATTCTTTTTTGACGCAACAGCAATGTCATTCAGAGGCTCAAACATCTCTTTTTCCATTTCTTTCTGCAGAGATTTAAAGAGATTCTGCGCAGCCCCGCCAAGTTTAATGCGGTCATAGTACGCAGCTGCTTCAGACTTTCCTGCAGCTGATTTTTGTGCCTTACTGATTTCAGGATTTTCCCGTGCCTGCCGTTCAAGCCAGTCCTGCTTTCCGATCGCTTTTAAGCCGACTTCGATTTTTCCTTTGATCTCAGGGAACAGCTTTTCAAACTGCGGATATAGATTTTCAAGCAGAACGGCTACATCGTCATCTGTCTTAAAAACGTTTCCAAAACTGACTGGAATGACGGTATCATTTTGCTCCATCACCTGTGATACGACTTTCTGATGCATCATCAGGTTGTCTTTTTTCGGATGATAAATCTTCATCGGTGCTTTCGCAGCTACGATCGCTGCATCTTTATAATGGATTGTATATAATTCCCGTTTTTCGTCCTCAAGCTCTACTGAAAGACCTTCGATCGGCTTGTCTGTCTGAATCCCGCAAAATATATAAGTACCTGTCTCACTCATGAACACGGCTCCTTTTCACACATTACTGTTCAATATTCACTGCGCTTCTGTAGCGGATCTCCCGCCTCACGAATGAAATGATTTCAGCGTCTTTATTCAGATATACATCATATACGCCAACCATCTCATCCTTTGCATAGCGCTTCATGTATTCCTTTTCCTCAATCACTTCAACAACAAGCTTCCAGCCTTCATTTTCAGTCTGTTCAACTGCTGTAATCTTGTGAACAGGCGCTACATGCTCATCGAAAAAGTCTGAAGTATTCTTCATAATTTTTTTGATTTCCATCACCATCTCCGCCTAACATTCAAGAATTATAGACTGAATCCTGCTTCGTTCCGGTCTCTATTGCCAGAAAGGAATCTGCCTTCCTCCTGCACATCGTCACGCAGTAACCCGACGGCTTCAGCGTATCTTAACCATGTGTCCACACTTGCAATCACGATACGTGCTTCTACTGTGAGAATTTCAATTCCTACAACAGACACACGTACGAATGCGTCAATTACAATCCCTTTATCTAAAATGCGGTCAATTACCTCTGCTAAACTTGAGCTGTCTGTACTTTTTTGAATGGCCATGTTAATATCCCCTTTCTAATCTTCATCTTCTTCAATATCTGAGTAGTGTTTAATATCATAAGAACTTTTAATATCGTTTGAGCTTTTCACGTCACGATAGCTTTTCAGATTGCTGATGCCTTTAATATCATTAATGCCTTTGACTTTTTTACGTTTTTTCTTGCCTGATACTTTTTCCTGAAGCTCTGCACCTTTTTCAGTGGCGTCACCCAGCTTGTCTTTTACTGAGGTGAGCGCATTTTGTGCTTTTTCTTTAGCAGACTCTGCTTTGCTGTGTACCTTATCAGCATTTTCATTTTTCGCGTCACTCAGCTCTTCTGAGGCATCCTCTGCTTTTTCCTGCATGTTTTCAACCATGTTGTCCTTCGCCTTCTCGACAACTTTACCTGCGATCTTGCTTTTAATAGACAAACCTTACACCTTCTTTCCTGTTAAAAAGGCGCATCAGCTCTTTTTCGAATTACCCGAGCTGCTTTTAGATTGCGTAGTGGTTTTTTTCTGAGTAGAGCTCTTTGATTCAGCTAACTGACCAAGCATTTCTTCAATTCGGTCAAGGCGATCATTTAATTGCTTGTTTTCACTTTTAATTTTTTCAATCTCATCACTCGACTCTTCTTTTGCTGAGCTGACTGATTCTGATGTGCCTTTTGCTACATCTTTGAAGCTGCTTAGTGCCTGTTCTCTTAATAAATCAGTTGCTGTTTTTTTAAATTCAGCGCCTGCAAGTCTGATCATTTCTGATTCGCCAAAACGCTTCATTAGACGTTTGTTCGCTTCAGAATTAGACAGCAGTCCAATTCCTGCTCCGACAATCCCGCCTAACACTGCAAGATTTACTGAAGAATGCTCCGATGATTCATTACTTTCTTTTTCTGTTTTTTTAACTTCTTTTTCTTTATCCTTTTCAGCCATTGCTCTCACCTTTCTATCCCTTGATTAGTAACTGTATTGAGTCTGACCATCTCTTGAAGTCAGTCCTGTTTCCTGCACATCATCACGCAACAGCCCGACTGCTTCTGCATAACGCAGCCATGTATCAACACTTGCGATCACGATTCGTGCTTCAATTGTTAAAATCTCAATTCCGACGAGTGAAACTCTGACAAATGCGTCAATGACAATCCCTTTATCAAGAATCCGGTCGATTACTTCCGCCAGACTGGAACTGTCCGTACTTTTTTGAATCGCCATGCAAACCCTCCTTCTTTGTCTGTATCTGTCCCCAAGCTGGTTGACATAAATTTTTATGCATACTATTTAGTGTATACCCAGCACATCATGATGTTTAAAACCAAAAATCATAATATTTCAATTTAATTCAAAAATAATACATAAACGTATTGTGTTCGAAACAAACTGTCACATACTTTCACTTAAATTCAGCTTCTGGAAGCGCTGGATTAGTTGAGTTGAAAGGGTTTTAATACTGAGGTACCATAAAGGAAGTAAATTACAGTAAAGGAGAATTAGAATGGAGTTACTGACTTTTATTATCAGTGCAGTCATATCTTTCGCTGTTTTATACTTCGTGATTCGCGAAGCAGTCACTGAAGGTATTAACCGCTCCGTGATCGGGAAGCAAGTCCTCCGGGAAGACACGTCATCATCCCAGCAGGCACAGCAGCACTTTTCAATGATGAAAGGCGGCAGGGTGATTACGTATCAAAAAGCACCGGAAGCTCACTATAATGAAATTCTGTTATTACTGAAACACTGTGCCGGAAAGTTAAAAAGCGAGGGTATTCAGCAGTGGGGCTATCTGCTGTCAGGCGGGGAAGATTCTGAGATTAAAGATGACATATTAAAAGGAAATACATATGTTATTTATGAAAAAGATAAGCTGATCGGAACATTTACCCTGAGAAAAGGACCTGGTTCATGGGATGAACATATCTGGAAAGAAAGAGTGGATGCTGATGCCCTGTACCTTCACAGACTTGCTGTAGATCCTAAAGTCAGAAAAGAAGGGATTGGCAGTGCCTGTCTGTCGTGGGTTGAAGAGCAGTTTGCGGGCGGATTACTCATGCTTGATTGCGTAGAGCATAATGAAAAGCTGAATCAGTTTTATCAGAAGCGGGGATTTGAGTCTGTCGGCATCTATGATGGGCATCAAAGGTATTTTAAAAGATTAGCATCATCATAAAAAGGATGGCCAGTTAAAAAAACGGCCATCCTCTTTTATACTTACAGCTGTTTAACCCATGCTTCAAGCAGCGACTCTGCAGACATCAGCTTTTCTCCGCCTCCCTGTGCAAAGTCCGGCTTTCCACCGCCTCTGCCGTTGATCAGTGGCAACACGGATTTAATCAACTGGTTCATATCGGTTTCTGAATCTGCGCTACGTCCGCAGATCAGCTGGAGTTTTTCGTCTGTTTCATTTACAAAAAGAACGATTTTCTCTTCATTACCTTCAACGATCATTTTAGCAAGCTTCTGCAGCTCAGCAACCGGTCTGTCTGTAAATACTGCTTTTACAAGACTGTCCTGATACTGATCCGCTTCAAAAGTCAGCAGCTGGTTCTTCAGCTCTTCAACTGTTTTTTCAAGCTGCTTATTTTGATTCAGCAGTCTATCAGCAGCATCTGCCAGCTTCTCCTGAGGCGCACTCATTTTCGCAGTGAGCGATTGAAGTACGTCATGCTTCTCACCAAGCTGCCGGTTCACTCTCTTTCCACAGACAAAGTAAATTCTTGTTTGCCCGCGCTGCTTTTCAGTATGAAGAATTTTAATTGTCCCTACCTGACCGGTTGAAGTCGGGTGCGTCCCGCCGCAGCCATTATAATCGGCTTCCGGAATAATGACGAGTCTGATATTGCCTGCAACAGCGACTTCTTTTCTGAGAGGATACTGCTGCAGTTCCTCCTGGCTCACCCATTTCGTCTCAATCGGCCGGTTTTCAAGCACGAGTTCATTTGCCTGCTCTTCAGCCATTTTGAGCACTTCTTCGCTGACATGGTCAGTTTCAAGATCAATCGAACAGACCTCTTCACCTAAATGGAAGCTGACTGTTTTTAAGTTAAAGTTATTTTCAAAAGCCGCTGACAGGATATGCTGCCCTGCATGCTGCTGCATATGATCAAAGCGGCGCACCCAGTCAATTTCACCGTGTACCGTTTCAAGCAGCGGGTCGGTTCCTTCTATATAATGTCTGATCGTCCCGTCTATTTCCTCCACATCATAGACGCGCGCCTGATTCAGCAAACCCGTGTCATGCGGCTGACCACCGCCTGTCGGGTAAAAGGCTGTATGATCGAGCACGACGTAGCGCCTTCCCTGCTGATCAGTACCTTCATCTGTCTTTTTCGCCTGAAAGGTTTGCAGGTTCACATCTTCATAAAATAATTTCATGGTGTACTGTTTCCTTTCTCTTTGGTTTCCATCACGTCCCACGGCGTAATAATACCGAGGATTGGTTTGTTGCTGGCTCCGTTTTCAGTAATGATGAGCGTCACCAGCTTCTCACCGCGTTCAGCTGCCTGTGAAAAGCGATCCTGCGCTTCATACATACTGGCATCTTTTCTGATAAAACGATAGCTCTTTTTCTTTTTATCGTAAGGCTGCAGATCCTTTACCTTTACGTTTTTAATCGATACCTGATCCTGATCGAGATGAGCTGCCAGCCAGTTTGCAATTCCGCTATCTGTAACAAGTGATGTCACCAGATTGTGCTTATCGACGAGCGGAAACTGTGAATACGCCTTTTCATTCATGTTGTGCAGCACCTGCTTAAGCGAAGAATCCTCATGCAGTGTGACTACTTCTTTTACAAAACGCTCCACAGTCGGTGGTACAACAAGCTTGCTTCTGATCTCCTCAATCAGATTCACAATATAAGGCGTCGGTTCAGCCAGCACCTCATTTGTATACGTATGTACAATCGCATTTCTGAGCTCAGCGATTTCTTTCAGGTCGCTGATATACCGCTTTACAATCCGGTCATTCCGCTGGGCAGCTTTATCGAGCAGTGCCTGAAAGCTCATATAGTCACCCTTGTTATGTTTCGTTTTGAGGTAGCTCTCTATCTCATTGAAATCACGCAGAAAAGCGCGGGAATTAGCAGAGTCCATGGTCTGAGTCCCCTTTTTGATTTATGATACAGGTTTTGGGAGTGGAGGTCACTTATTTGGGGGTGATGGCTTGGTGTGGTTCAGGAAATTATGGGTGTGGTTCAGAAGATTACACCAGCGGTCCCTGACATTACATGAAGTGTTCAGAAGATTACACACGGTGTTCAGAACAAAAACGGGTTCGTTCCGGAGATTAAGCAAATAGACCTACCCTCTTTCACCAAAAATACTGCCTGACCATTTTGTCAGACAGCATTTTCATTTCTTCCCATATTTCTTACTATCCCACGCCCACTCAAAAAACCCGATCAGCATAATAGTCAGCGCAGGAATACCGATATTTTCGAACCAGACGATCTCCTGCCCATTCATGAGGTCAACAAATGTAATCACTAAAAACATCATCAGCCCGAAACCGAGCAAATGCTTAAAGTTATTTTTCTTATTTTTGTTCTGTTCCAAGCGATCACCCCGTTAAAAACGCTAATCCGAAGAAAAAGATCCATGCAAGAATCGTAAACAGCTGAATAATCAGCCCGACGATACTGCAGATCATACCTGAAATGGCAAGTCCTTTGCCGCCCTCATCACTGTAAGCGATCTGCTTCATCGCAATGTTTGCAGTAATGATTCCGCCAATGCCGAGGAAAATACCGAGAAATGGAACCATCAGCGATAAAATTCCAAGTGTAAGTGAAACGATTGATTGTGTGTTTGTCTGTGACATTCGATCAGCTCCTTACCTTATTTACGACTGGAGCTGGAAAAAGATTCATTTTCCTGCAAATATTCGTCACCTTCGTACAAGAACTGCATCCAATATATGCTATGCTTTTAGATATGAAGATTGAAAGGGGTACACGATGAAAGCAGTAGAATGGCAAAATGTATTTAATGAGCATGATAAGCACTCCATCACTGGAGACGTCAGAATTGTAAAGGATATGGAGGTTCCCCAGCTGAGTACAGTCAAAAACATCTGGATCTATCTTCCTCCAGGCTACGAAAACAGTGACAGACGTTACCCTGTACTATACATGCATGATGCACAAAATGTATTCGATCAGGCTACGTCAACCAGTGAAGAATGGGGCGTGGATGAATCACTCGAGAAGCTGTGCGCCGAGGATGATTCCTATCAGGCGATTGTCGTAGCAATTGATCACGGTGATGACGAGCGCAGCAATGAATATAACGTGTATCATAATCCGAAGCATCAGTTTGGCGGCAAGGGTGAGCAGTACATAGCCTTTTTGAAAGATACGCTGAAGCCATGGATTGATAGTGAATTCAGAACGCTCACCGGCCCCGAACATACGATGATCGGTGGCAGTTCATTCGGTGCGTATATTTCGCTATACGCAGGTATTAACTACCCGCACATTTTCGGCAAAGTGATGGCTTTTTCACTGATGGTCTGGCAGGATCATCATTCACTTAGAAAACTGATCAGAATAGGCGAGCATTCACCGCTTCAGAAAGTATTTATTAACATTGGAGACTCTGAAGACAAAAGCAGACGCGGATCCAAGCTGCTGCTGAAAGACGCTGAAAAAATTGCTGAGGCTTTTGCTGAAAGCGGATTTCCGGATGACCGGCTCCGGTTTGACATTGTAAAAGATGGCAGGCATCATGAGTCTACGTGGAGAAAAGAATTTCCTGACGCTTTTAAATGGCTGATTACGCCTTAAAAAGGAGGTCAACGATGTCTTTTTTACATCCTGAATTAAAAAGTATTATATTTTTAATACTGACAGCAGCAATCACCGGGCTTGTCGTACTGATCGGACTGGCACCTGCTTCATTTTCCACACCGCTCGCTATTGCGGCAGCAGTGCTGTTTGCAGGTTCACTTATCATGGGATATTTCCAGCTGATTGTGTCACTCCGTCTCAATATTTATATGATTTTAGGATTGGTTTTTTCAATGATCAATATTGTTTCACTTGCATCATTTGTGATGATGTTAAATGCTAAAACAGTTTAGGTAGGGGATTTGATGAAGACAGAGAATATAAAAGAATGTACGTCAAAGGAAGAATGCTTGGCAGCTTTTCCGGTGATGCGCCAGCTGCGTACCCATTTAGATGAAACTGCCTATCTGGCACTCATTGAAGAAGCGCGGCAAAAGGACAGCTACAGACTTTTTGCACTGTATGAGAACGATGAGATCGTCGCACTCGCAGGTTTTAAGCCGATGATCACATTATATTATGGACGATTTGTCTGGATATGTGACCTTGTAACAGATCAGGCAAAACGGTCCAATGGATACGGCGAAAAACTACTTGAATTTGTGCATGACTGGGCGTCAAAAGAAGGATACGAACGTATTGCCCTATCTTCAGGGCTACAGCGTATTGATGCACATCGCTTTTACGAAGAAAAAATGGAATATGATAAAGTGAGTTATGTATTCAAAAAAGAGCTTTAAATGATAAAAGGTGAGAGGAGGCATCATTTGCCCGCTTTCACCTTTTTTCTAAGCCATTCATTCTCATTGAAATCGTACAATCCCTGCAAGAAGGTTCATACATGCCCTTATGTAGATTCTTTTCAGATGGACGCTCTGCTTTCAGATAAATATCCTCATACAGCTCCATCCACTTATTACACTTGCTGCACTTCAACCTTCTGGAAATACGACTCATCCTTTCGACGCTGCAATGTCATCTCACTAATACGTCATTAGTTAATTCCCTAATTAAACCCCTTTATAACACTTTTTGAATAATTATTTTAAAAAACGGAAAAATAATGTTGAATGGAGGGATGATGATGGAAGAAGTGTCAAAGAATGACTCAGTTGAGCAGCGTCAGAAAAAAGCACGTGGACAGGATATTGAGCCGCAGCGGGATCCTGAGAAGCCTGCTCACACAAAAAGCGCTGACAATAACAGGTAACTTGAAGAGCCTGCAGGAGGGCTCTTTTTTCGTTTACAAAAATGTTACATAGAAAAGGACATCTGCAGTGTGCAAAAGCGCGCCAATTTGCTAAAATTAGACATTAAAGGTGCAGACCTGCTTAAAAGTCTGGAGCCTGACTTCAGGAAAGGAAGACCCTTGCATGGCATTCTTTTTATTAATGGCATTAGCCGGTATACCGCTATTTTTAGCGATTTCTTTATTATTTTATTCACGATCAACAAATACAAAAGCATTTTCTGTCTTTCTCTTACTGATCTCATTTTGGCAAATGGGCATCGCATTTTTATATAGCCAGGATGTTTTTTCACTTACAGTCATTGACTCGTTTTTTAGATTTTTCAGAGCGGGACCTATCTTCCTGATGCCGGTCATGTACATTCTCGGCATTATTATGGTTAAGCAAAACCCTGAACTAACAGGATTTCATAAAATATTTAAAATCAGAGGATTGATCGTCCTCTTTGTAATTAGTATGACCGCTTATGTCATTAATTTTACGGACGCGGGAATTAATGGCTATATTTTTGTACAGGATGGTATGTATTCCCCTGAGCATATGATGCCGTTATATGGGAATCTGAATATAACGTTTATGATCAATATACTGCTTATCATTACGAATACCGTACTGTTCGCTTTCGCTGCAAGCCGGATTCATAACCGGATACTCAGAATCTTTTATCTGCAAATCGGTATTGGTGCCATATTTATTTTTCTAAATGGTGTCATTAGCGGATTTACGCCGCTGCCATTATATTTTTCAAGTTTTAATTCGATTATTATTGCACTACTGCTTTTTCTGGCATATGTACGTATGCAATCTGTCATGCTGATCCAGGCCAACGGCAATCTGGCAAGACAGCGCACTCTGCTAGAAAAGATTATGGATATTAACCCGAACTATCTTGCAGTGATCGATCAGAACAATCAGATCATCCGGCTGAATGACTCAATCTGCAGGCTCCTGTCCGTAACAAAAGATCAGTTGACACGTCAGGACTTATCTGCGCTACTTGCCATACGCGAATTGAATCCTGAGAAGGACAGAATGCTGACGCGCTCAGGTGAAATACGTTATGTGAAATGGAGCTTTGAAACAATAGAACTTGATAGTCAGGAAGTCTACACTCTCTTTATCGGCGTTGACTTCACTGAGCAAAAACAGAATGAACAGCTGCTACTTGATTCTGAAAAATCCAAGGTTGTTGGTGAACTCGCAGCAAGTATTGCTCATGAAATCCGCAATCCGCTGACAACCGTCAGAGGTTTGATCCAGCTTGCCAAAGAAAAAACGGACGACCCAAAACTTGAGAATATTATTTTAGATGAAATTGACCGGATTGTGGAAGTATTAAAAGAACTCCTCCTTCTTGCCCGTCCTGAAGCTAAAAACGAGCAGGAAGGTTATAAGGAAATCATCAATGTCGCAGAGGAACTTGAAAATATACACTTTCTCTACCAATCAGTCGCAATTCGGGAGAATAAATTTATTTCAATTGAAAATCTATTAACATCAAACGGCCTGCTTGATATACAGAAGTCACACTTCAAACAAATCATGATCAACTTTCTGAAAAACAGCCTTGAAGCAACCGTACCGGAAAGCAAAATTAAAATCAAAGTCGACAGCATCGACGGGAAAATACGGATCCGCATTATCGACAACGGCAAAGGCATTCCAAAATCCCGCCTATCAAGAATTGGGGAACCTTACTACACAACAAAAGAAAAAGGTACCGGTATTGGGATGGCCGTCTGCTTCAAATTGATTAAAGACCATCACGGTGAAATCGACGTCAACAGTAAAGTCAACTGGGGAACGACCATTACCGTCACATTCCCTGCCGTACTAAGCAGTCAGGTAACTGAAGCAATTTAAAAAATCCAGGAGTTGAAAAATCAGCTCCTGGATTTTTTATCCTGTATAAACATCTTCTTTTGCATAACGAACCTTATCCGGCTTGATCACAGCCAATGAAAACGCAAGCGTAATCGGCCCCACTCTGCCAAGAAACATCATTACAATAATAATTAATTTACCCGGCACACTCAACTCAGCGGTAATTCCCATCGAAAGACCAACTGTTCCAAATGCTGAAAATACCTCAAATGCAACTTCTAAAAACGGAAGCTGCGGATCCGTCAGTGTCAGTCCAAGCAGACAGACGAAAACAGTCATAAAGCCTGCAAAAGTAATCGCGAACGCTCTGATCACAATATTATTTTTAATGGTACGCCCAAACACTGCCACTTCACTCTTATTTTGCAAAAAAGTAATAAACGTCAGCAAAATAATAATCGCAGTCGTCAGCTTAATCCCACTTCCCGTCGAACCACTTCCTGCACCGATAAACATCAGTGCCATCATAAATAAAATTGATGAATCTTCCATACTTCCAATATCAAGAGAATTAAAGCCTGCGGTTCTCGTAGTAACCCCCTGAAAGTAAGAAGCCCAAAGCTGATCAATCAAAGGCATACCGCCAATCGTAGCAGGATTACCATACTCCGAGAAAAATATAAACAGCAGCGCCACAGTGTTAATTACAAGTGTTCCAATAATCATCAGCTTAGAATGCAGCGTCAGCTTTTTAAATTGCGGCTTTTTATAAACATCAACCAGCACCGTAAAGCCAAGCCCGCCTAAAATAAATAAACCAGTGATAACCAGATTAATCACCGGGTCACCAACATACCCCATCAGATTATCAGACCATAATGAAAAGCCCGCGTTATTAAATGCCGATATAGAATGAAATAAACTGACGTGCAGCCCTTCTCTCCAGCCATATTCAGGTACCCATACCGTTGCAAGCAAAATCATTCCAGCAAGCTCAATCACAAGGGAGAAAATAAACAACGACAGTACAAGGCGTACAACCCCACCAATCGATGTCTGACTCAGCGCCTCCTGAATCAGCAGCCTTTCTTTCAGCGTAATCTTTTTCCTCAGAAAAAGAATCACCAGTACAGCAAACGTCATAAAACCAAGCCCGCCAACCTGGATCAATATCATAATCACTGCCTCACCAAAAAGCGTAAACACAGTGCCCGTATCAACCGTTACAAGCCCGGTCACCGTAGTGGCAGACGTCGCTGTAAAAAAGGCATTTAACCAGGTAATCCCGTCATATGTCGACACCGGTAACTTTAATAAAAGCGTACCAATCAATATCGTCAAACCAAAGCCCGCCATCAAAAACTGCGGTGGTGACAACTGCACCCTCTTCAACTTCATCACAGCGCCTCGATTCCATCTTAATGACGATAAAATACTCCTGATGGCAGGCACTGTCAATAGGAGGGAAATGGATAAAATTTCTTCACCGTACAAAAAAAGTGCCCCCCAATGGACAATGGGGAGCCAAACTAGCATAAAGGTGATGTCGTCATGGTTCACAAACCGTTGACTGTTTTTTCTATACCCGGATTTTTGTTTTGAGAAACTAAGTTTTTAAGGGACCCGTCACACTGGGGACGGAGTTAAGTGGTTCATTTTTAGAATGATTCTAAAAGTGGAACACACAACTTGATGTGACCCCCAAAAGTTAGAGTTTTTATTAAGCAGCCATTTGGCTGGTATGCAGACGATATTGAACTGGACTCATGCCAGCCAACTTTTGTTTGATTCGATCATGGTTGTAATAATGGATATACGTTTCAATATCTTTTTTAAGTTCTTCGTATGTGCGTAACTTCTCTCCATAATACATTTCCTGTTTTAGTAAACCAAAAAAGTTCTCCATAAGGGCATTGTCGATACAATTTCCTTTTCGGGACATACTTTGAAATACCTTTTGCCCTTTCAGGGCCTTGACCCATGTATAGTGCTGATAATGCCATCCTTGATCAGAGTGAATAGTTGTACGGTATTTTGCATACTTTACAAGGTTCAGAGCTTCTTCTAATGGTTTCATAACGAAATCCAATGTCGGATGTTGACTGACGCCAAATGAAATCACTTCACTATTATGCATATCCAGGATAGGGCTCAGGTACAACTTTCCGCCACCTAAGCATTTGAATTCAGTAATATCGGTTGCCAGCTTTTGAAGAGGATGAGCTGTTTGAAAACGGCGATTCAACCTGTTCTTGGCCACGTTACCTACGGTACCTTTGTAAGAGCTATAGCTTCTAGATTTCCTTCTGAACTTTAAGCCTTTTAAGCCAAGCTTTTTCATAATCCGTTGAACCTTTTTATGATTGATGATCAGCCCGTCACTCTTTAGTGCCGCCTGGACTCGACGGTACCCATAGTTGCCATTGTGGGCATCGAAGATGAATCGAATCTGATCTTCAAGCTCCTGATCCGGATTAACATCATGCATCCGTTTAATATGATAATGATAGGAAGCTTCAGGAATGCCTACAACCATTAATACATCCTTTAGTCTGAATGTTTCTTTGAGTTCGAACGATAGCGCTGCTTGTGCTTTTCGAGATAGTTGTTCGGATCCTTCTGAAAAGCTTTTAACTTTTTTAAATAAGCAACCTCAAGACGTAATAACTCGTTTTCTCTCTCTAATTCTTTTTCTCTGTTAGACGCTTCATTTTGATTAGAGGCTGTCTCGTTTTGACCATTCTTCTTTTTATCTGACATGGTTGATTGTCCTCTCGGGTTCTCTAGTGCTTCATAACCCCCTTCAAGGAACTTTTTCTTCCATTCGCCAATTAACGATGGGTTCGTTAGTCTAAATTGAAGGGCTGTTTCAGTTTGGGAAGCACCTGTTCTGTCCATAAAGCTTATTACATCCAGTTTAAATTGAACAGAATAAAATGCCTTTTTCTTTTTCTTTAACCCTTCTTCACCAAAGTGCCGATAGATATTCACCCAATTAAAGATCTGCGTTTTAGATTGAATACCATGCTTACGTGCTAAAATTCTAATACCATGAGGACCGTTCAAATATTCTTTCACAATCATCAATTTAAACTTCTCATTGTATTTAACCAAATAAATGCACCCCTAAAGTTAGTTTTTGAACTCTAACTTTAGGGGTGCACCACAACTCCGTCCCCAGTGAGTCATTTTTGTAATCATTCCAACCTACTCCCCAAAAACCCTCACAAACTTCGTAAACCCATCAATAAACTTATCAATCTGCTTCTCAGTCGCTTCATCTGTCAGGCGCCCTGATTCCGGATCGATTTTATCCTGATAGCGGCTTGCGATGATTTTAGGATTGGTCATGATATTGGCGTTCATATTAGTAAGAATCTGACGCACCTGCATTTGTGATAGTGCGGTGCCGACGTTCCCATTTGATGCACCGGCAATTGCGACCGGCAGATTTTTGATTGAGAATTCCTTTGGTGATCGCGATGCCCAGTCCAGTGCGTTTTTCAGTCCACCTGGTATTCCTGCGTTGTATTCAGGTGTGACAATCAGCACACCATCTGCTTCATTCAGCTTTTTACGGAATGACCTGACTGAATAAGGATTTTCCGCTGCTTCAAGGTCTTCATTAAAGAGTGGCAGCTCCCCGATCTCAGCCTCTTTTATATGCCATTTTCCCTCTGACTGGCGGATGATTTCATTCATCAGCTTGCGGTTCAGTGAATCTTTTCTAAGGCTGCCGCACAGCGCGACAATCACTGGTAATGACTCCATATGCTCAACCCTTTCCAAAGACATGTTTCTCTTATTGTAAAAGAGCATGGATGATTTTACATGTTTAAATGTTATTCATTATGTATTTCAACGGATTCTCTCCTGTCAGCAGTCCAACTCATTAAGTAATTGAGCCCTGTCAGAAGTAAACCAGAGATCCCCATCGCAATCGCAAGCCATAACTCGTTCAGGTAAATATAACAGGCAAGTCCGATACAACCGAAAATGATAAGCAGAAGGCTCCTCTCTTCTTCCTTGGTCAGAATCAGTCCCCACAAAGTAACTAGTGAGCCAAGAAGAACGATTTGCAAAAGCCTTTGCAAATTAAAATCAAGATAAATTTCCAGAAAAGGCGCAATGACACTAATAATGATTCCTCCAAAACCCTGAATCCATTTCCCCGCTTTCTCCATTCCACTCCTCCTTTTCAACCAAATTGTTCCTTATGGGTGAATCATACCATTATAAGTTGTTTTTTCAATAATCAGTTTTCATCTGCTCAGATCGGGTAAATCTGGAAATAGACATCCTTTTAAAAAGGTCACGGACATTCTATTCATTCTGGAGGTTTTAATATGAAGGCAGTTACATTTCAAGGTACGAAGAAGATGAAGGTCAAAGAAGTCCCGGATGCGAAGCTGCAGGAGCGGGATGATATTCTCGTACGTATTACCTCAACAGCGATTTGCGGATCCGATCTACATATTTACCAGGGCGCCCTCCCTGCTCATAAAGATTATGTCATCGGCCACGAGCCAATGGGCATTGTAGAAGAAGCCGGACCTGACGTAACAAGTGTAAAAAAAGGCGACCGCGTTGTCATTCCATTCAACATTTCATGCGGCGAATGCTACTTCTGCCAAAATGACTTTGAAAGTCAGTGTGATAACTCCAATCCGAACCCGTCACTTGATACAGGCGGCTACTTCGGATTCACTGAGCGCTACGGCAATCATCCGGGTGGACAGGCTGAATACCTGCGCGTGCCTTATGGAAACTTTATGCCGCTGAAAATTCCTGAATCTGTTGAACTTGAAGATGAGGCCCTGCTCTTTATGTCAGACGTTCTGCCGACAGCCCTTTGGAGTGTTGAAAACGCCGGGGTTAAAAAAGGCAGTACAGTCGCTGTACTCGGCTGCGGCCCAATCGGCCTGATGGCGCAGAAGTTCGCCTGGATGAAAGGCGCAAGCCGCGTCATTGCAGTCGATAACCTTTCCTACCGTCTATTCAAAGCGCAGAAGATGAACAACGTTGAAGTCGTAAACTTTGATAATTATGAAGATGCGGGCGAACATATCAGAGAAATCACCCAGGGTGGCGTGGATATCGTCATTGATTGCGTCGGGATGGATGGTAAAAAATCAGCCGTCGAAGAAATCGGACAAAAGCTGAGTCTGACAGGCGGCACGATCAGCGCCATTGAAATCGGCATGAAAGCCATCCGCAAATTCGGAACCATGCAGCTGACCGGCGTATACGGCTCCATGTACCATGGCTTCCCGCTTGGCAATATGTTCGAACGCAACATCGAAATTAAAATGGGCCAGGCACCAGTCGTGCACTACATGCCACGCCTATTCGATATGATCCAAAACGGTGAATTTGATCCAACCGAAATTGTCACTCACAGAATGAAAATGGATCAGGCTGAGGAAGCCTATCAGATTTTTAATGACCATGAGGATGAATGTATTAAGGTCGTGTTGAAGCCTTAAGTTTTGAGCCTGTGTGGATGCACAGGCTCTTTTGTGTGATACAGCGGGGACGGAGGTTGCTGTATCATTTATGCACAATATTCCATTTTGATACACTAACCTCCGTCCCCCTGTATCACACCATTTATTAGCCTCAGCAACCTTTATTACACCTTCACAAAAAAGTTGCACTAAACAAACTTTTATCATATAGTATCATTAGAATGATTTTAATCTAAAGGAGAATGCAGGATGGATGGAGCAGTATTGTATGCGTTTTTGTTAACGCTTTTCGCCGGGCTGGCGACGGGCGTGGGCAGTATGTTCGCGTTTTTTTCGAAGCGGACGAATACGGCTTTTCTGTCGATTGCACTTGGGTTTTCAGCGGGTGTGATGATTTATGTTTCATTTATTGAGATTTTTCCGAAGGCTTTGGATGAACTCACTGCGGGGCATGGTGAACAGACTGGGACGCTGTTCACGGTAATCGCGTTTTTTGCGGGGATGCTGTTTATTGGTCTGATTGATAAGTTAATTCCTACTGTTGGAAACCCGCATGAATCTAAGTTTGTTGAGTCCGCGCAGGATCCTGAAGGCGGAGAAACAGTTGCTGCGAAGGCGACGAAAAAAGCGACGCTGAGTAAAAGTGCTGCGCTCCGTTTACGTAAAATGGGTGTGTTTATGGCCCTTGCGATTGCGATTCATAACTTTCCTGAAGGACTTGCGACATTTATTTCTGCACTGGATGATCCGGCTGTGGGGCTTGCGATTGCAATTGCGATTGCGCTGCATAATATTCCTGAGGGGATTGCGGTGTCTGTTCCAATTTATTATGCAACCGGGTCACGCCGAAAAGCGTTTAAGTTGTCTTTTTTATCCGGGCTTGCAGAACCGGCTGGTGCATTAATCGGCTTTTTAATCTTAATGCCATTTTTAACAGATACAGTGTTTGGCCTGGTCTTTGCAGCTGTCGGCGGCATTATGGTATTTATCTCGCTGGACGGTCTGCTGCCTGCTGCGCGTGAATATGGAAAAGCGCACCACGCCATGTATGGTATGGTGGCTGGTATGATCGTGATGGCTTCAAGCTTAATTTTACTAATGTAATTCAACCCCCGGGCTTCCGGGGTTTTTCTTTAAGGATCATTGTAAAATAATGACTTCTTGACCTGTTTCTACAAAATTGTTTGTGCTACACTGTAATTATCAGATTTTACCACTTATATTTTCGGGGGAGCTTCATGGGGATATTAAAAGTTTTCAGACTGGTACTTGCTGTAGCCGCCAGCCTGATTGCACTCTACACGACAGCAACAGGTCACGTTTTATTTCCAATCTATTATTTAATTTTAGCGATCAGTCTCATCTTTGTTTTAACAGGTTTCGAGAGATTGAAGGCAGAATCAACTAAAACCGGCGCTTATTCTGATTTTGCTTTGGCAGGCATATTCATTCTGGCAGTCGTATTTGTGGACTGGTGGTAATACATAACTTTGAACCGGTGCAATTGACCGGTTCTTTTTTTATTGAACATTTCCTGTATTTTTTGCAATTTAAAACATTAATATATGTTTATTTGTTTATTTATCAAAATGCGACTATTTATTAAAGGGATTGCCAGACACTTTGCGAAAAGTAGTGTTGCCTGAGGGTAATTTATTTTAGAGGAGTGTCGGAATGAAAAAGGCAATTTTATTAATGGTTACGCTTGTGCTGCTGATCGCAGTGCCGGTTGTATCAGGTTCAACGCTGTTGTCTGTGAATGGCGCAATGGATGAACCAAATGGAGCAGATGTGACAGTCGGCGGTTATATTGTGGGGGTACCGGTATCGACTTCGACTGTGCAGCAATCTAACTTCACGAGTGATTATGCGCTCGCACTGGCGGATGATCCTGGTGAAACGCAGATGTCAGAAATGATTTTTGTCAAGCTGGATGCCGGATATCGCAGTGAATATGGCTTAATGAGTGACCCTTCGAATTTAGGGGATTACGTCGTTGTTGATGGCACACGTGATGATTATTTCGCACATGAAGGTATCGAGTCAGTGACATCGATCAGCCGTGAAGCAGGCGGGGATCCGGGTACACCGGGAACAGGCTACTATGCTGATGCAGAAGGCTTAACTGGTGTTGCTTTAAAGCAGGCCCTACATAACATTATTGATGATCATCAGGAAATTTCCTATGCTAATGCATGGGAAGCGCTGCGCAATACAGATGAGGATCCGAATAATCCAAATAACGTTCTGCTTTTATATACAGGGAAATCCATTTCAAAATATGATAATGGCGGACTTGTTGATGAATGGAACCGCGAGCATGTCTGGCCTCAATCTAAAGGTGATTTCGGCACAACAATGGGGACAGGTACTGACCTGCATGCCCTCAGACCGACTGATGTAACAGTCAATTCATCAAGACAGAATCTTGATTTTGATAATGGAGGAAGAATTCACCCTGAAGCACCAAACACATTTTATGACGGTGATTCATGGGAGCCGCGCGATGAAGTAAAAGGTGATATTGCACGTATGGTATTCTACATGGCAGTGCGCTATGAAGGTGACGCGGGTGAAGTGGACCTTGAAGTGCTTGACCAGGTCGAGGTAAATGGCCCTTACCTTGGGAAACTCTCCACTTTAAAAGAGTGGCATGAACAGGACCCGGTTGATGCATTTGAACGCAACCGGAATGAGATCATCTTTGAATCATACCAGGGAAATCGCAATCCGTTTATTGACAACCCTGAGTACGTTGAAGCCATATGGTAATCATGAAAAATGCAGACCCTTTTCAAAAAATAGGGTCTGCTTTTATCTTTGATTCATTTCATATCCTTTATCCCTCATAATATGCTGCAGCGCACTGCGAAACGTTGAAAAAGAATGAATGCCCACATCTCTCACCACGCCTGACAGTACCATCTCCCTTGCAAAAAGCGGAGAAAATCCAACAAAAATCGTACGTGCACCCATCAGCTTAACCGCCCCGATCAGATCTCTCATCTTCGCAGCCACCAGCTGATAATCCGACTTGTCCACATCATTGATATTCGTCCCTGATAAATCAATCAGTACATTTTCCACTTCCCCGCGCTCCAGGTGATGAAGAATTGCCTCAAGAATGTGTGTCATCCTCTCTTCAGTGATTCCACCCGTTAAAGGCACCAGAATCGTATGCGGAACAATCGACGGAATAATCGGTGCAGACAGCTCTCTAATATATGTTTCATAACGTTCAACTTTTTCATTCAGTCTAACAATCTCCCGCTTCAAGCTTTCAATTGACTCAGACATGGCTCTCCCTCTTTTCGCCAATAGGATACTCTTAATATACCCCTGAAATGAGATTATGTAACCCTTGATACAGCGGGGACGGAGGTTGTTGTATCGTTCTGATAATCATTACAAAAATGGCACACTGGGGACGGAGTTGTGGTGCACCCCTAAAGTTAGAGTTCAAAAACTAACTTTAGGGGTGCATTTATTATGGTTAAATACAATGAGAAGTTTAAATTGATGATTGTGAAAGAATATTTGAACGGTCCTCATGGTATTAGAATTTTAGCACGTAAGCATGGTATTCAATCTAAAACGCAGATCTTTAATTGGGTGAATATCTATCGGCACTTTGGTGAAGAAGGGTTGAAGAAAAAGAAAAAGGCATTTTATTCTGTTCAATTTAAACTGGATGTAATAAGCTTTATGGACAGAACAGGTGCTTCCCAAACTGAAACAGCCCTTCAATTTAGACTAACGAACCCATCGTTAATTGGCGAATGGAAGAAAAAGTTCCTTGAAGGGGGTTATGAAGCACTAGAGAACCCGAGAGGACAATCAACCATGTCAGATAAAAAGAAGAATGGTCAAAACGAGACAGCCTCTAATCAAAATGAAGCGTCTAACAGAGAAAAAGAATTAGAGAGAGAAAACGAGTTATTACGTCTTGAGGTTGCTTATTTAAAAAAGTTAAAAGCTTTTCAGAAGGATCCGAACAACTATCTCGAAAAGCACAAGCAGCGCTATCGTTCGAACTCAAAGAAACATTCAGACTAAAGGATGTATTAATGGTTGTAGGCATTCCTGAAGCTTCCTATCATTATCATATTAAACGGATGCATAATGTTAATCCGGATCAGGAGCTTGAAGATCAGATTCGATTCATCTTCGATGCCCACAATGGCAACTATGGGTACCGTCGAATCCAGGCGGCACTTAAGAGTGACGGGCTGATCATCAATCATAAAAAGGTTCAACGGATTATGAAAAAGCTTGGCTTAAAAGGCTTAAAGTTCAGAAGGAAATCTAGAAGCTATAGCTCTTACAAAGGTACCGTAGGTAACGTGGCCAAGAACAGGTTGAATCGCCGTTTTCAAACAGCTCATCCTCTTCAAAAGCTGGCAACCGATATTACTGAATTCAAATGCTTAGGTGGCGGAAAGTTGTACCTGAGCCCGATCCTGGATATGCATAATAGTGAAGTGATTTCATTTGGCGTCAGTCAACATCCGACATTGGATTTCGTTATGAAACCATTAGAAGAAGCTCTGAACCTTGTAAAGTATGCAAAATACCGTACAACTATTCACTCTGATCAAGGATGGCATTATCAGCACTATACATGGGTCAAGGCCCTGAAAGGGCAAAAGGTATTTCAAAGTATGTCCCGAAAAGGAAATTGTATCGACAATGCCCTTATGGAGAACTTTTTTGGTTTACTAAAGCAGGAAATGTATTATGGAGAGAAGTTACGCACATACGAAGAACTTAAAAAAGATATTGAAACGTATATCCATTATTACAACCATGATCGAATCAAACAAAAGTTGGCTGGCATGAGTCCGGTTCAATATCGTCTGCATACCAGCCAAATGGCTGCTTAATAAAAACTCTAACTTTTGGGGGTCACATCAAGTTCAGTGTGCCATTTTTAGAATCATTATAAAAATGAATCACTGAACTCCGTCCCCACTGCGCCGCTCACTGCTTAAGCAAGCTCTCCCCCTTATCAATAATCTCCTTCTTCTTATCAGCATCCCGCTTCTGCCACTGCTTATAGACCAGCCCCATCCGATGATTATCACTGAGTTTGTCAGCGTGCCGATCTAAGAAGTGCCAGTAGAGTGCGTTGAATGGACAGGCGTCTTCTTCTGTCTGGTGGTTAACGTTATATTTACAGGAACCGCAGTAGTTGCTCATTTTGTTGATGTATTTACCTGATGCGACGTAAGGCTTGGTGGAAAGGACGCCTCCATCTGCATAGAGTGCCATCCCGAGTACGTTCGGCAGCACGACCCAGTCGTGGGCATCGATATACATTTCGTTGAACCAGTCTGCGGTCTGCTGCGGTGAGAGTCCGTAAAGTGTTGCGTAGTTGCCAATGACCATGAGCCGCTGGATATGGTGGTTGTAGCCATGCTCCACTACCGGCCGGATTGACTCATGCATACAATTCATATCGGTATCTGCATCCCAGAAAAAAGACGGCAGATCGCGCTCATGGTTAAAGTTATTAACATCACGGTACTTTGGCATCTTCTTCAGATAGATTCCCCGTATAAACTCACGCCAGCCAATGAGCTGCCTGATAAATCCTTCAGCTGAGTTAAGCGGCACCTCTCCATCCAGATAGGCTTGTTCAGCTTTACTGACTACCTCCATTGGCGTAAGCAGCCCAATATTTATAGAAGAAGACAGAAGTGAGTGCGACATAAAATCGTCCCCTTCAAGCATTGCATCCTGGTAAGTACCAAAGGTTTCGAGCCTTTCTTTGATGAACTGATTCAGTGCCTGTAACGCTTCTTTCCTCGTCACCGCCCATCTGAACGGCTTAATCTCACCCGGGTTATCTCCGAACTGCTTTTCAACCTTTTCAATGACATCTTTGGTGATATCATCCGGCCTGAATGACCGGGCTTTTGTAAATGTGGTATCGCTTTTAGCCGACTTACGGTTATCCTGATCGAACGACCACTTGCCACCTACAGGATTCTCCCCCTCTACCAGCACGTTGAGACGCTTTCGCATCCTTCGGTAAAAAGGATCCATCTTCCACGGTCCATCACCCTTCAGCTCATTTTTGATTTCCTCAACAGTCAGTAAAAACAGCGGACGGGCGTCAAGCACTTCCACTTCAATACCAGACAGCCCCTTCTCCCACTTTTTCATCGCCTGAGTCATCCGATAATCCGTGTGAACCGTATAATAAACCTTCTCAGGCTTAAACTCTTTCGCATGCGCCTTCCACGCATCCTCAAACGAATCCGCTTCACGGTAATCCACCTGATACCCCTTCTCCTCAAGCTCCGCTGCAAAATGCCGCATCGCAGAAAAAATCAACACAAGCTTCTGCTTATGATAATGCTGCCACGTCGAACGCGACTGCGCTTCAATCATCAAAAACACATCATCCTCATCAGCCTCTTTCACTATCGGCAGCTCATGACACAATTGATTCCCAAAAATCCAGCGTGTAGCCATGGAATCACCTCCTGATAGTGGTATACCCATTGTGCAGGCGGATGAGTCGGGTGGATGTGCACATTGGGGACGGAGTTGCGTGTGCTGTTTTTAGAATGGTTATTAAAATGTACACCCCCGGGACGGAGTTGAGTGATCCACTTTTAGAATCATTCTTATAATGGATCATTCAACTCCGTCCCCAGTGAGCCACTTTCATTACCGAACCAAAAAATGCTAAAATAAAAAGAAAAAAATGGCAGGTGTTTTTTTGTATGTAAAGGCTTTTAGAATTCTTTCTTATATTGCGGCAGCGGTTGTGTTAGTGAATGTTGGGCTGAGGTGGTTTGCGGATATTGATTTAATTGGTCCCGCCTGGTTTCTGGTGCCGACGATCATTTTGGCTGTTGGGTTGGGGATGGAGTCATACATAGATAAAACCCGAGGAAACAAATTAGCCTATTTTTATTTCCTCGCGAGCGGGATCATGTTGGGTTTTTTGGTTTATGAAGTTGTTAATCAAGTCTTCATCTGAAAAAACGCTATGAGCAGCTCCGTTTCCAAACGAAGTTGTCCATAGCGTTTCCCTAATGTTATTCAGTATCCTTCTTCCACTCGTCCTGCTCAATCAGCATTTTACCAGGCCAGGTATATGCAAGAATCCCGCCGTCTGCTTTAATATCTTCCCCGGTTACATATGAACTGTCGTCTGAGGCAAGGAACAGTGCAACAGTCGCCATTTCGCGCGGTTTCCCTAGTCTGCCAAGCGGTGTGATCCACTTGTTGGCTTCACGGAATGCTTCACCCATCTTCTCCTGTTTTGATCCGACCAGTTCATCAATGAGCGGCGTTTCAATTGTTCCCGGTGAAACGGAATTTACACGGATGCCGTGACGCGCGTAATCGATCGCTGTCGCCTTGGTAAAGTTGATAATGCCACCTTTTGCAGCATTATAGCCTGAGCGGTCAAGGTCTGCAGCGTGTCCTGACATAGAACCGTTATTAATAATCGAACCGCCGTGATCCATCATTAGTGGGATAATAAATTTACTCATTAGAAACGTCCCGCGAAGGTCTACTGCGATAATCCGGTCAAAAAGCTCAATCGGATATTCATGTACCTTTCCACCCTGCTGATCCACTCCTGCATTGTTGAACAGAACATCCACCGTTTTATATTCTTCCTTGATCGCTTCTGCAAATGACTCTACACTCTTTTCATCGGAAACATCAACTTCATAAGCAACTGCCTTGCCGCCGTTACTAGTGATTTCACTTACCACCTGATCAAGCTCATCCTTGTTTACATCAGCAAGTACCGTTACAGCACCTTCCTCAGCAAAAACGTGTGCCGTTGCTTCACCGATTCCAGTAGCAGCTCCCGTGATTATTGTCGTCTTGCCCGATAAACGTCCCATTCGAAAAACCTCCTGTTATTTGTATATACATGAGGTTCCCTTTTTGTGGAAGTGTAAACATAGAGCGGCATACCCGGGACGGAGTTGATGTGACCCCCAAAAGTTAGAGTTTTTATTAAGCAGCCATTTGGCTGGTATGCAGACGATATTGAACCGGACTCATGCCAGCCAACTTTTGTTTGATTCGATCATGGTTGTAATAATGGATATACGTTTCAATATCTTTTTTAAGTTCTTCGTATGTGCGTAACTTCTCTCCATAATACATTTCCTGCTTTAGTAAACCAAAAAAGTTCTCCATAAGGGCATTGTCGATACAATTTCCTTTTCGGGACATACTTTGAAATACCTTTTGCCCTTTCAGGGCCTTGACCCATGTATAGTGCTGATAATGCCATCCTTGATCAGAGTGAATAGTTGTACGGTATTTTGCATACTTTACAAGGTTCAGAGCTTCTTCTAATGGTTTCATAACGAAATCCAATGTCGGATGTTGACTGACGCCAAATGAAATCACTTCACTATTATGCATATCCAGGATCGGGCTCAGGTACAACTTTCCGCCACCTAAGCATTTGAATTCAGTAATATCGGTTGCCAGCTTTTGAAGAGGATGAGCTGTTTGAAAACGGCGATTCAACCTGTTCTTGGCCACGTTACCTACGGTACCTTTGTAAGAGCTATAGCTTCTAGATTTCCTTCTGAACTTTAAGCCTTTTAAGCCAAGCTTTTTCATAATCCGTTGAACCTTTTTATGATTGATGATCAGCCCGTCACTCTTAAGTGCCGCCTGGATTCGACGGTACCCATAGTTGCCATTGTGGGCATCGAAGATGAATCGAATCTGATCTTCAAGCTCCTGATCCGGATTAACATTATGCATCCGTTTAATATGATAATGATAGGAAGCTTCAGGAATGCCTACAACCATTAATACATCCTTTAGTCTGAATGTTTCTTTGAGTTCGAACGATAGCGCTGCTTGTGCTTTTCGAGATAGTTGTTCGGATCCTTCTGAAAAGCTTTTAACTTTTTTAAATAAGCAACCTCAAGACGTAATAACTCGTTTTCTCTCTCTAATTCTTTTTCTCTGTTAGACGCTTCATTTTGATTAGAGGCTGTCTCGTTTTGACCATTCTTCTTTTTATCTGACATGGTTGATTGTCCTCTCGGGTTCTCTAGTGCTTCATAACCCCCTTCAAGGAACTTTTTCTTCCATTCGCCAATTAACGATGGGTTCGTTAGTCTAAATTGAAGGGCTGTTTCAGTTTGGGAAGCACCTGTTCTGTCCATAAAGCTTATTACATCCAGTTTAAATTGAACAGAATAAAATGCCTTTTTCTTTTTCTTCAACCCTTCTTCACCAAAGTGCCGATAGATATTCACCCAATTAAAGATCTGCGTTTTAGATTGAATACCATGCTTACGTGCTAAAATTCTAATACCATGAGGACCGTTCAAATATTCTTTCACAATCATCAATTTAAACTTCTCATTGTATTTAACCATAATAAATGCACCCCTAAAGTTAGTTTTTGAACTCTAACTTTAGGGGTGCACCACAAGTTGAGTGAGCCACTTTTAGAATCATTCTCATAATGAACCATTAAACTCCGTCCCCAATGAGCCGCCTACCTCAACACCCCCAAATACTCCTCCCAAGGTCCAACATCTTCCCTGTAATGCCCGGCAAACACACGAGTGATCTGCGCAATATGAGTCAGGTCATGCACTGCCCATGTAGCGAGCATCTGACGAAGGCTAACTTCTCCGAATGCTGGATGC
Source organism: Jeotgalibacillus malaysiensis (assembly GCA_000818095.1). Taxonomy (NCBI): domain Bacteria; kingdom Bacillati; phylum Bacillota; class Bacilli; order Caryophanales; family Caryophanaceae; genus Jeotgalibacillus; species Jeotgalibacillus malaysiensis. The sequence goes on from CP009416.1 coordinate 3,072,053, forward strand.
TGAGCTTTTAGGTTGAAGTCCTCGTCAGATTTGATGAGACGTTTTAATTCAGTGAGATTGTCCTCACGCAGCTTGCGAAACGCAGCCAGTCTATCTTCTATTGATTGTTCGCCGCCCATATTCGCTTCTCTGTCAAATGGTGGAAACAACTTAGATGCGTCACCTTCAAGTCCTAGAAAGATTCGTGTGCGCGGCATCCAGTTCGTGCGCTCTCCTTCTATTAAATGATCTATGATCTGATAGATATTCCACGTACCTTCACCCTCATTTGATAAAAGCCAGTCATCTGATTTTCCTATGAGATACGAATCAAGCACACCAGGCGTTTGTTTCAGGATTTCAAGCGTCTTCTCAAAAGAAAAGTTCATGTTCTTTATCCCCTTTCACTTTTCAAAATTCAGTGCATGTTTTTCCATTTAAAGATATAATAACCATCAATACTGAATAAAGAGGGATTCTGATGAAATTAAAGATTTTACAGATTGCAGCGCAGATTGCTGCTGTTGTTTTTCTGGTTAACGTTGGTTTTATGCTATGGGGAGATGGCGGTTTTCTTTCTGAATCAGTTATGTCAGCGCTGATCGCACTGCTGATGTTTACATATGGCGCTGAATACTATGTCAATCCCGAACACGGCAGGAAAACTGCCTATTCTTTCTTTATCATAGGGAGCTTGATCCTTGGAACAGTACTAGTTGGCACAGTAACAGGCGGCTTTTAAGACCGCCTTGCCACTGCTTCCCCAATTTGTCTGATCGCTTCTCTGCCACCGTAACTTCCATGGCTCAGCCCGTTGTCATCCGCTCCGCCACCGAGCGCAAGAAACTGCTCTGATGGTTTAAAGTGCAGACCAGTGACTTCCGCTTTAAATTCTTCACTAAACCCTTTTTGAAAGCGCGCATCAGGATAACCCTCCACCTCATGAATGTCACCAAGCTTTGTTTCAGGATAAAATCGCTGAAATCTTTCACAATGCTCTTTTCCAAGAATCAGGATCTTTCCCGGTGATAAAAAGCGGATTGTATCAGTTAAAAGAGTCTTGATGTCAGGAGAGTCCATCACACCCTCCCTCCCTTTAATCGTACCCATCTGCTTTAGCGTTGGAATCGGGAAAAAGTCAATATGTACAGCTAATGGCATCCCTGTCTCTTTATAAAATGAATACCCTATTCCATTCAAAAATCCTTCAAGCTTCGCACCGTCTCTTTTACCGAACCAGCTGCTATAAACGGTTTTGCGCTCAAAGTAGGTTTGATAATGCTCCACTGTTTCAATCAATGATTGCTCACTCTGCTGGTATTGATAAAGACTGACTCCCTTTTCCCTCACAAAAAAGCGCGATTTTTCCGCAGCAAGTAGACTTCCGTCAGAAGCAACAAACTCTTTTGAAGATGGATTTGTACCGACCGTCACAAGAGAGCCGGGGGAGCGTCTTCCAAACCATACGACAGGAATTGATCGCGCCATCACCTGATCGGCAAACACAGTATCTTGCAGGCTTTCCTGCAAATCAGCAGCTTTACGAATCAGGTTTATGGCTTCTGATAATTGTTGATGAGAAAGTCCGGTTGGATTCATTGTGCATCCCCTTCATTTTGACGATTTATTTGAAACGTTATTCCCTTCATACTCCTCACACAAACCCTATTTACTTCCATGACCAGCACAGCCGGGACGGAGTTGACTGTTCCATTTTTAGAATGATTCTCATTATGACCCACTTAACTCCGTCCCGCCCGTGTCATTTTTAGAATCATTCCATTTTCGACTCACTCAACTCCGTCCCCAGTACGCCGCTGTGTCGCCCTAAAACAAAACCATTGCCAACCATCACGTTACACTGTATACTTTTCTTAATTTGCTGTACGAGAGGACGATGGCTATTTTGGGAAGGCGCTAATACGAATTGGAACGGTTGCGAAGCGCAGCGGTCTTTCAACCCGGACGATTGATTATTATACACAGATTGGGCTTTTGCCTTTTGAGCGTTCTGCTTCGAATTACCGGTTATATCCGGAGTCGGTGCTGGATACACTGAAGGAGATTCAGTTGTTGAAGAACCGACGGATGACGCTTGATGAGATTAAGGTTTTGATGGAGATGAAGCCTGTGTCGAGTCCTGCGCTGAAAGAAGTAAACGAGGAAATCGCTCATTTGGAAGAGAAGATTTTATCGCTGAAAGAGGAGCTTTCGGAAGCGGCTCCTGAGCAACAACATATGATTAAAGAAGAGATTCAGCTGAAAATGATTCCATTGATCCAGCTGATGACGACATTACTTAGTTAAAAACTTCGGAGGTGAATCCCCTTTTTCAGGGGAATTTATTGGACAGTATATTGTATTTAAATCTTGGGCTTGTCGCTGTATTAATCGGTTTGACAGCCTTCTTCGTAGGATCAGAGTTTGCGGTAGTAAAGGTGAGGATGTCGCGTGTGGATCAGCTGATTGCTGAGGGGAATAAAACGGCACCGATTGTGAAAAAGCTTGTGACGGACCTGGATTATTATCTATCAGCGTGTCAGCTTGGGATTACAGTGACGGCGCTAGGTCTTGGATGGCTTGGTGAGCCGACTGTTGAGAAGATTTTGCACCCAGTGTTTGACAATCTCGGTGTTCCGGCAGCAGCATCTACCATTGTATCCTTTGCCGTGGCATTTGCCCTTGTGACATTCCTGCACGTTGTGATCGGTGAGCTTGCACCGAAGACGCTTGCGATTCAGTTTGCTGAAAGGATGACGCTGCTGCTTGCCCGTCCGCTTTACTGGTTCGGAAAAATCATGTTCCCGGCGATCTGGACGCTGAATGGTTCAGCGAGACTGCTGCTGCGTGCGTTTGGTGTGCAGCCGGCAGGTCATGAGCAGGCTCACTCTGAAGAAGAGCTGAAGATTATTATGGCGCAGAGCTTTAAGAGCGGTGAGATCAATGAGACTGAGCTTTCATTCATGGAGAATATTTTTGCCTTCGATGAAAGTGTTGCCAAGGATATTATGGTGCCTCGTGTTCAGATGGAGACGCTTGATATCAGTATGACAACAGAAGAGATTCTCAGTATCATTGATGAACACCAGTATACGCGTTTCCCTGTGACAACGGACAATGATAAAGACCATATTATCGGCTTTATTAACGTGAAGGAAATGCTGACGAATATTGTACGTGACCGGTCCCACAGCCTGTCTGGTTCGCTTCATGAGATCGTGCTTCTTCCTGAGCAGACGCCGCTTCAGGATGCGATGCTTAAAATGCAGCTTGAGCGTGTGCATATGGCGCTGATCATTGATGAGCATGGTGGAACTTCAGGTCTCTTGACGCTTGAGGATATTTTAGAGGAGATTGTCGGTGAGATCCGCGATGAGTTCGATGAGGATGAGCGTAATGACATTGAGGAAGTCGGCGAGCTTGCTTATTGTGTCAATGGACGCGTGCTGCTTGATGAACTCGAGGAGCGATTTGGCGCCCAGTTCGAAGGTGCTGAAGATGTTGATACGATTGCTGGATGGGTGCTTCATAAGAAAAATGAAGTCTCTGAAGGCGACCGGATTCCAAGTGATGAAAAGCATATGTGGATAGTTGAAGAAATGGATAATCATCAGATTTTGCGCATTAAGCTCGAAGTGGCAGAGTCTGTAAATTAATTACAATGAGGGTTGGAGAGATACATCTCCCCCTCTTTTTTAAAACTCAAAACAAGCATCTTATAATCTTCAACATCACCTGGCTGATAAACAGCTTTATCTTTCATCAATCAGGGTACAATAATACAAAGTCTGTTATATCAACCACTATTTAGAAAGAAGTGAATACATATGGCATTTTTGTGGTTTATTCTGGCTGCAGCAGTAACCGTGTATGCAGCAATGAAGCTCTCAACGTATGCTGACGTGATCAGTACGAAAACAGCAATGGGTGGGCTCCTTGTCGGCACACTGTTACTCGCAGGCGCTACTTCCCTGCCTGAGGTGACGACGAGTCTGTCCGCTGTGCTGATTGGAAACAACGATATTGCGATCGGAAACGTGCTTGGATCAAATTTATTTAACGTATTTATTCTCGCCTGTTTTGATCTTTATTACCGGAAGCGAAAGCTGTTTTTACAGGCAAGTAACGATCACCTTTACACAGCAGGGCTTGGTTTACTGTTGACATTACTTGTTATGGTCGCGTTAACACTCCGGATTGAGTATACAATTCTTGGCATGGGCATTGACTCGATTTTAATTGTCATCATTTACATTGCCGGGATCTCCATTATTGGCAGACTATCAAAGTCAGATCAGACTTTACCGCAAGCTGAAGAACACGTCATGCCTGCAAAAGATTCTTCAGAGTTTACGATGTCAGTAAAACACGCTGTTATTGGCTTTATCATTGCAGCGATTGTGATCATGGGTGCAGGTACTGTTCTATCCATTATGGGTGACCGGATCGCTGTCATTACAGGACTTGGCTCAAGCTTTATCGGAAGCTTCCTCGTTGCAGCGACAACTTCACTGCCTGAAGCTGTTTCAGTATTCGTTGCGCTGCGTCTGAAAAATATTAACCTTGCAATGGGCTCGATTCTTGGTAGTAACATTTTTAATATGCTGATTCTTGCAGGATCAGACTTGATTTACCGTGAAGGTGCGATCATTACATCGGTGTCAGACTCACATTTAACCACAGCGATTGGCGTCACAATTCTTTCTGTCCTGGCGATCTGGGCAGTTCTGATGAAGAAAGCGACTTCTATGTTTAAATACATGCTGCCTTCTCTGCTGGTGATTGTTGTTTATTTCGTATCGTCTTATTTGATTTTTGTAAATAGCTGACCAAATGAAAAAGCTCCTGCTGCAAACAGGAGCTTTTTCATTACCATTATTTATTGACGTTGTTTTTAAAATCGCCTACGCCTTTTTGAAAGTCACCTTTTGTTTTGTCTTTCTTGCCTTCAGCCTGCATATTCGGATCATTTTTTGCGTTACCGACCTGATCCTTTGTTTCACCTTTCACCTTATTAACAGCGCCTTTTACCTTATCACTAAATCCTTTATCAGCCATGTAAATCACTCCTCAAAGGTTAATAGTCAGTACTTTCCCTTTTTAAAAAAGTGTAAACAATTTCCTTTGCTGTTACTCCTGATTTAGAAAGATAAAGCCCGGCACCAGACAACTTCCTGATAACAGGCCGATCAACGGTAGCGGGAAATTAAGAAAAAGAAAAAGGATAGCTGATAAGGCGGATGCAATGAAATATACAGGTGCAAACTTTTTTGACGAAAAAATATCACTCGCTGTCTTCATAAAATTTAAAACTACCTGTCCAGCAACTGACTGAAAAATCCATAAAAGAAAATCGATAAGAAAACGGTCCCTCCCAGGAACATAAAAAACTTTCTTCTGGTCATGACGATCATATTTTCTTTTTGATCACTCATCCCTTTACACCCTTTCAATCCCAATTCTTTTGTCATCGTACTAGTTTCATTCATATATTGGAAATGTTATATTGTAAGAAATGGTTTTTCTAACCAGCTGGGAGCGATTTAAATGGAATATAACTTTGTCGAGATTGTTACGCTGGCAGTAATCGGCTACCTGTTATTCACGATTTTCAGGCTTGAACAGCGCGTGAAGACGCTTGATTACAAGGTGGAGAAGCTTTCCGGACACCAGAATACTGATCTTTATGAGGAGCTAGATCAGGAACTGAAGACACTCATTCATCAGGGGAAAGATGTACAGGCGGTTAAAAGAGTCCGTGAAACAAAAGGGTACTCCCTTTTAGAAGCGAAGCAATATGTAGATGCATTGAAGCTGAAGACTGAAGGGTGATATGCAACATGCGAAAGCTGCTATTTTACATTTTGATCAGCTGTCTGTTGCTTGCAGGCTGTAGTGAAGGTGACACGGCTTCGGAACATGTGACGATGGAACAGCTGATGATTAATGAAGGAATTGAATATGAAGAGTTGCTGGTTAGTGCCCCTTATGACAGTGAATATGGATTTGCGATCTATACGACTGAGGATGGGATTGGCAACGCACAGTTTTCAACAGTAGATGGTCAGTGGCATTACACAGGATCTACAGCGTTCTCATCTGAAAACACCGGGAATTCACCCCTTATCAGTTTTGGGATGACTTACTGGGAAATGTCTAGTGTTTCAGTATCAGACCGGCAGCCTGTAGTCATCATTGCAGGTGAAATAACCGCAGAAGTAAGCCGTGTGGAAGTTGAATTCGATGAAGAAGTGAAAGACGGAAAACTTGTAAGTGGAGCAGAACGCAACATCTGGTACTGGGTTGGCGGTTATCAGAACCTGGACCATTTTGAAGTCAGAGCCTACGATCAGGATGACCAAGTGATCGCGACAAAAAGAAGACCTGATTAAAGGTCCTCAATCAATAATCCCTGTCCCTATCACTTTCATCTCAACATTCACCTGAAGCTGAAGCGCCTGATAAGTTTCGTCCCACGTATCAGAATCCCAGCGTTCAGCATTAAATGCGGATACGCGGTTTGCAAGACCGAAAGCATCTGATTGTGATTTCTGCAGTTTTTCCATAACATGTCTGATATCCTCAGTCAGAATTTCTTTTAACCGCTTTTGCAGTTCCGCTTCTTTATTCTTTGTAATTTTATTCTGACCATATTCAGTCATCACTATATCCATTTCTACGTCAGTCACCCACTTTTTCAGGTCTTTGCTAATGCTCATACGGGTTTTTGAATGTTTAATATTCACTGTCAGCCAATTCTCAACTTCAAGCTCACTGTCATCATGAACGCGACGGGTCACCCTCACCAATTCCTCCGTGTCATTGTTCAGCATATTAAATATGACGCTTTCCTCAGTGTTTAAATACTCTCCAGTAAAACGGTTATTGTGAAACAGCGCAATCCCTTCAACCTTTGCACGCTTTTGCTCTTTTTCATAAGTAATGTACGGAAGATACAAGTCTTTTTCTGTATTAAACATAATCGTGCATGCGTCCTGCAGTGAAACGTAAGGCGTTACAGTCGTGAGCTCAGAGCTTTCAAGTAACCCTTTAAAGTATTCTGATTTTCTTTTCTGCGTATCATACTGCTCAGACAACAATTCACTCGCTGCACGATCTGTTACCGCCACTCTTGCATGCAGGTTATGCTGCGGGTTTCTATACAATTCATCAAGAAATGGATACACCTCATCTTTTACGAGATCACTCCCGAGCAAGATCGTCTGAAGCTTAGAGAAATCAGCAAATTCAGCAATTAACAGATCCATTTCAAGCATGGAATCTCTCACCGTGTGTCCAGTAACGGTAATTTCATTTACCTGATCTGTTTCTTCGATTGGAGGAGCAAGCGTGGTGGCGGTTACTTCCCCCTCTTCAGTCTGATCATAGCCCGCTGTATAGATCAGCTGTACCTCTTTGAGCAGGTTTTGATCCCAGCATCCTGAAAGCATCAGACAGCTCATGATCAAAAGTAATGGCATCTTTCTCATGTCGCATGCCCCTTTCTGAAAAGCAGGTAAACGCTTAATGCAGCAAGTGGGATAATCACTGTAAAGACTGCTGCAAAATAAGGCACTAAGCTTTGCAGTTGAATAATGGATTGTTTTTCGGTTATGAAAAGTGAGACTATAAACACACTCACGACCATGAATATCATTGCATGCTGATGACTCTTCAGGTTAAACAGCACCTTTGCTTCTTCAGCAGCGATAAACAGATAATTAATGAATGACGTAAGCGCGACAACGATCCAGAGTGTGAGAAAGAATGAGGAGATTTCATTCTTTGTCTGAGCAGATAAATATTGTTGCTGAGTGATTCATTCATGCCGTAATGAGGTCCACGGATGACCTGTTCATTTTTCGCCTCTTCAATACTTCATGAAAGCTCCTTTGGCACTGCAATCCCTTTAATCTTCCATACTTTCTGTTCAATTTTCAGTACAAAAGCTTCGCCGTCCAGCAGCTTTTTAGTCAGCTGCTGAAATGAAACCCCGTTTTGGTAAAGCTGTATTTTACTGCTCATTATATGATCATCCGTCAGCCACTTCATCTCTCCGGACCACTCAATAATCTCTTCAAGCCTGCCCTGTTCAACCAGCGATTCAATATAGACGATTAATGACTGACCGCCACCCTGCTGATCATAGACAGTCAGCATGACTAGATCCTCCGTATTCTCTAAGTGAAACTGCAGCTGCTCCTTGAACTCATTCAGATCCGCACACTGCAGAACATCATCTCTCCGGTGAAATGAACTTTCTTCTACAACCCCACCCCCTTTATATCAATCCTGAACACTTCTGAAAGAATATATACATGACTGGCAGACATTTAATTTAGGGGTCACGAAAAAACACCTGACGGCTGATGGTCAGGTGTTAGGCTACTATGTTCTGTAAATATGAAGTTCTGATCATCATGCTGTTTCTATGATGAAACTTAATGTCGCTATCCCAATAAAAATCGCTGTAAAAAATGCATTCGCGTACCCTTCTTTTATCTTTCCCTTTTCAAAAAGCTGCAAAGTCGTCAGGATAAAGAGCGCTGGAAGCAAGTAAAAGATGCCGGGTATGGGGAATGGTCCGATGATGAAGCTTGCGATGAATAAACCTGCGAAGAGTGCGGCTAATATGTAGGATGGCGTTTTCATCGAAGTCCCTCCTAACTATTAATGGTACCTGCATCAAACCCTTTATCATCACCCCCTTACTTCTCAGCAGCCTCCATCACAAGGTCCATCCACTGATCTCTCCTCGCCCAGTAGCTGAACTCCATTTCCATCGAAGCAAGCCACTTCATATCCCCGATCCCAAGGTTAAATAGCATTGGTGGTGAAGCCGGTGTGAATAACTGTACGCACCACGGTCTGACAAAATCGAATTCCACATTGAAATCATGCCACTTTGCAACATTCAGTCCATGTGTCCTCACAAAAGTCCTCAACTTTTTGATCAACAGATGGAGTGCCTCATTATGATCCCAGTTCGTCTCTTCAATCTCCTCTTCAGTCAGCGCAAACAGCTTCGTCCAGTACGCAAAACCCGCCTTCCCATGCCCTGACAGCAGATTATCCTCTCCCCTGTCAAAATGCAGCGAGCCCTTCACATCGAAGTGTTCTTCAAGCTCAGCTGCTGAAAATACCTTCACATGCTCAAACCCTTCATCCGTAAGTAAAGATTTTGGTGCAGAAACAATGACGAGGCCAAGTACCATTTGATCGTTCATTTAGTTCACTCCCTGGTGATTACTTTCCACATTTGATTGATTTAAGTTTAACATTTATATCCATGAAAGGGTCTTAAAAATCAAGTTCTTGTTAAAGCTGGCTGTTGATTTCCGCTCCAGGGGACGCTTTCGCTACAATCAACAGCTGTGCAAAAATAACGTTGGTCTTTAACATAGCTAAAATCAAAATAAACAGGTTAAGATGCTCCCAAATTTAATTACTTCTCGCGGAACCTCAATTATAATTGTGCAATTTTAAATAAATAAATATCAATAAGGGTAAATCTATTTTTTATTGAATATTAATATTCAACTAATTTTTTTGTGCAATTATTTATAATTTTTAGTTGTTAAGCATAAATTCTTATGCTAAGTTTTAATCAGGTTAAAAATCGAGGAGGAATTAGATTGAATTTTATTAAAGCACTGTCGCTGGCGATGGAGGAAGGTAATGTAAAAATAAATACGCTCGCTAAAAACTCGAAGATTTCAAGAAATACAATCAGTCATTATTTAAATGGGACTACACAACCGAATGAACAAAAACAACAGCAGTTAATCAACGGTCTTAGAAAATCTGTAAAACACAATGGTTTTATCATTTACAAGTATCTAGTTCCTTTAACAATGAAAGAATTCCAGAGGAAAGGTGTGGCTGATGAAGCATCGATACCTGGAGAGTTCATCAATATCCATTTTAAAAATCTGATTGAATCAATCGCCGCAAACCGCAACAGAGTTGATACGCTTACTGTGTCCAGCAGTATAGGTAAGGGCACAGCAGCGAAAAGTGTCTGGGTGAATATTAAGGATAAGAGAACAGCAGGAAGCGGAATCTTAAACGGCTTACAGATCGGAGCTTTTTTAAATAAATCAGGTGACACTACATACATTGGATTAATGAATCATGACAGTGAGATGAAGCTCTCAGATAATAAGTCGCTGAATCAAAAGTTCGCAGCAAGAATATTAGCGACCATTAAGGGAAATCCACAGAAAGACTTTTTTACTGATGACCCTGTGAATCTAGGTGATGTAAAAGGATCCTCTGCTGAAAAAATTCAGGAATCAGTGATGATCAGCCGTGCCATACCAACTTTTGAGCTTTCCGTTCCTATCTTGCTAGAAACAATTTATGCTTTGATAGATTTGTATTACGATCTTTTATATCAGGAATTCCTTCCTTATATAAAGCCGGATGAACCAAAAACACTTAAGCAGGGAGATCGTGACGGGGAGGATTACTTACTGAGAAACAATTCTCTTTTTTATACTGCCACACCCCCTCTTTATGAACTAATGTATGCAAAAACGGTACACGAAGCATATAAAAAAGAAAGTGCAAAATTGTGGGTGCATCAAGTCGAGCGAACGGAACTATTAGCATCAACAACACCTGAATTAGGAAATAAGATTGTTAGAACATCAATTCAGGAATTAAAAGATTACGATATAGAATCCTACAGAGTTGTAGACGGAGAACCGCAAAAGGTCTTTATTAAGGTAGTCCCATTCGGCATCATCCCTGATAACGCTGTAACTTTTGAGCTGACAGACAGTGAAAAACAGATGGCATTTGAATTAAAAGAAAACTATATTGTTTATTTGGTAACGAAGGTTGGATTTACTTCCACACCTGCTCTTAGAATAATTCATCCTTATTCACGGAATAAAGAAAACGATTTAAATCCTCATACCCTGACGCACCAGTACAGAGTGTATTTATAGAAAAAAGCATGGAAGTTTTGGGCTTCCATGCTTTTTTCTATAATTGCACCTGCTCAAGATCCTTCCAGCCATAAACAGCTTCCTTCAGATCTCTTCCGCCAAAATTAATCTTCACTGTATCAACCTTTTCTGCGCCAAGCACCTCATAAAATCGCTTGGAATCATTCTTCTCAAGCACGCAGACAATCATAGAAGTCAGCCCTTTACCTTTTAGTTCCTCAACTAAAGGTGCCATCAGCTTTTTACCAAGTCCTTGCCGCTGATAGGACTCGAGTATGTAGATCGCAAACAATTCCCCGTCATACCCTGAATACTTATTGCTTCTTTCCTCTCCACCATTAGCAAACCCGACAATCTCACCCTGATCCTCAGCCACATACACTACCTGTCCTTCTCCAATAATCTTGCCCCACATCTCTTCCCTGCGTTCATAAGACATGTGGTCCAGATAATCATCCGGCACCATCCCTCTATAAGTCGTCTTCCACGTATCCACCTGCACCTTCGCGATTCCTGCAGCGTCTTTGAGTGTTGCTTTTCTGATGTTCATTGGGCACCTCCGTGATGGTATGAGTGTTGAAATAGTATACTTATATATTCTGGATTGTTTTTGGAAATCCTTTCAATCAAGTTAATTAGTTTTGGGTTTTGATGCTTTTTTCTCAAAATACTCCTCAAGCCTATATTGGCAAATCTGCTTTGTTAATTCATACAGTTCTTTCTGCAGCTCATCATCAGGCTCAGGTATATTAAACAAAAATTGATTATCCTCAAATTTCACAAGACCACCAGATGAACCGGACCATTTGGCAAGCGGCATGTCCTTAAGAAGTTTGGCAACCTTTTTCTCATCATATTCCCATAATGACTTACCCTTCTTGTCACTGAAATCAATCACTTTTCTATACTTTTTCTCAGTGAGGTAATGATGAAACGAATAAGCAATCTCTTCAGCTGTGACGGGTTTATACCAGCTTTCAGGACCCCGTTCAAGCATTGCAAGTAACACAACCATTTTATAACTTTTAACCATCCCTGTTTTTTCTACTTCTATAAACCAATCTTTATATAGATCAGCTGCCTTCTCTTCATCATCTGTCAGCTTCCCGGCACTTTTAAGCAGGTATACGTAAGAGCCGAATGTTCTTTTCACGAAAATACTGGGGATTGAAGCCATTCTATGAAACTGTAAATAAGTCGGTCTCTCTCCCATTTCCAGCGTCAAGTCATCAAGCTCATTGATCAGCCTGTCTCTGACCTGAAGCCTGTTTTTACCCATTTCTTTTACCAGGTCTATAATGCTGGTTTCTAGCTCCACTTTACAGCCCTCAGGCATGTCAGGGATCACTGTCTTATGATCTCTTTCAAAGCTTGAAGGATCCTGATCAAATACCTTCAGTTTTACATCTGCATTCCGGTAGTTTCCAATCAGATCAATGACTGTACAGTGACTCTTCCCTTCAAATAAACGCAGCCCCCGACCAAGCTGTTGTGTAAAGATTGTAAGTGATTCGGTCGGTCTGACAAATAGAAGCGTATCAACAGGCGGAATATCAACACCTTCATTGAATAGATCTACTGTAAAAATTACATCCAACAGCCCTTCATGAAGCTCTTTAATTGCTTTCTGTCTTGAATAACCGCTTTTGGAATGCAGCGCTGTTACCTGCTTCCCCTGCTCTCTAAAATAGTCTGCAAGGAACTCCGCCTGTTTAATAGATGAACAAAATGCTATGGTTCTTGTCTGACGGTGTCTGTTCCAGGCAGCGTAAATTTTTTCCGCCATCCCTTTTCTAAGTTGAACCTGTTCCAGCTGTTCCTGATCATAGCCCGAACTGAGCCATCTTATCTTTGAGTAGTCTGTTTCATCATAAACTCCGTAATAGTGAAATGGAGCAAGCCACTGATGCTGAATAGCCTTCCAAAAGTTCATATTATAAGCTTCATTCCCGTCACAAATGGCAAAAACATCTTTTCCATCGTTGCGGTCAGGAGTTGCCGTTATTCCCAGAAGAAAGCCAGGCTTAAAGTGATTAATAATTTTCTGATAAGAAACCGCTGCTGCGTGATGAAATTCATCCACTACGATTAAATCAAACGTTTCAGGGTGATATTGATCCAGATAATGCTTTCTTGATAACGTGGCAACTGATGCAAAAATCACATCTTCATTCATCTGTTTTTCAGTACCTGTAAGCAGACCCGTTGTCCACTCTCCTGATACATGTTCAAAAGAAGCTTTCGCCTGTCTTAAAATTTCTTCACGATGCGCAATGAAAAGCACTCTTTTAAACTGACGCGCAAAAAAAGCCGCTAAATATGTTTTGCCAAGTCCGGTAGCCATCACAATCATCGCTTTATCGTATCCAAGATCCATTGTTTCAGTCAGTGCCTGCAGAGCCTGCTGCTGGGCTTCTCTCGGTGCAATCTCGCCGGCAACAGACGTTTCAAAAACCTCTTCCGGCACATCCTGGTCCTCCGGCTCTCCAAACATCACTGCCTCTTCCTCTGATTGAGTCCAGACTTTATGTACATCTTTAGTAGAATGGAAAGCATCAAATATCTGTTCATAGCGTTCTATTGTTTTAATATTGACCGGAACCGTACATTCATGCTGAAAAAGGTTCATAAACGACTCAGCTGAATGTTCGAATAACTGCTCCTGATCTGAGGCGGCAGACAGGCTCCATTCAATACCACCATCTAAAGCTGATGCTGATAAGTTAGAAGAACCCACTACTACATGTCCGCCACTGGAAAATCTGAATAAATATGCTTTGGGATGAAAAGAACGCCCGTCATTCTGCCACAGTCGTACTTCAGCAGAAGGTAACTCAGCGATAAGCTTCTTTAAGGCTTTTGGCTGAGTAATACATAGATAATCACCAGTCAACAGCCTGATGTCCGCTCCTCTTTCAGCAGCTTTCTTTAAAGACGGCAGGATTCTTTTCACACCTGAATCCATTACAAACGCCGTTAAAAGATAGATTTCTTCAGCTCGTTCGATATGATGAATCAACTCATTAATTAAATGCGAGGTAATAAGCTTTACGCTACTCATCGTCTACACTGACCAAATAGATCTTTTCATTAAAACCGCCCCGATCCCTCGCTTTCACCTCTCGCACTTCCTCAACTTCCTCAAGTGAAGCCCCATGCGTCTTAGCTGCAGCAGAGATCAGTTCTAAGAGATCTGCCAGTTCCTCGATTGCGTCTTCATCATTCTGGGTGGCGTGGTATTCTGCCAGTTCTTCCTTCATCTTTTTCTTCACTTCAATCACATACTCTTCATTACTCAGAATTCTCGTCTCCATCGACTTCCCGCTTGCTGCAATAATATCCGGGATGAGGTCGCGTACGAGCTTGTTGTAGACTGGCATATGAGACACTCCCTCTATGTTTTCTTCTATTATACCCCCTATAAAAGGAAGCTTCATCCAAAACTATATTTTTCATCTGAGGCGTTATATAATAGATTCATCAATAGAGGAGGTGAGAACAATGGAGAAAGAAATACTAGTAATTTTGCAGGATATGCAGGGGGAGTTGAAAGAGATTAAGACTGACCTGCGCGAGTTTAAGCAGCAGGTAGAAGAAAGATTTGTTGAAGTTGATACCAGATTTGATAAAGTCGACACCCAGCTCCACCGTATAGAATATGAAAACCAACATGCAATCCTTTCTATGTTAAAGATCCAGGATAAAAAACATGAAGAGCAACACCAAAATTTCGATTACCTGCTTCACAAACACATTGAGCTCGATAAAGACTTCCACACGTTTAAAAAACAATCACAGAACTAGCTCCGCGTCATTCCTCATGACACTGCTAAAACTGAATATCCAAAAAGAAAACAGCAGTGTGCGTTCACTGCTGTTTTTTGATGATTACTTTTTTAAAAAATCCATGGCTGACTTGATTTCTTCTATATAACTTGCCGCTTCATCATATTGATCCGTCACAACGCATGTAAACAGGATATCGATCATATGGAGCTGGGCGAGTCTTGAAGAGGTTGCACCGCTTCTGAACGGTGCAGGAATCTCTCGGGATGCTGAGATAAATAGGTTGATGTCAGCGTGTGAGGTTACCTTAGACTGGCCGTAGCGCGTTAGGCTGATTGTTGTTGCCCCCTGCTTTTTGGCAAGCTCCATGATTTTTGCAGTTTCATGCGTTTCACCTGAGAACGATATCCCCACAACGACGTCATCATTAGTCGCATTGGCAATGTACATCGCAGCATTATGGATATCTGTAAAGGCAGAGGTCGGTTTGTTCATGCGCAGAAACTTTTGCTGGGCATCTTTTGCGATAATACCTGAAGCGCCTACTCCGTAAAAGTGAAGACGGTCTGCTTTCTGAATGGCTGCGACTGCTTTTTTCAACGCTTCCACATTGACCATTTCAGTTGTTTCTTTGATTGCCTGAATACTGTTGCTTGTTACTTTATTGATAATCGATTCAATATCCTCACCCGGCTGTATATCGCGGTACTGGGCTTCATCAGGCTTGTGAAGATCTCCTGAAATTCTGACTTTCAATTCCTGATATCCTTTTAGCCCGAGAGATTTACATAGCCTGATCACTGCTGCACTGCTTGTTCTGCTTGCTTCTCCAAGCTGCGAGGCGGTGAAATAGACGGTTTCATGCGGGTGCTTTAAGATATATTCTGCAATTTTACGTTCTGATGGCGGCAGCTTGTGTAAAAGCTCGTTAATCAATACAAGTCCGCCTGTGATCGATCGGTTACGCTGAGGGTCCTTCACTGCTTTCCTCCTATTGGTCAGTCATTTCTAATGATCATCTCTCTGCAAATGTTGGCTGTGATCTCCGCTTCAGGGGGACGCTTTCCGCGGCCGGGCGGTGAGCCAGCAGGCTTCGCCATGCCCTGTCTCACGCGTCCCTTCCTGCCGCAGGAGTCTGCCCCCTTACGCTCTAATCACAGCTGTGCAGAAACTTTAATGGACTTTTATATAACTCTTAATAATGTATCATAATCTAACGTTTATCCTTTAATCGCACCTTCAGTCATTCCTTTTGCGATACGCTTCTGGAAGATCGCGTACAGGACGATGACCGGGATGATGGCGATGGTCAGACTTGCGAACAGTGTGCCCCATGCGTTGGTGTACTGGGCTTCACTTCCGATAAAATCAATTGCCAGCCCAAGCGTGTACTTTTCGCGTGAGTTCAGGAAGATCAGTGCCATAAAGTATTCATTCCAGAACTGAATGGCATTCATAATTGAGACGGTAATGATCGCCGTTGTTGAAAGTGGCGCAATGATTTTAAATAAGATTCCGTATGGTGACATTCCATCCATGGATGCTGATTCCTCCAGCTCTTTTGGAATCGTCCCCATGAAGCTTGTGAGGACGAAGATTGAAAACGGAAGCTGTGAAATCGCATAGACGATTGAAAGGCCGATAATACTGTCGAGTAAGCCAAAGTCCATTAATAAGAAGAACAATGGAATCCAGCCAAGCACCATCGGAATCATCATCGCTGAGACATAGACTGTAAACAGAATGCTGCTTCCGCGAAAGCGCAGGCGCTCGAGTGCATACGCTGTCGGGAGTGCCAGCACAAGCGTGAGTACCATCCCGAGCACCGTAACAATCGCACTGTTGAATACGCTTGTATCAATATTATAATTGTTCCATGCATCCGCAAAGTTCTGAACGTTAAACGTTTCAGGAAGCCCCCACGGATTGGCATAAATTTCTGCATTTGATTTAAAAGAGCCGATAAACATCCAGATAATCGGATACAGCACCGCAAGTGTCCACAGGATCAGTGGAATCCGAATGCCTGTTCTGATCAGTGTCGGCTGCCATTTCTTTTTCATTCCGGTTCCCCTCCTAGTACTGTACTTTCTCTCTCTTCATAAAGAACTGCAGGATCAAGACTGTCAGCAGTGACAGAATCAGAATCATGACACCAATCGTTGCCCCGTAACCGAAGTTATACTGAACAAACGCCTGCTGATAAAGGTAAGAACCCATCACGTGCGTTGAGTTATTCGGTCCGCCGCCTGTCATGATCTGTACAATGATGAATGAGCCATTTAACGTTGTAATCACGATATACAAAATTGAAATTTTAATCTGAGGCCATACAAGCGGAAGGGTAATTTTCCAGAACTGCTGCCACTGGTTTGCCCCGTCAATTTCCGCTGCCTCGTAGTAGCTTTTAGAAACGTTGGAAATACCGCCGATCAGGAGCAGCATAAAGAGTCCGATTCCCGCCCATACTGACGGCAGCACAAGACTCGGCAGTGCCCAGTCCTGATCACCAAGCCATGGACGCGTCCAGCTCTCAAGCCCCAGGAATTCAAGCCCTGAATTCACAAGACCCAGACTCGGGTTATAGATAAACGTCCAAAGAATCCCGATCACGACAACTGACATGATATTCGGGAAAAAGAAGACAACTCTGTAAAAGGGTGCTTCTTTAATTTTCAGCTGCGTTAGTGCGACTGCAAAGAAGATTGCAAGAATCATGATGCCGAATACTTTTGTAATGACAAGGAAGTAGTCATGCCAGATCGTCATTGGGATGATGTTGTCGCTAAGCAGTCTTTTGTAGTTATCAAGACCGATGAATTCTGAGTTTGAAGAAGAGCCTGACCAGTCAAAAAATGAATAGTATAGTCCACTAAACAAAGGGTATAGCGTGAAGATTGCGAAGAGAATAAAGGTCGGCACCAAACAGAAAGCTAAGAACAGATTTTTTTGTTTTTTCGACTGTACCATTCAAATCACTCTTTCTATCTGTTTTTACAGTGTGTTTATTATGTAATTCTTTTAAATGAAGGGTGAAACTAATATGTTTCACCCTTTAATAACCGGTTCACTACGCTTCAGGCGGACGCTTTCCGGACGGTTGTTGCTGAGCCTCCTCGCCTTTGGCTGCGGGGTCTCAGCTTCCAACTAATCGTCCCGGAGTCGCCGCCTTACGCTCCGTTCACCTCAAAATATTCTTAAAAATTCCTACATACATCGCTGTCTCTGTTTAATAAAAGTTATTGTCTATACTGACTTGCTGCGTCTTCTGCTGCCTGGACGAATTCTTCTGCTGTGCTGTCTCCAAGCATAAGTGACAGAAGGGCGTTGCCGACTGGTGTTTCAAGGTCAGCGCTCATTGGGTGAGGCTTCTGGTAGATTGTTACCTGTTCAGTGTCATTGATCATTTCGTTTGCGTCTTTCAGGTATTGTGGTACGTTTTCGTTTTCAGAGAGGTCAACGCCTGATACGTTCATGATTGCGCCTGTGTGCTCTGAGAATGATTCTGCGTATTCACGTGAGAAGACAAATTCAACAAATGCTTCTGCTGCTTCTTTGTTTTCTGCATTTTCAGCGATTGCAAGTGGACGAAGGTCCGGAACGATCGCGAAGTTTTCACCTGCGTCCTGCATTGGTGAAGGAATAAAGCCGTATTCAAAGTCCTCCGGCGTATCGTTCGCCATTTCATTTGGCAGCCAGAAGCCGACCGGTACAAATGCATTGTCGTGTAACAGGAAGTTCATCTGTGACTGTGTATGGTTCAGTGCGCCAAGGCCTGAATCAAAGTATCCTGCCTCTACCATCTGCTCAACTTTTTTCATCACTTCAAGCGTCGTATCAGATGTCCATGCACCTTCTTCACCTTTAATTAATGAAGCAAGAAGTTCTTCACCGCCCGCTGCAGCAAATGCCGGATAAAGCACGCCACGCAGGAAGTAGTAAGGATGCTGACCACTTGTGACAAATGGGTCAATGCCTGCTTCTTCCTGGATTGTTCCCATTGAATCCATGAAGCTGTCGAAGTCTGTCGGCACTTCAAAGCCTTCTGATTCGAACCATGCTTTGTCATACCATGTTCCCCATGTATCAAATACAAGCGGCAGACTGTAGATCTCGCCGTCATGCTGATCCGGGTCAACGATAAAGTTATCCATCATTGGTGAACCATCTTCAAGCTCCATGCCTTCAACAAGCTCAGTCAGGTTTGCAAGCTGCCCGTCTTCAATCATCTGTGTTTCACTTGAGCCCGCGCCATCAATATATACGACATCAGGTGGATCATCCGATACCCAGCGCGATCTCATTTCTTCATTAATATTTGGTCCTGCATGTTCAACAATTGTCAGATCAGGATATTCCTCCTGAAAATCTCCAATGACTTCTTTCCACCAGGAGTCGCCGTAACCGCCTACGAAATATTGAATCTCAAGCTCACCTGACATGCCTTCTCCGCCGCCACCTTCACTCTGGCCGCCGCTTTCTTCATCAGATGAACACGCCCCAAGGAATCCAGCTGAAAGTACAACTCCCCCTAAGATTAAACCGGTACATCTCCAATCCTTTTTCAAGATATTTTCCCCCTCTGTTTTGTAAATGATATTAAAACACTCCGGACGATCCGGAATGAATCAACCCGCTTTATCCTGCTTTGCCAGACGCACCGCTTCTCTTGCATACCCCGAAGCGAGCGTAATATAGTGATCCGCCTTTTCAAAGCTGACCCCTGCTTCAATCATGACAATGGAATGCTTTACTTTCAGATGTGCAGCTTCAAGTGTCTCAGCTGCATGCTCATAAGTGGTTCCTGTCAGATCCATAATGATGCGTTTTGCACGCTCCATTAATTTATAATTGCTCGCATGCACATCAATCATCAGGTTTTCCTGCACCTTGCCAAGCTGTACCATCGCAGCTGTGCTGATCATATTCAGCACCATTTTGTGACCGGTCGCAGCCTTCATTCTGGTTGAACCCGTCAGTACTTCAGGACCTGTCACGACTTCAATGGCTGTCTCAGCAAATTGACTGATTTCAGCCTTCCGGTTACTCGATAAAGCGACCGTATAAGCGCCAATTGAACCGGCATATTTCAGCGCACCCGCCACATAAGGCGTTCTGCCGCTTGCCGCAATGCCGATCACAGTATCCTTTGCAGTAAGCGACTCATGCTTCAGATCAGCAGCTCCCTGACTTTCACTGTCTTCTGCATTTTCCTTCGCCTTACCAAAAGCCTCCATTCCGCCGGCCATAATCGCCTGAACCATCTCTGGCGGTGTCATAAATGTTGGCGGGCACTCTGAAGCATCTAAGTAGCCAAGCCGACCACTGGTTCCTGCTCCTATATAAAATAGCCTGCCACCTTCTTTTAGCTTCTGTGAGATCCTGGTTGTTGCTTCTGTAATCGCAGGTAATGCTTCCTTGACCGCTTCAGCCACCTTCTGATCCTCAGCGTTCATCACTTTAAGACACTCTTCTACTGACAGCTGATCTAAATTCATTGAATTCGGATTGCGCTGTTCTGTAATAAGTGAAGTTAAATCTGACGTCATTTTAAAGTCACCTTCTTTTCTCTAAGCTAACCGACTCTGCCGCTTCAATGAGCGCCCCTTCAACAGGCGTTCCGTGCGCTTGTGTCCAGATACCGAGCTGTCTTTCATCCAGTTCTTTGATAAATGCAGTTCTGAGCTGTGTCATATGCTTAAAAACTGAACCCGTTGTTGTCACAATCGTCTGCGCGTCATATTCTCCAGCCTGAAGATGCAGACTCTTCACATGATCAGCAAGATCACGCGCCGCGTCTCTAATAATGGCTGCCGCTACTTCATCTCCGTTTTCCGCCGCTTCTGATACCAGTCTCGCAAGTGTGGCAATCTCACTTTTATCCCTTTGTTCCTGGTACATATATGTAACAAGCTGTGTTTCTTTTTCAAATCCAAGTGTCTGAAGCATCAATTGACTTAATGTTGTTTCAGGACCCCTTTTATCATAAGCCTTGACCACAGCCTTCAGACCGGCAGCAGCAATCGCATAACCGCTTCCCTCATCACCAAGCAGATGTCCCCAGCCGCCAGACTTAACCATCGTGCCATTTCTCAGTAAGCCGGCCGCATTAGACCCTGTGCCGGAAATAATCAACATCCCCTGCTCGCGCTCAGGTGGAATTGCGCCTTTTAGTGCAATTTGGAGATCCGACCTAATTAAAGCGCTTACATATTTGTGATAACCATTTGCCAGCAGCTTGCTTTCAAGTGCCTGACGTGCTTTTTCTGCATCATCACTTCGGCCTGCTCCGGCAAATCCGCCGCATATGGCTGTGATCTGATGTTTCTCAATCTGATGAATCTGTAGCAGTTCTTCAAGCTTCAGCGTGATCCGCTCAGCCATCTGCTGAAACCCTACAATCTGCGGATTGGTCCCCGCTCCTTCAAGCGGTTCCCCGAGAATTGAAACCTGATCTGCGCAGCTGATTGCATACGTTGTTTTCGTTCCGCCGCCATCCATTCCGATAATGTATTCCATCTGATCCTCCTTGTAAGAGTTTCGTTCATTATAAAGTTTATGAATTTTTATGTCAATATATTTTAAAAATAATGAATTTTTGTTTCAATCTGCTATACTTGAGGGAAAAAGCGGGTTCAAATGTCGGGTGAGTACAGTCGATTGGTGCATTAACCGACGTCAGTCGCTGACTTATGTCACTCAACCCGGGTGTATCGCTACGTCAAACGCCCAGCTATATACGTCAACATCATTCTATACGCACTCAACCACTTTAAAAAAGGAGACTCCCCCTATGAGAAGCGATCTAATCATCCAAACATCATTAAAAACAATCATTGTAACCGATGGACAAATCTCTGCAGTCAACGAGCAGCCAACCGACTTCAACACCCCACACATCTCTATTCCCCCAAACTACCACCTCCTCCCCGGCTTCATCGACCCCCATATTCACGGGGCCGGCGGTGCGGATGTGATGGATGCAACACCTGAAGCGCTGAAGACCATGTCACATACGCTTGTTAAGGAAGGGGTAACCTCATTCCTTGCAACAACAATGACGCAGACTAAAGAAGCCATTACGAATGCTTTACGCAATACAGCTGATTATATGAAACAACCGGGTCAGGGTGCTGAAGTGCTTGGCGTCCATCTTGAAGGACCATTTCTTTCACCTGAAAAAGCCGGTGCGCAGGACCCGGAATTGATGCTTGTGCCTGATATTGAATTGTTCAACCAGTTCCAGGAGGCAGCCGGCGGTAGCATTAAAGTGATAACTGCTGCGCCTGAGCTTTTGGATGGAATGGCATTTATAAAAGAGGTTTCTGAGAGTGGCGTGACCGTTTCAATCGGACATTCAGATGCCACTTACAATGAGTTTAAAGAGTCTATTAAAGCCGGAGCCACGCAGGTCACTCATTTATATAATCAGATGAGTGCTTTTCATCACCGGGATCCGGGTGTCGCAGGCGGTGCACTTTTGGAAAAAGGGGTAAGGGCTGAAATCATTGCGGATTTTGTCCATAGTCATCCTGAAGCGGTGCGGCTTGCCTGGCATGAAAAAGGAGCGGCTGGGCTGATACTGATTACAGATGCCATGCGTGCCAAAGGATTATCTGACGGTGAATATGACCTTGGCGGCCAGCAGGTGACGGTTCAGGGAGCGGAAGCACGGCTTGCTGACGGAACGCTTGCAGGCAGCGTGTTGAAAATGGAACAGGCTGTGAAAAATATCATGTCTCTAACTGACCTCACCACGGATGAACTTTCTGCCATTACATCAGGGAATGCAGCGCGTCAGCTTGGGGTATGGAACCGTAAAGGCAGTATTGAACCGGACAAGGATGCTGACTTCGTCGTACTCGATGAAACATATAACGTTGTACTGACGATCTGCCGCGGTGAAATCGTCTACCAAAAGGAGGACTTCGCATGGATATCGTCATTGTAAAAAACTATATCGAAATGAGTAAATACGCTGCAGGACTTGTTGGAGATTGTATCAGGAACGAAGAGCATCCGGTGCTTGGACTTGCAACCGGCGGAACGCCAATTGGACTTTACCAGCTGCTTGTCAGGCAGTATCGTGAATGTCTGCTTTCCTTTAAAAATGTGCGTACTTTTAACCTTGATGAATATATTGGACTCGATCCCACTCACTCAAAAAGCTATCACCGTTATATGCAGGAGCATTTATTTTCACATATTGATATTCCGCGCGACCAGACTTTTATACCAGATGGCATGGCAGCCAGTCTTCAACGGGAATGCCGTCATTATGAAAAGTTACTGAAAAAATTCGGACCGCCTGACCTGCAGATTCTTGGCATTGGTGAAAATGGACATATCGGTTTTAACGAACCGGGCAGTGATTTTGATGGACATACTCATGTGATTCGTCTGGCAGACTCAACGCGCGAGGCGAATGCACGCTACTTCCAGTCCCTGAATGAAGTTCCGACCCACGCAATTACAATGGGTGTGAAATCTATTTTGCGCAGTAAAAAAATTGTGTTGCTAGCTTCCGGAGAAAGAAAAGCAGCAGCAGTCAACAGGCTGCTTGAAGGAAAACCAGATCCGGATTTCCCTGCCTCTGCTTTAACACAGCATCAAAATGTTGTGCTTGTCGTGGATCAGCAGGCTTTCGGAAAATAATTTTAATCAAAATTAGATATTTAGACCTATTATCCCTTATAATGAAATTATCACATTAAAGGGAGGTGGGCCTAATGTTGCTGGATCCGATTACGCTTGGTGCAGTCGTCTTTCTGCTTGCTGTCATTTCTGCGGTTGTGATGACCATTACATGGAAGATGAATGTGAAGGAAAGAGGACTCGATATGTGGGCGTGGGCTGCGATCATTGGCGGACTGGGCTTTTTACCTCTTCTATTTGTACAGTATATCGGTGCTTATGCAGCGGTATTAAATAATATTTCCACTTTGATTACGCCACTACTGATCCTTGAAGGAATTATGCGGTTTAAAAACTATAAAAAAGAGCGTCTCCGTCTGACCATTTACACAACTGTTATGAGTGCGGTAACGGCGCTAATTATTTTTTTCCGTGAATCACCTAATGAGCGTTTTCTTGTTTTTGATGTAGTAGCTGTCGCAATTTTTCTGTTGTCAGCTTATTTTCTACTGAAAAGATCATCCGGAACTGAACGAAAAATCTATATGATGTCAGCTGCCGCTTTTATTTTGATGGGGCTGGCGTTCGCAGGCAGATGGTTTCTCGCGTTAAATGGTGCCTTTGAAGCAAATTTCGCAGCGCATCCTTATACAAGCTTTCTATTTATCATCGTCATTATCTGGACAGTCGGCTGGACGTACGGACTGAGTATCGCTGTAAACTTCCGGAACCACAACCGCGTCATGAAACTGGCTACACACGACTACCTGACAGGTCTCCCTAACCGAAAGTACTTGAATGATTATATGGAACATCTTTTTCAGGAAGAAACGAAGGATCCATTTGTCTTATTCTCACTGGATCTGAATGGCTTTAAGCAGATCAATGATACTTTTGGTCATAAAACCGGTGATGAGGTGCTGATTAAGCTTGCTGATGCACTACGGGATTTCGCATGGCAGCGCTATACAGCAGTCCGGCTGGGTGGGGATGAATTCGTTGTGATCATCAGTCAGCCCATTGACCCTCACTCGATCACTAAAAAGAAAGGCGAACTCAGACAGGCAGTTGAGTGCGATAAGCTGATTGATGCCGGGGTTATGACTCTTAAAATCTCGATCGGTCATGCCGCTTACCCCGTTGACGGACAAACGATGGATGAACTGTTATCAAAAGCTGATGCCAAGATGTATCGTGAGAAATCTGAGAGAAAGCAGAGTTCTGAGATTCATTCAGCTAACTACAATATATAAAATCCAGCGACAAATTTCCCGGGAAATAGACAGTATTTCAAGCTTAATTTAAATGCTCAGAATTCCTGTCGTCCCGGGATATAATTTCTGAAAAAAGCGGCGCTTCAGCAGATTTGTTATTACTATTCACATCCTTAATATTTAACTGCTGACAGATCTGATTTAGCTGATGCAGCATCTGCTGATATTCCCCATTCGTCACTGCCTGATACTCCGGTTTCAGTACAAACCCCAACTGACCACTCGGCTCAATCGTTGCCCATTGAACCTTCTTAAAAAATGTCACCTCGTTGAACCCTGTCAGCACAATCCAGATCAAAGGAAATAAGAGCAGCGCTTTAATCAGCATAGATTTTCCATGATTCATTTTTTCACACCTCCGATCCTGTATAATCTGCCCTGTTATGAGGGGAGGCATACGGTGGATTGGGTGCCAGTGATGGTGGAAATGACCAATCACAAAAGCCCGGCGCTAACCAGGCTTTTACTCATCAACCTATTCTCTTCAACCTGCTCTGCTTCATAATCTGACTGATCACCTCAGACAATACAATTCCCATCGCAATCGATCCTGACACCATAAATGCTTTAGCCGCAAAAGACAGTGCCATATTGTAATCGTTTGTGACAAACGAGCGCATCGCATTATAAGCAGTTCCACCCGGGACAAGCGGAATAATGCCGGATACGATATAAATAATGATTGGTGCTTTATAGACGCGGGAGAACGCCTGGCTGATCACTGCGATCATAAAGGCTGCCGCAATCGTAGCAGGCACTTCGCCAATCCCCTGGAATGTCAGGACAAAGTAAGCCATCCAGCCCAGCATACCAACGAGCCCGCATTTCCATAAAGCTTCTTTTGGGGCATTAAAAATAATGCCAAACCCTGCTGCAGCAATAAAACTCGTCACAATATTAATCAAGATATCCACAGGTTCTCCCCCTTTCTATAATAATGTCACCACTACTGCAATCCCTGAACCGATCGCAAACGCGGTTAAAAATGCTTCGGCCCCTTTAGATAAGCCGGATATAAAGTGACCTGCGATCAGATCCCTGACTGCATTTGTAATTAACAGCCCCGGGACAAGCGGCATGACTGAACCGATAATGATTTTATCAAGCTCCTGACCAAGACCTGTCAGCACTGCACCTGCAGCAAGCAGGCCAACCACCAGCGCCGCCATAAATTCCGAGAAGAACTTAATCAAAACCAGATCATGTATATAAACGACAGTTGCAAAACCAAGCCCTCCGATGATCATTGCCGGAATAAAGTCAGCCCATGATCCCTGAAACATCATCAGAAAACAGCCGCTGGCAATCGCAGCTGCTGCAATGCGTGTGCCGAGCGAATATGTCTCATCATCCTTATCGATTCTTTTTAAAATCCGGTAAGCCTGTGGTACGTCAAGCTCCCCGTTCGCAATACGGCGCGACGTACTATTCACAAGCACCACTTTATTTAAATCCGTGGTGCGGTCAGAAATCCGGATCAGCTTCGTCTTCGTTGGCTCTTCTGTCTCAATCGAGAACATGATACCAGTCGGGGTGACATAGCTATGGGATTCCTTAATACCGTAATTCTTCGCAATCCGCATCATCGTATCCTCTACACGGTAAGTCTCTGCTCCGCTCTCAAGCATAATTTTCCCCGCAAGCAGACACACATCCATAATGTCATATTGCTCCTCGAGATACTGCTCCATATCCTCGATCTCCATGCCGTCACCACCTCCGTACAATTTCAGTGCTATTAGTGTACCATGATTTATTTATCAGGCGGTGAGGAAATGTGGATTTGTTTGTGGAAAACCAATGTTTTTGGTCAGGTATATCCTCACTCTTTTTAAAAATGTGTGAAAAACCGCTAAAACACTTCCTCTATCCACACCCTTTACCCACAGCTGTGTAAAAAGAAGTGATTGACAATCAAAACGATTAGTGTAAAATTACACTAATCGGATAATTTTAACCTGAAAGGAGTGAAAAAGTTGGATAAAGATGAGGTTATCCACATCATTGCAGAAAAATTAAAGTTAATTAGAACTGAAAGTGGCTATTCCCAGGACAAAATGGCTGAGCTGCTGGGGATATCTAAAAAAACGCTCGTACAGATCGAGAAAGACCGTACACTGCCGGGATGGAATACAGTTGTTGCGGTGACAGCACTGTTTCATCAAAGTGAAGTCCTGCAAAACAGTCTTGGAGATGAACCGCTCGAAGTCATCAGACTCGTTACTTTTGACCATGCAGAAGAACCTTATAACAGAACGCTCGGCGGTAAGGTCTGGTGGAAGGAAATCCGCACAGCAGGCCCGTACGTACTTCAGCAGAACCTGATCAGTAAGCATTACCGAATCCTTGATCACAAGCGGTTCAGATGGATCAGTACGTTTGATGAAGGTGAAGCGGTGAAACGACTGGAGGAATTGGCAGGTGGAAAAAAGGCCTAAAAACAACGGTTTAAGATTACTTGCAGCAATCGTATTCGGAATGGCAGGAGTCTTTTTTGTGATCATCGGCAGTCTCTTTCTGTTATTCGAAAGCGGTCAGCGTGCAGTCGTTATTCTGATCGCCACCAGTATTGCCGTTTACCTGTTATTTATTTTAAGGCTTTTCCGTCTGGTTCAGGGTAGAAAATTCGCATATTCAGCTGCAGGCATTGCAGCAGCCGTTTTGATTACAGTCGGCAGTATCGCTGCTTATGATACCTACCTTGAAAGTATTACGAATTCAGCAGAAGTGGACCTGAGAGCTCATGAACCATTTGAATCGGGCACGAAAGCTGTCTCAATGCCTAAGGAAGCATCACTTCATTTAGAGGACGATCTCCCTGAATTAGACGGTGCAACAGCACTTTATCCACTGTATTCAGCTTTTGTTCAGGCAGTCTATCCTGAAGACGATTATCCACATGTGGGTAAATCCAATCAGACAGTGATGTCCACACAGACGGATAATGCCTACAAGCGGCTGATTGAGGAAGAAGCGGATATTATTTTCGTAGCAGGCCCTTCCAAAAGGCAGGAACTTGCAGCTGAACGTGCAGGTCACGAATTTGAGATGACACCGATCGGACGTGAAGCTTTCGTCTTTTTTGTCAATGCGAAAAATCCGGTTGATTCTCTGACGATTGAAGAAATTCAGGGCATTTACTCCGGAAAGATCACCAATTGGCAGGAAGTCGGTGGTGAGAATGAAGAGATTCAGGCTTTTCAGCGACCTGAAGATAGCGGCAGTCAGACTGCACTTGAAAAACTGATGGGTGACATTCCGATTATGGAAGCCCCTGGTGAAGAAATCGTCACCGGAATGGGCGGGATCATCAAAGAAACATCTGATTACCGTAACCACGGCAATGCGATCGGCTTTTCTTACAGATTCTTTTCCACAGAAATGGTGAGAAATGGGGATATCAAGCTGATTGCGATTGAAGAAGTTAAGCCGTCAGCGGAATCCATCCGCGATAACAGTTATCCGCTTTCGGCAGAATTTTATGCGATTACAGTAGGTAAACGCACTGAAAACGAACAGAAGATGATCGACTGGATTTTGTCTGATGAAGGTCAGTGGGTTGTAGAGGAAACCGGTTATGTGAGTGTGGAGTAAGGAAAGGTACGAGTATCGGGTTTAATTGGTACATCCTGAACTGGAAAAGATACAAACAGCCGGGTGGATTGCAACATTCTTAGGATAAAATGCTACAACTTAACGCAAAACCTGAACAAGTCACTAAAAAGCTGCCCGGCATCCATACACATGCCGGGCAGCTTTCACTCCATTTATTCTCCCGCCACTTTTACAAGTACGCGGCCTCTGATCTTACTTTCAATGATATCCGCCATCGCCTGCGGTACATCCTGAAGCTCTACTTCACGATCGACCATATCTTCAAGGTTCTCGGGCTTAAGATCAGAATCAAGTCGCTTCCAGACCTTTTCGCGGAGCGGCATGGCACAGTACGCAGAATCCACTCCAAGCAGACTCACACCGCGCAGGATAAATGGATGAACAGTAGCAGGCACCTTCGTTCCACCTGTCAGTCCGCTCACTGCAACGGATCCATTTTGCTTCATCTTACTTAAAACAGATGCCAGACTGTCCCCTCCTACAGGATCGACAGCGCCTGCCCAGATCCCTTTATCAAGCGGCCTGATCTTACCGCCGTCATAGACTTCATCACGTGAAATCACGTGAGCAGCACCAAGTGATTTCAGATATTCAAACTCTGAAGACTTCCCTGTACTGCCAGTGACCTGATACCCTTTTGTCGCAAGCATCGCAACCGCCATACTGCCGACACCACCCGTTGCACCGGTCACAAGCACATCCCCTGCGTCAGGTGTGACGTCTTCCTTTTCAAGCCTATGTACAGATAGCCCTGCCGTGAAGCCTGCCGTCCCGAAAATCATTGCCTCACGTAAGGAAAGTCCTTCAGGCAGCGGCACTACCCAATCTGCAGGGATCCGCGCATACTCACTATATCCACCAAAGTGCGTAACACCAATATCATAGCTCGTTGCGATAACCTTATCCCCTTTTTGAAAACGGCTGTCATCTGAAGATTCCACCGTACCAGACAGGTCAATTCCCGGTATAAATGGATATGACTGAACAATCTTACCGTCTTTTAACCCCGCAAGCCCGTCTTTAAAGTTCACACTTGAGTAAGCAACCTTAATCAGCACTTCTCCTTTTGGAAGCTGGTCTTCTGAAATGTCCTTCACCTTCGCCTCTACCTGATCACCTTTTAAATCAACCATTACTGCTTTAAAAGCCATCTTCAATTCCTCCCTTTATTTAACGCGAAATATACCGGTTTCCTTTTACAAAAAACCGCCACGGATAATGCTTCGCTTCACCTGTATTATCAATGCCGATCCTTGGACCGGTTACGATCTCAAAATCATGCGACCAGCCTTCAAAAATCTGCAGCGGCGGCACTGTATAATGCGAGCCGTAATCACTCATCGCAATACCAAGCGCCTTCGTCAGCTTACCCGGACCATTCGTCCACTCAACCTGCTTTCTGCCAGGGCGCCTTTTTTCCATTAAATCAAGTCCCTCAACCGGCTCCACCGCACGGATCAACACGGCCTGTGGTGTATCCACCTCAGCCGCCACCACATTGACAAGCGTATGCGTATGCATCTGATACGTATAAACAGAACCCGCCTTCCCAAACATAATCTCAGTCCGGCGCGTCCTTCGGTTCCCATAACTGTGCGCCGCACGATCATCAGCCCCCATATACGCCTCAGTCTCCACAATGATCCCCGAAGCCCTGCCCTCAGGGGTATCCTTTACCAGCAGCTTCCCGAGCAGAGATTCAGCAAGCAAAAGCGCATTTTTCTCATAAAAAGTCTGATCCAGCAGCTGCATCATCATTCCCCTCCTCCTATTTTCTTGCATTCCCTGTTAAGATCCTTCTTAAAACGGTATTTTACATAGAGGAATTTCGCCTGACATGTGGAAACATATTATTATCATGAACCGGAGGCGAAAAAATGAAAATAAATATCCTGTTCTTAATTGCCGGCTTAATGTTATCAGCAACTTCTAAATACCTTCAATACAGATACCAGTCCCTGACAGGAGATCTCCTTGTCTTTCCAGCCGCTATATTTCTGCTGCTCGCACTGCTGTTTAGCATACCCTCTTACCAAGAATGGTTTAAAAACAATCTGACTCATTCAGACGCAATCCTCCTCGCACTCACAGGAAGCGGAGCCGTACTATCCTTCCAACTATTCACTTGGCTCGTTTTCGGACGAGGAACGGATGCAGGTTACTACATGCTGATCCCTTTTCTGACCTTGACTGCCATTGCAATCCGACTGATTTTTAAGCTGAAGGGAGGATGATGTGGGTAGGTGAGAATGACTCTAAAAACGTTTCACTTGGGGACGGAGTTTGTGGTGTGTCACTTTTAGAATCATTACAAAAATGGATCACTGAACTCCGTCCCCAAGCTACTCATTTTTAGAATCACTACATAAACGAACCACTCAACTCCGTCCCCCCTGTGCCTCTAAAACAAAAAAACACCCGCTCCTCAAAAGAGAAGCGGGTGTTTTGAAAGTGTAAAATTATAATTTTACAACGTTAGCAGCTTGGTCGCCACGGTTGCCTTGAGTGATTTCAAAGCTAACTTTTTGACCTTCTTCAAGAGTTTTGAATCCTTCGCCAGTGATAGCTGAGAAGTGTACGAATACATCTTCGCCGCCGTCTACTTCGATGAAGCCAAATCCTTTTTCTGCGTTAAACCATTTTACTGTACCTTCGTTCATGGGTAATTCCTCCACTGTGTTCTAAGTTTTACTTAATAGCTGAGTAAAAACAAAGAATTCACATGCTATCACAAGCTTTTTACATGATCGGAAAATGTAAAAAGTTCCTGATAACATGTGAATTAGATGGTGTTACGTATTAAGCATGGACTAATCATAGCATGGGGTTTTGGAAATAGCAAACCTTTTGCCAAAATACTTTCCGACATGATTCGTCATTATCCGTTGTGCAAACGGTACGATCGTGAGCAGCATAGGGTTGTGGTCATGGAAATAAAATACTTGAAGTGATTCGGGTTTTTGATAATGTGACCTGAGATTTCGGGAAGGTGACCGGAAAATGAGGAGAGATGACCTTAAATTCTCGATTCAAATAAGGAGGTGACCGAAAATCTGGTGAAGGTGATCTTACATTTCACGGAGGTGACCCGAAATTGATTGGATGTGACCCCAATCCTTCCCCTGCCTCTTCCCTCTCTCACACCCCAATAAAAAAGACCACCCCTCAGGACGGTCTTCCTCACTTAATATCTTTTCGCTTTACGGCTATTTAAAAACTTACGGATGAACGGGTACACGATCGGTCCGTATTTGATTGCGCGTTTAATGAGTCTTCCCATTATGAATCCCTCCCGCTTGTGATCAAGTTAATCTTGTTATTCCCACAACGCGGGAGATACAAACATCTCACTCTGCGTAATGGCATGCAGCAAAGTGTCCCGGGCGTACTTCGCGCCACTCCGGAACAGCTTCAGCGCAATGTGCTGTCGCGACCGGACAGCGCGTTCTGAAGACGCAGCCTGATGGCGGATTGATCGGACTCGGCAGTTCACCTTCAAGCAGAATCCGCTCGCGTGACTCCTCTACATCCGGGTCCGGGATCGGGATCGCTGACATCAGTGCTTTTGTATATGGATGGAGCGGCTCGTCATAGAGCTTCTCACTTGTCGTGAGCTCCATCATGCGACCAAGGTACATAACGCCGATCCGGTCTGAAATGTGCTTGACCATCGAAAGATCATGGGCGATAAATAAATAAGTCAGCCCTTTTTCCTCCTGGAGTGATTTCAGCAGATTGACAACCTGTGCCTGCACGGATACATCAAGCGCTGAGATCGGCTCATCCGCTACGATAAAGTCAGGATCGAGCGCAAGTGCGCGTGCGATTCCGATTCTCTGACGCTGACCGCCTGAGAATTCGTGCGGGTAGCGGTTGGCGTGATCGCGGTTCAGTCCCACATCTTCAAGGAGCTGATACACCTTTTCCTTCATTTCTTTCTGATTTTTATAAAGACCGTGAATTTCCATCGGTTCTGAAATAATTTCAAGGACAGTTGATCTCGGATTTAGTGAAGCGTAAGGATCCTGAAAAATCATCTGCATGTTGCGCAAGAAATCGAATCGGTCTTTCTCAGACATGCTGTGCACATCTTTCCCGTCAAATGTCACTGCACCTTCAGTCCGGTTGTATAACCCCATGACTGTGCGTCCTGTTGTTGATTTGCCGCAGCCTGATTCTCCTACGAGTCCAAGCGTTTCCCCTTTATGTACGTCAAAGCTGATCCCGTCTACCGCTTTTAACAGCTGGTTTTTTCCGAGATCAAAGTGTTTTTTCAGGTCTGTTACTTCCAGCAGTTTCTGCCCGCTCATGGTGTCTTCCTCCTCATTCCTGCCAGTAGCGCCTTGTCTGGCACCATTCTTTTTCGTAAAACGTTCCTGCGATTTCCTGAATCATAATCTTTTTCCCCGGCGTCGGTGAATGAATCATTTTGCCGTCCCCGTGATAGATCGCTACGTGGTGCAGGCGCCCTTTTCCTTCTTCATAAGCAAAAAAGATTAAGTCTCCCGGCTGCACATCCTCTTTTGCAACCTCTTTACCCGCCGCTGCCTGATCAGATGCATCACGCGGGATCAGATAGCCGTTCGCTCTCATCATTGAATAGCTGAAGCCCGAGCAATCGTAGCCGTATGGCGTCATACCGCCCCACAGGTAGAGTAAGTCCAGAAATCTTTCCCCATCTTTTAAAATCGCTTCAGGCGTTCCCTGATCAAGCTCTTCAGTGAATAGCTTTACTGCATCTCTTTTCACAAAAGCCTGTCCGTGAGGCGTATGCACTTCCACTTTTTCATCGTCCAAATCTGTTACCGGCAGAATGGTTGTAAATGCAAGCTTTACCAGCGTTTCCCCATTCTCATTTAAAAGGTGGGTGAAGTCTAATGTAATGATTGCTTTTTCCTCAGCCGGCTCCATATCATCAGCATCAATTTCAGTCAGCTGTGCCAACGGAATCCATCCCGGGTAGCCTGCAGGATGCTTTTTAGAGCTTTGAGTTAATACAACGACCTTTGCCCAGTCACCCTTCACTTCTTCGATTGTAACGGTGTCACCGTAAAGCACCTGCGACTGCACTTTATTATCATCAAGCAGCGCCTTACGCTCTTCAGCCGTCATACCGCCGAGCCAGTCCTCCATTTTAACCGGGACTTCAAGCGCAGGCTGATCAAGTGTGCGTGGTGACGCCGGCTCTGTCCAGAGTGTGGCTGCTGTTACATTGATGTGTGCTGTTCTCATTTGATAACCTCCCCAAGGACTGCGTGTTCCTTAATTGATTCAATGCCAAGACCCGCTGCTTCGTTAAATGTCATCCGGGCCCCGTTAAATTGCACGCCTCCATTTACAATATCCTCAGCAAGTAAAAGCGGTGCGTCAAAATCATAGCGCGTAATGTTACGCTGACTTGCTGCAAAGTGGGCAGCTGCTGTGATGCCGACCTTCGTTTCAATCATACTGCCGGTCATACACGGAATTCCATAGGCTTCAGCAAGCTTTGCAATCGTAAGTGCCTGATGGATCCCCCCTGCTTTCATGAGCTTAATATTGATCAGATCCGCAGCACCCATTTCCAGCACCTGGATGGCATCCTGCGGGCTGAAGACACTTTCATCTGCCATAATTTTCGTATATGTATGATCTGTCACGTATTTTAAACCTTTAAGATCATGGGCTTTTACCGGCTGTTCGACGAGTTCAATATTCAGCCCCTCATCCTCCATCCGGCTGATCGCATACACGGCCTCTTTCGCCGTCCACCCCTGATTCGCATCAAGTCTCAGCGTGCAGTCCGTTTTCTCACGGATTGCCCTGATGCGCTTGAGATCATCTTCAATTGCGCCGATCCCAACCTTTATTTTCAAAACAGAAAAGCCGTCATTGTTAAATTGTGCTGCATCTGCAGCCATTTCATCGGGCTCATTCACACTAACCGTATAGTCTGTTTCAAATGAATCAGCCGCGCCGCCTAAGAATTGATACAACGGCAGGCCGGCGTGCTGTGCGAGCAGATCATGAATCGCACAATCCACAGCCGCCTTCGCGCTCGTATTGCGCACCATTGACGTGTTCACGATATGAAGCAGATTTTCTCTGTTTAAAAGTGACTGTCCGATACATTTCGGCGCGATGATGCCATTAACCGCTTCTTCAATACTTGATAGTGAGTCGCCGGTAATCACATGTGTCGGTGGTGCTTCACCGTACCCTGTGCGACCTTCCTCATCCGTAATTTTTACGATCACAGAATCAGAAACAGTCAGTGTCCTGAGCGCTGTTTTAAACGGTTTTTTGAGCGGCACTCTTACGCGGAACGTTTCAATAGAGCGGATCTTCATTACTCTACACCCGGCAGCAGCGTCAGTGTTTTATCAGCAGCTGAGAGTTTTGCGTTTACACCAAGCGGAACTGAGAAATGAGGTTCGCAGTGGCCGATTTTAAATCCTGATACAACTGGAATGCCGAGGTCTCCTAAATAATGCTGGAGCACTTCATCCAGTGAAAGTGACGGCTTGCCGTTTGTTGGTACTGCGTTTTTGAAGTCACCTGCGACAATACCGTTTAATTCCTGCAGCTTACCCGCTGATTTTAACTGGCTCAGCATTCCGTCAATTCTATAAGGCTCTTCATCTACATCTTCTATTAAAAGAATTTTGTCTTTAAAGTCGAGTTCGTGCTTTGTATTCAATGTGCTTACGATCAGCGTCAGGTTTCCACCTGTCAGTTCACCTGTCGCACCGCCTGCTGAAATCAGGTTTAACTCACCGATCGCTTCAGTGTAATGAAGTTCTCTCGGCTCAAACAGCTGCGCAAACATTTTACCTGACAGCTCATGGAACTCATCCTTACCGATATCAGAAGCCGGCATCGGACCGTGAAACGTGATGAGCCCTGTTTCCTGACGGATAGCTGTATGTAAATAGGTGATGTCACTGTAGCCCCAGAAAATTTTCGGATTCTGGCGGATCAGGTCGTAATCAATGCTGTCAGCGATGCGCCCTGTACCGTAACCGCCGCCAGCGCAGATCACTGCACTTACTTCAGGGTCAGCAAACATAGCGTGAAGATCTTCAAGCCGCTCCTCGTCTGTTCCTGCAAGGTACCCGTGGACGTTCCGGACGTGTTTGCCTTCTTTTACTTTTAATCCGAGTGATGTGAAAAATGTGATGGACTTTTCCATGCTTTCAATATTTGGCGGACTCGCCGGCGCGATAAATCCGACTGTGTCACCACTTTGAAGTCGTTTAGGTAAGATCATTTGTGTCGTGCTCCTTTCTGTACTCTGAAAAAGGGGTTGGGTAACCCGCTTTTCAGAAAACAGAAGTGGTTTTTGCTTAATAAAACCCTTGTGACGCGTAGGCCGATATACCCTAAATGGCGAACATCTGTTAATGAGCGTTGAAGTTGTGCTGTTGAGTGTCGAAGGTTAACACCATTGCGTTGAACATCACCGATTGAACGCCGAACACCCGGGCGCAAACGCCGAACCACTGCCACGTCCAACCACACAAACACCCTAACCAACCTAACAAACAGGAAGCACCGCCCCCAAGCGGCACTTCCTATTTTAACTTAAGCTTCTTTATCTGCCCACTTCAGTTCAAGGTATCCAACCGGGTGACGTACAACATCAGAGATGCTGTCTGCATACAGGTAAACCTGGTTGTAGTAGTGAAGTGTGAAGATTGGTGCTTCTTCCATTAACAGCTTTTCAGCTTCATATAGAAGCTCGTAGCGTGCCTGCTCATCTGTTTCTGCTTTTGCATCAGCAATCAGCTGATCGTATTCTTCGTTTGACCAGCCTGTACGGTTCATGGATGAACCAGTGACAAAGCTTTCAAGTGCGTTTACAGGGTCAGCGTAGTCATGCAGGAATGAGCTTCGTGACAGCTGGTGCTGCAACGCGCGCTGCTCATCAAGGAATACGTTACTTTCTGAAGCTGAAAGCTCCATGTCAACGCCGATGTTCTGGCTGACCATCTGCTGGATTGCTTCAGCGACGATACGGTTTGATTCTGTGTTGCTGTAAGTCAGTGTGATCGTTGGAAGCTCGTCATAGCCTTCCTCTTCCATACCTTCTTCAAGAAGTGCTTTTGCTTCTTCAGCGTCAAATGTCTGAAGGTCGCCGTTTGTTTCACGGAAGTCGTTACCTTCTGCATCTTCAAATCCAGGTGAAACGAATCCTGTTGCTGGTACTTCACCCATTTTCGTTACGTAATCAACAAGCTCCTGCTGGTTCACGGCTTTACCGATCGCCTGGCGGATTTTCTTGTTCTGGAAAGGCTCTTCTTCTACGTTAAAACGGTAGAATGCAAGACCAGCCTGATCTTCGATGACCACATTTTCAGAGTCAATCAATTCTTCAGCGCTGTCTGCAGGAATTTCAGTCATATCTAGGTCTCCGCTTTCAAACATCTGGTACTCAGTGTTTGTATCGCTGACCATTGCCCAGTGAACTTTATCAAGCTTTACAGTTTCTGCATCCCAGTACTCTTCGTTTTTCGCCATGACGATTTCGCTGTCATGCTCCCATGCTTCAAGCTTGAATGGTCCGTTTGCAACGAACGTGTCAGCTTCAGCAAACCACTCAGGGTTTTCTTCAGCGGTTGCTTTATGCACCGGGAAGAATGAAGGGTTCGAGATGATATTTAAGAATGCGCCAGTTGGCTGTGTCAGTGTTACTTCAAATGTTTTTTCGTCTACTGCAGTCAGACCAAGGTCTTCTGCACTGCCTTCACCTGCGTTGAAAGCTTCAGCGCCCTCAATGAAGTAAGCAAGAAACGCTGCGGGAGATGCTGTCTCAGGCTCAAGCATGTAAGTCCATGCATAAACGAAGTCCTCTGCTGTTACAGGCTCTCCGTTTGACCAGTTCGCATCTTCACGAATTGAAAACGTGTATGTAAGTCCGTCTTCAGATACTTCCCATGACTCTGCCATTGCTTCCTGTGGCTGGTCGTCCTGACCAAGACGCGTCAGTCCTTCCATTACGTTATTCAGTACGTTCCATGATGATGCGTCAAAACCGATTGGCGGGTTCATTGAAGTAGGCTCGGTACCGTTGTTCATGCGAAGGACTTTCTCTCCGCCTTCTTCGCTCTGGACGCCTTCATCCTGCTCTTCCTGACCGGCTTCATCGTTCGCCGTGCAGGCTGCAAGTACAAGCACCATGACGATTGAAAATAAAAAGATTCCCCATTTTTTCATGCTGTGATTCCCCCTAAGGTGTTTTATTTTTGCCGGCCTGAAAGCTGTCCGGATCAACCGGAAACGTCTCTTTCAGACCAGTTGTTACCTTTGTGCTCTTTCATCTAAAAGCCAGCAGTCTGCCTGGTGTGTTTCTGACAGCCGTTCTGATGGCGGCACCACTTTTTCACACACAAACATCGCATGCGGGCATCTGGCTGCAAATGGACAGCCGGCCGGTGGTGAAAATAAATCTGGCGGTGTGCCTTCGATCGGCTCGAGCGGCTTCCCTTTTAAATCAAGTCGCGGCACTGAATCCAATAACCCTTGCGTATAAGGATGCTCAGGCTGATAAAAGACCTCGCGCTTTGTACCGATTTCAACAATTTTACCTGCATACATCACGGCAATCCGGTGAGCGATTTTTGCTACAACGCCAAGATCGTGTGTGATCAGGATAATGGAAACGCCGGTTTTCTTCTGAATTTCTTCAAACAGTTCAAGAATCTGTGCCTGAATCGTGACGTCAAGCGCTGTTGTCGGCTCATCTGCAATAAGCAGCTCCGGCTCACACATGAGTGCAATCGCAATGACGATCCGCTGTCTCATACCTCCGCTAAACTGGTGAGGATATTGCTTCAGCCGCTCTTCAGGGTTCGGGATGCCTACCAGCTTCATCATCTCGAGCGCTTTTTCATTCGCCTGTGCTTTTGACAGCTTCTGGTGCTGGCGGATCCCTTCTGTTAACTGATCGCCTATTTTTAAAGTAGGGTTCAGCGCCGTCATCGGATCCTGGAAGATCATTGAGATATCAACGCCGCGGATCTCCCGCATGTCTTTTTTGGAGAGCTTCGTCAGGTCGTTTCCTTTAAATTGAACGTTGCCGCGTGTGATTTCGCCGGGTGGTGATGGGATCAGCCCCATGATTGCGCTTGATGTCACGCTTTTACCGGAACCGGATTCTCCTACGATGGCGAGTGTTTCTCCTTTATATACGTCAAAGTTCACACCGCGCACGGCCTGTACGGTTCCTCCGTAGGTTTTGAATGTTACTTCGAGGTCGCGCACTTCAAGGACAGGCTTGCCTGCTGTTGTCCCATCGACTGTACGGTGTTTTCTGTCTGCTACAGTCATCTGTTGTTCACTCCTGCTATCTTATTTTTGCTTATGTACGCCGGCTGATGATTTCCGCTTCAGGGGGACGCTTTCCGTGGCCGGGCGGTGAGACAGCAGGCTTCGCCATGCTCTGTCTCACCTGTCCCTTCCTGCCACAGGAGTCGCCCCCTGCAGCGAGAATCATCAGCTGTGCAAGAATCAAAATAACTTTCTAAAAAAGCGATTACTTTCTCAGTTTCGGATCTAAGGCATCCTGCAGGCCGTCACCGAGTACGTTAAACGCGAACATGGTGAGTGAGATGAAGAATGCCGGGAAGAATAGTCTCCACCAGTGGCCTGAGATGATGACGCCGAGTGCGTCGTTGGCCATGACGCCCCAGCTTGCGTGTGGTGCCTGGATGCCGAGGCCGAGGAAGCTTAGGAATGCTTCTGCGAAAATGGCTGTTGGTACGGTTAGTGTCATTTGAACAATGATTGGTCCCATTGTATTTGGCAAAAGGTTCTTACGGATAATCCGTGATGTTTTTGCACCAAATGACTGGGAAGCTGTGACGAATTCATAGTTTTTAATCTGCATCACCTGACCGCGGACAATCCGCGCCATCCCAATCCAGCCGGTGACTGTCAGGGCTACAATGATTGTTACAAGACTTGGTCCCATCACAACTAGCAGCAGAATGACAACGAGTAAGTAAGGCAGTCCGTATAAAATTTCGATGACGCGCATCATCGCTGAGTCGGTTCTGCCGCCTTTGTAGCCGGCGATTCCTCCGTAAATGATGCCGATCGTAAAGTCAATGAGTGCGGCCATCAGTCCGACGAATAAACTGATCCTTGCGCCGTACCATGTCCTTGCGAATACGTCACGTCCCAGATTATCCGTTCCAAACCAGTGTGTGCTGTTAGGCGCCAGGTTCTGATTCGGTAAGTTCTGCGTTGTTGGCGAGTGCGGCGTCAGCATTGGGCCGAATATCGCCATAAATGCCAGACCGATTAAAAATAACAGTCCGGCCATTGCCAGCTTGTTTTTCAGTAACCTTCTCCACGCGTCTCTCCAATAGGAAAGCGACGGGCGTACAACCTCTTCCGCTTTTTCACGATCCTGTCCGACCGGGCGGAACCAGTCATCTGGAATCTGTTCCTGATGTGAAGGAGGGTTTTCAACTGTTTTTCTCATCCTACTCTCCTCCCTTCTTCACGAGCTTAATCCGCGGATCAAGCAGCGTGTATGCAACGTCCACGAGGAAGAGCATAATCACAAGAATCGTACTATAAAAGACTGTTGTTCCCATAATAACCGGGTAGTCACGGTCGTTAATACTGTCGACGAAATACTTACCCATGCCGGGAATCGCAAAGATTTTTTCAATAACAAACGTTCCAGTTAAAATACCGGCCACCAGTGTGCCGAGAATCGTGACGACTGGAAGCATCGCATTTTTCAAAGCATGTTTGACAACGATTTTAAAAGGTGTCAGCCCTTTTGCACGTGCCATTTTTATGTAATCCTGCGTCAGTACTTCAAGCATGCTTGAGCGGGTCAGACGGGCGATAATCGCCATCGGGCCTGTTGCCAGTGCAACAACCGGAAGTACCATATGTGCGGGACTCGACCATGTTGCGGCCGGAAGAATGCCCCAATTTACCGCAAACTGCTGAATGACAAGCGTTGCAAGTACAAAGTTTGGAATCGAAATCCCGAGCACTGCAAGTGTCATCGCCAGGTAATCAATGACGCCGTTATGTCTGAGCGCTGCCAGTACGCCGAGCACGACACCTGAGACTAAGGCGAGCAGAATGGTGATGATTCCGAGCTCTGCTGAAATCGGAAACCCTCTTCCCAGTAAATCATTCACTGTCTGATTCGGATTTTTGATCGATGGTCCGAAATCAAATGTTGCGATACTTTTTAAATACATGACGTACTGCACATACAGCGGCTGATCGAGTCCGAAGTGTGCATTTAAGTTTGCCTGTACTGCTTCACTCGTTCCGCGGTCCTCGTTAAATGGTGATCCCGGAATCGCATTCATTAATACGAATGTGAGTGTTGCAATGACAAGGATGGTTACGACCATCATCATAAAACGTTTTGCTATGTATCCTGCCACCTGCTGCTCCCCCCTAACAAAATGATGTGCGCATCGCAAGCTCTGTCATGACTAACATTGCCTGATATGCTTCTAAGATGTTTTTAGCTCTGAATGTCACGATACAGGTGTCCGGCTCTATCTCTGTGCCGGGCATCAGATTCGCCCACTCCGCCATGCCGTAATTGGTGAATTCAATTTTAAAAACAGGTGCATCAGATGCGATTAATGGCTTCGCCTGAATGTTCTTTAAAGCTTCAGCTGTAGTTTCTTTTAACAGTGCACGTGCTTTGACTGGCGTCAGACTTTTTACTGCCGACCTTGAGATCGTTTCTTTAACCGCTGCCGTCTTCACACCACTGATGAGCGCTTTTGCTTCAGCGGCTGCACAATCATCGCCGCCAACCATGACAACCGGAACGCCGAAGTGTCCTGCGACCATTGCATTAAAACCAAGCTCACCTACTACCTCATCATCCACCCACATATTGCGGACGCCCCACGTCATCGCGTGTGACATGACCCCTTTTTGACCTGCGCGGGCGTGATAGCCGAGGAAGATTGCCGCGTCATACGTCGAGTCAAGCCCCTGCACCATTGAAAATGGTTTCACGTCCCCTGTGATCAGCATCGCATCCGGGTGAAGCTCCTCAATGACAATGTTGTTCATTTTAGAGTGTGAGTCGTTGACAAGCACCTCTGTGGCGCCTGCTTCAAACGCCGCCTCAATGACTGCATTCGCCTCGTGCGTCATGATCAGCCGGCCGCGCTCATAATTTTTTTCATTTGAACTGACATATGTATAATCCGGAAGACCTGAGATCCCCTCCATGTCCACTGACAAGTACACCTTCATCGACAAATTCCCCTTTTTTCTTCAATCACAATTTTCAAACAACTATACCAAAGAGAGGGAATTCGATCAAATGGAGGAAGCCCTGTCCAAGCCTGTCAGATCAGGGTTCTGGTGGTAATCCAATTGTCCCTGAACGCTGATAAATCAACTATTTCGGTTAGGTAAATAGTTCGAGGGAGGGAGTTGAAAAATTTTTTTAAAATTAGGTTTATTCATAGAAATTTTTGTTCATATAGGCGGGTAATTATGCTTGGGGGTGGATAATTATGTGGGTCTAGAACGTCGGGGTTCGCAGAAAAAGATGCAATGTTCGTAGAATAAACTAACTGGTTCGTAGAATAGAAACTATTGTTCATAGGAAGACATAAGACCTTCTTAGAAAAAAGTGGCCGCTTCGTAGAATAGTGACATTTGACCCACCTTTCAAACACATAAAAAACCCGGAGCAGCACCCCGGATTTCGAATCAAAACTCATTCATACCAGCCCTTAACAACCTTCGCGCTCGGCTTCACTTCTTCAAGCGGATCACCGTCAAAATGCTCCTGCTCGACAACAAGCCAGTCTGTCTTCACGCGGTCAGCAAAGCCTTTCAAATCAAGGCTTCCTTTACCGATTGCAGCCGTTCTTTTGTGACCGTTTTCTTCTATCATATCTTTTAAATGGATAGAGAAAATATTCCCTTTTAAGCGGTCTAGCAGATTATATGTATGAATCCCTGCATATTCTGTCCAGTAGACGTCAATTTCGAGGTGAATGAGATCTTTATTAATCGTTTCTTCAAGGACGTCCCATCCTGTCATACTCGTTTCAACCTTTTGAAACTCGAAATCATGGTGATGGTAACCGAGTTTAATCCCGGCTTTTCCAAGCGAAACTGCTGCTTTATTCATCAGTTTTGCCAGTTTTTTATAGCCTTCGAGCGTGCGCCATTCTTCATCTACGAAAGGAATGATCAGTTTTGTATTGCCGATTTCTTTGCTGAAGCTGATCCAGTGATCAAGCTCTGATTGATTTTCAAGTGCAGTGACCGGCATATGTATTCCTGCTGCGCCAAGCTGGTTGTCTGATAAAATCTGTTTCCATTCTGCGCCTGTTTTGCCGTAATCGCCTGCAAGCTGAACGCCGTCGTATCCTGCTTCGCTGAGTGCGCGGATTGTTTGTTCAGGATTTTCTTCCATTGCTTCTTTTACTGACCAGAGCTGTATTGCTACTTTTACCATGTGAAACCCTCCTCTTTTACATAAGGGTATTATGAAAACACTTTCACCTCAAGTGTAAGCCATTTTCAGATTATTTCTGTAACTTAATTGACATCTTCACGTCTTATATGTAACAAGGAAAATGAAGGCAGATTTTTTTGACCCAAATTTGATGGGAGGTCGCAGCAGATGAAGAAGTGGCTATTTATATTGATTGTCTTAATGGTTTCTGCCGGCGGGCTGGCTTTTTACCTTTTA
Source organism: Jeotgalibacillus malaysiensis (assembly GCA_000818095.1). Lineage (NCBI taxonomy): Bacteria > Bacillati > Bacillota > Bacilli > Caryophanales > Caryophanaceae > Jeotgalibacillus > Jeotgalibacillus malaysiensis. Next base: position 3,114,991 of record CP009416.1, read on the forward strand.
CAAAAGCCTGAAGTGACGAGCACGGCAACTGGTGCAGAAGTCAGATCCGTTTTCAGTGATCATACGTGGCAAATGAATTTCACTGAAAAAATGCGTGAAGAAACTGTTAATGAAGAAACGGTTTTTGTAGAGGATCAGGAAGGCAATAAAACGCCGGTTTCAATTGAACTGGAAAATGAAGGTCACACTTTGAGAGTAACCCCTCCTGATGGAGGATATGAAAATGGTGCGTTTTATACGCTCCATTTATCAGATGAAATCAAGTCCTCACTTGGTCTGAAACTAAAAGGTGAGCAGGCGATTGAGTTTAAAATCGTGACGGACCTACCTGTTTTTACAAATGAGCAGGAGCTGAGAGATCATTTTGCGGCATTGCTGGAAAACAGCCGCTCGCTTGGCTTTGGCGTTGAAACTGCAGAGGAAGAGGCAGCGTCTGAAAGCAGTGCAGATTCTGCGGGTAGTGCGGCAGACGGCGGTGGCGGTGATTTCTCTACTGTCAATAACCAGGTTGACGGGGTTGAGGAAGCTGACATTGTGCAGACGGATGGCAGCTACATTTACATGCTCTATCAGAATCAAAATATCAAAATCGAAAAGATCTTAGAGGATGGATCAACTGAAACGGTTCATACAATTTTACTCGGGGAAGGAAATTTTTATGGATCATCTCTTTACCTAAGTGGAGATACGCTCGTTGCAGTCGGTGATTTCTGGCATAGTCAACCCGGGCAGGAAGTGAGTACGACAACTGCTAAAGTTTATGATGTGACTGATCCCGCTGCCCCTGAGTTGACGAGAGAGTTTTCTGCTGAAGGCTATCTGGCGAGTTCAAGAATGGTGGATGACGTCTTGTACCTGGTGACTAATCATCACCCTGATGTGTGGATCATGCGGGAAAATGAAGAGGCTGACGCGAGACTCCAGCCTTATATAAAAGATACGGCAGTGTCAGATGAATTTTTCATCCAGCCGGTTGATCAGATTCAGAAAATACCTGAGTCAAACAGTACTGAATACGCAACGATTTCAGCAGTACCGGTTAACGAACCGGACACAGAAGCAACGGTCCATTCTTATTTAGGCAGCAGCGGACAGATTTATATGTCTAAAAACAATTTGTATATCGCAGCCATGCAGCATACCTTCTTTCCGATGATGGATACGATGGATATTATGCCGGCTGGCGGAGGCGCTGGGGATGAGACGGAAATTTATAAGTTCTCAATAGATGGTCTGAACGTGAAGTTTGCCGCACAGGGAAAAGTCCCGGGGCGTATCCTAAATCAATTTTCGATGGATGAGCATAATGGATATTTCCGTGCAGCAACTACAAAAGGGTCTATGTGGTCAGAGGAACAGCCTTCTGTGAATAACCTGTATATTTTAGATGAACAGCTGGCGATGAGCGGCTCTGTCGAAAACCTTGCACCCGGTGAGCGTATTTATTCAGCGCGGTTTATGGGGGATAAAGCGTATATCGTAACATTCAGGGAAACGGATCCGCTATATGTGATTGATACGTCTGACCCGACAGCACCTGAAGTACTTGGCGAACTCAAGATCCCGGGCTTCAGCACGTACCTTCACCCACTTGATGACAATCACCTGATCGGCTTTGGCGTGGAAACGTCGCTTGAAGAAACAAAGCCTGGTGAAGCACCGATTGTCAGACAGGAAGGCATGAAGATTTCACTTTTCGATATTACAGATTTCTCGAATCCTGTTGAAAAGGATGTAGAAGTGATCGGCGGACGCGGCACGCATTCCCCGATTCAATATGATCATAAAGCCCTTTTCAGACATGAGGAACGCGGACTGTATGGATTCCCGATCATGTTATATGAAGGAAATGATGATATGAACCTGTCATTTGAAGGTCAGGGCGCAATGCTGTTTGAAATCACCACAGACGGTGTTGAGCCTGCAGCTGAGTATATGGATGAAAAGGATCCAAACCAGCTGTATGAAGAGTATGAAAGCATGGTGCAGCGGATGATTTATGTGGAGGATGATCTGTATCTTGTGAAGTATAACGGGATTGATCATCACCCTCTTCCATAGATGATGCAGTGTTCGCGTAGGACCTGGTTGAATGTAGTAAGATTGCATTTGAATGCAGTATTTCTTCGTTTGACCGCTGTAAAACCACAATTGAATGCTGTTAAATGCCATATATGCAAAACTGAGTGCTGCTTCTCATTTGAACGTCATAACTGCAAAAGCGACATGCCCGGTGGAAACTTCGAAAGTTTCCACCGGGCATTTTATCGTGTCAGCTACTCTTTTCCAAGACCCATCACACCTCCCACCCACCTTGCCTCTCCTTCTATCCTCAAGTAAAATAAGAATATGTATGTACAAGAAGGAGACTTAAAATGACCTATAAAATGATTGTATTAGATATGGACGATACGTTACTGCAGGATGACCATAGCATTTCACCAGAAACGTCTGCTGCACTCATGAAGGCACAGGAAAAAGGCGTGAAAGTTGTGCTCGCTTCAGGCCGCCCGACATTTGGCATGTGGGATACAGCGAATGAACTCCGTCTCGCGGATTACGGAAGTTATATTCTTTCATATAATGGAGCAAATATTTTTAATGCAAAAACGAAGGAGCTGTTATTTGAAAGCACGTTATCACCTGAGACGGTTCACCACCTGTATGATTTGAGCCAGCGTGAAAACGTCGGAATCCAGACGTATGTCAATGAAGCGATTTTGACACCTGTGGATAATGAATATACACAGATCGAATCTACTCTGACCGGTCTTCCGGTTGCACTGACAGATGATTTCAAGCAGGCGGTAAAGGAACCGGTTGTGAAGGTACTGATGCTTGAAGAAGGAAGCGTGCTGAAAAAGGTTGAGGATAAGCTGAAGCAGGAGCTTTCAGGCACACTGAGCGTATACCGCTCAAAGCCATATTTCCTTGAATTCACAGAGGCTGGCGTGACAAAAGGGACAAGCCTTGAACAGCTGGCGAAAAAGCTTGAGATTGACCGTTCTGAAATCATCGCAGTCGGTGACAGTTATAACGACCTTGAAATGATTCAGTATGCAGGGCTTGGCGTTGCGATGGGCAATGCACCTGAGGATATTCAGAGGGAAGCTGACTTTGTGACAAAAACAAATATGGATCACGGCGTCGCGCACGTTGTGGAGAAATATTTACTCTAAATGCAGCATATTCAAACTGTTTTAGCGAAAAGCGGTGCATATTCCAGACGCGAAACAGGCAGAATGATTGAGCAGAAGCGCGTCACGGTAAATGGTGTGACATGTACCCATTCCACTGAAGTGCTGCCTGAAGATGAGATTCTAATTGATGGAAAGCCTTTACCGGAGCCTGCTGAGCGCATCTATCTTGCTTTTCATAAACCGGCAGGCATCACCTGTACAGCGCAGCAGAAAGTAGAGGGCAACCTTGTCGACTACCTTAACTTCAACACGAGGATTTTTGCTGTCGGCAGACTGGATAAAGCATCAACCGGGCTGCTGCTTCTGACAAATGACGGCTCCATTGTGAATCCGCTCATGAAGGAGGCTGCTGACAAGGAAAAGGAGTATCTCGTAGAAACGAAGCGTCCTGTATCAGACGAAATGATTGCAAAAATGCGTGCCGGCGGTTTGCTGATTAAAGGCAAAGCCGCCTCGCCTGCTTTTGCTGAAAAAACAGGTGAATATACATTTCGGATTATTTTAAAACAGGGATTGAATCGGCAGATCCGCCGCATGTGCAGCGCTTTTGGCAACCATGTAACCAGCCTGAAAAGAGTGCGCATTTCACATATCCACCTTGGATCACTGCCGGCTGGTGAATGGCGGCATTTAAACCTTGAAGAGATACACCTGCTAAAAGTCGGAGTAAATGATCAAAACTAGTGCAAACGCACTAGTTTTTTTATTTTGATGAAAAAAATTTCAGAAAATTGTTTTTCCATGTCATAACAAGGGAAATGATAATTTGAACATCAAATACTGAGGAGGGTTTTTATGAATAATAACTGGTTTGGAGGAGACGGCTTCAATACAAGCGGTTTTCTGAATTCACTTGGAAACCTTGTGCTGGCTCTGCTCGTACTGCTGATCGGCTTTATTATCGCCAAGGCGATTTCTGCAGGTGTAGAAAAGCTCCTTAAGAAAACAGGTGTGATCCGTAAATACGGAACCCCGAAAAGGCGCTCATCAACTGCAGAAGGCGACAAAGATTCGCCTAAGAAATGGACACCTGAAAAAGTGGCCGGAACCATTGTATTCTGGATTGTGATGGTATTTGTCTTTATTTTATTCTTCAATATACTTAACCTTAACATCATTGCATCACCGCTTGTCGATATGATGAGCACGATTCTGGCATTTATTCCAAATATCCTGACGGCTGCACTCATCCTGCTTTTAGCGTACGTGCTTGCACTTGTACTGAAAACAGTCGTGGTCAAGGTTGGACATAAGCTCGTTCAGAACCGTAAAGTACGTGACAGTAAATATGTTAAAGATTCTTCTAACCTCGGAAGCTATGTAGATAGTGCCGGAACGATTGTATTCTATCTTGTATTACTGATGTTCCTGCCGGGTATTCTCGGTGCACTTGGCATTGATGCAGTCTCTGAACCATTCAGCGGCATGCTTGCAAGCTTCCTGTCATTTATTCCTAGACTCGTAGCTGCTGCACTGATCTTTATCATTGGCTGGATTGTTGCAAAGATTGTCAGAGATATTGTCTCTAACTTCCTGCATGCACTTGGAGCTGACAAGCTTGGTGCAAGACTTGGATTTGATAAAGCACTTAAAGACACATCAATTTCTTCAATCATCGGTACAGTTGTATTCGTTCTGATTATGATTCCTGTGACAATCTCAGCGCTTGAACGTCTGCAGGTTGCAGGTATTACAGACCCTGCGATTAATATGCTTGATGACGTGATGGCGATGATTCCAAACATTATTATTGCAATTCTGCTGATCTTTGTCGGTCTGTTTGTTGGTAAATGGGCCCGCCGCTTTGTGGCAGATCTGCTTGCAAGACTAAGCTTCAATAATGTTACAAGCCAGCTTCGCGTAGGCGGATGGAAAGCTTCCGGAAACGGCATGACGCCATCTGATATCGTTGGCTATCTTGTACAGATTATTGTTGTCATTCTGTTTGTAGTAGAAGCGTTCCAGGTTGTAGGACTCAGCTTCCTAGTAGACCTTGGTACAGCTGTCCTTGCATTCCTGCCAAGCGTGATCACAGCGATTGTCATTCTTGGACTTGGTATCATCCTTGCAAATGTTGTAAAACGTATCCTTGCGAGCCTGTTTGAAGGTTCAGAGCTTGAAGTACTGAGCTCAGTTGCAAAGTATGCAATTATGGCACTTGCCCTGTTCATGGCACTTGATCAGCTTGGTGTTGCAGATACGATTGTTAACTCAGCATTCATCCTGATCCTTGGTGCAGTTGCACTTGCATTCGGCCTTGCATTTGGTCTTGGCGGACGCGACAATGCTTCACGCTACCTTGATAAGATTGAGCGCAAAGCTGAAAACACTGAAATGAACAAAGAAAATGCAAGAATGGAAAGAGAAAAAATGAAGCAGGAGAACCGTAACGAAGGATCTAAGCACACTGCTTCAACACCCCCTCAGGAAGCCGTTCATGACGACGTTGATCAGCGCCCGGTTGATAATGACTGGAGCGGAGACGACCTGTCACGTGACACTTCTGCGTGGGACAGTGTAAATGACGCGGATGATTTCCCTGAAAATGATCAGCGTGGTCATAACAACCCTTATGCCCCTGATGATTTTGATAATGACCGCCGCGGAGAATAAGTAAGATGGAAAAAGCGCTCATGCTTGGCATGAGCGCTTTTTGGCGTTTGGATATGCGGGTGATATTGGCGCGCGGGCAGCCTTGATTGACGCGAGCCGTGACATAGTCGCACGGGTGCGGAGTTGTGGTCGTGGCGTTAATTCGGTCAGCTTCCTGGTTATATCTATCACCTTTGCGAGTAATTGCGGCACCTTTTTGGTTATTTTGTCATCTGCGTTTTATAGGCTCGTTTTTCAATTGGCATTTGACATGATTCCATCACCTATCCAATTAATTACGTCACCTTTTCTTTTTTTCGCTCTCGTTGCACTGCCACGCACCACCTCACCCAGGTTCACGACACCCACTCGAAAAAGGTCCAATCCACAAAAACTACTCCTTCTTCCTAAAGTAAGTCAGCGCAAGCGCACCAACTAAAATTCCACCTTTAATAATATCCTGCGCATAATACGGTACATTCATCATCGTCAGACCATTTAACAAAATCCCGATAATAATAGCTCCGATAAACGTCCCGATCACGTTCGGCTTACCTGCACCAAATACAGAATAGCCGATGAGTGCAGCTGCTACGCCGTCCATCAGGAGCGGATCTCCTGCTGACACCTGCCCTGTACCAATGCGTGCTGCGAGTACAATTCCGGCAAGTGCTGCGAACACGCCGCTGATTACGTAAGCGTATGTACGATAGCGATTCACAGGCACACCTGAAAGACGTGCCGCTTCTTTATTGCCACCAGTCATATAAAACAGACGTCCTGCACGCGTGTAATTCAGGAATAAATGGACGAGCGCTACGATTACGACCATTAAAATTACAGGGAACGGAATGTTGAACAATCTGCCCTGTCCAATAAACTGAAACGCCGGAATAAAAATACCAGGCGCTGTACCACTTCCATCAGGCATTGGCATATTGCTGTATATTGAATAACCTTTTGTATACGTCAGGTGCACACCATTGATGATATACATGACAGCCAGCGTTCCGATCAAATCAGGAATTCTGATTTTCACCACGATGAATGCATTAATCAGTCCAATCAAAGCACCGAGTACGAGCGGCACAAGCAGGACGACAAGAAGTTCCTGACTGTACCAGACTAACAGTGCGCCACTTGCAACGGTTGCCAGACTGACAGTGGATCCGACTGATAAGTCAAATCCACCTACAATCATGGAAAACGTAACGCCGATAGCGACAAGCGTCACAATCGAAATCGAACGGAGAATATCTGTGATGTTGCCGTATGTTAAAAATTGCTCATTTGTCAGACTGAAAATAAGTATGATCAGTGCAAGTGCCAGGAGTGTGCCAAATTTCATGAAAAAATTGACGATCCGCTCCTTAAGATCTGCCTGCTGCGGATAATCGCTGCTGATATTCAGCTGTTTCAACTGCATTCCCTCCTGTCGCTGCTGTCATCAGACGTGCTTCTGTCGCTTCCTGATTCAGCATTTCATCAGTGATTTCCCCGTCCGCCATGACCAGAATCCGGTCTGCGATCTGGAGTAGTTCATCAAATTCACTCGTAAAATATAAAATGCCTTTCCCCTGATCAGCTAAATGTGTGATCAGACGGAAGACATCGTTTTTTGCACCGACGTCAATCCCTTTTGTCGGTTCATCAAACATAAACACGCTGCTGTCATGATTCAGCCACTTGCCAATCGATACCTTTTGCTGATTACCACCGCTGAGGTGCTTCATCAAAGCTTTTGGAGAAGATGTAATGATCCCGAGCTCCTGTATCTGTTGAAGTGCCGACTGGTGTTCTTTTTTCCGGTTGATAAAGCCTGCTGTTGTAAAATGCTTAAGCGCCGGAAGTGACAGGTTTTCCTGCACATTCGACTCGATCAGCACACCGCTTTTACGGCGTTCTTCAGGAATAAATGACAGTCCTGCCTGAACAGCGTGACGCGGGCTTTTCACCTTTACTTCCTTGCCATTTATCAGCCACTTGCCTTTTGCATTCGTCACACCGAAAATCGCATTCGCTGTTTCTGATTTTCCTGCACCAACGAGCCCTGCGATCCCGACAATTTCACCCGCTCTAACTGAAAGACTGATTTGTTTACCTGTCTCAGGGACGGCTATATGATCAATTTCAAAAACGGTTTCTTCACTGAAATCGCGGTGATGATAATCTGCTTTATGAAGCTGCTTGCCAAGCATCGTTTTTACTACTTCTTCAGTTGATACACTGTCTGTCTCATATACTGCTACGGCTTTTCCATCTCTCATAATGGTCATGCGCTCTGCAATCTGCTTGATTTCCTGCATGCGGTGGGAGATGTAAATCATCCCGATTCCCTGCGCCTTCAGTTCTTCGATCACGCTAAAAAGCTGTTTTGTTTCCTGATCGCTTAACGGTGCAGTCGGCTCATCAAAGATAATAATTTTTGCATCAGATGCCACTGCCCGCGCTAAAAGGATCATCTGTTTTTGAGAAAGCGTGCAGTCTTCTACCAGGCGATTCAGCTGAATCTGTGTCTGAACTTTCGCCAGCCGCTCTTCTGCAATCAGCTTTCGTTTTTTCCAGCTGATCGGTCTGCTGTTTTTCCCACCAACGGTCAGATCGAGCGTGACGTTTTCAGCGACTGACAGATTTGGGATCAGACCTGTATCCACTTCCTGCACAACGATCGCGATTCCTTTTTCCTGGGCGTCTGATGGGGAAGTGAAATGTACTTCTTCCCCCTCAATTAAAATCGTGCCCCCATCTTTTTCATAGTCGCCTGATAAAATTTTAACGAGCGTACTTTTACCGGCTCCATTTACACCAAGCAAGGCATGAACTTCACCAGGTTCAACTGAGAAGTCCACCTGCTTTAGCACATTGACTGGACCAAATGACTTTGTAAGTTGTTGAACCTGAAGATAACTCATTGTCCGTTTTTCGCCTCCAGTGCGTCCATCCAAGGTGAACGCGCAGCATTCGGTGATCCCCATCCTTCAATATGCTGGCCAACATCAGCCATTGTGACAGGCTCATCCGGAAGGTCGCTTACGTTTACAACTGATGGATCAAGTGCGTAGATTGAAGGCGTTTCTTCACCGGCAATCTTTTGATACAGGAATCTCACCTGTACGCCTGCTACTTCAGCAGGATCTGTTGCCGCCGTTGTTACCCACGGGCTGTTCTCTTCCTGCATAATCTGAAGATCCTCATCACTCAGGTCAATGCCGTATACTTTGATTTCATCGCGTCCTGCCTGCTGAATCGCACGCGTCACACCTTTTGCAAACTCATCATATGGTGCAAATACTGCATCAATTGAGCCTTCTTCAGGATATTTCTTCAGTACAGCCTCCATCTGATTTTGTGAATCAAGTGCTGTATTATTACTCACGCTTCCAAAACGCGCGACTTCTGATACATTTGGATAGTGCTCAAGGAATGCTTCATAGATAACGTTACGTCTTTCAAGCGGCGTAAAGCCTCCTGCCCATACATACACGATGTTACCTTCCCCGTCGATGTCCTGTGCCATCTGCTTCAGCGTGCCCCATGCAAGGCTGTAATCATCCTGGCTGATTGCTGTTACACCGTCTACAGTAATGTCGTTATCAAACGTTACAACAGGAATGCCTTTTTCAAGCGCTTCTTCTACACCCTGATTCAATGCTTCTGCACGGCCGTGGTCGATCAGAATTCCATCCACGCCCTGGTTGATCGCTGTCTGAAGGTGATTCGCCATCTGTGACAGGTCGTTGTTAGCATTGTAGATCTGTACTTCTCCGCCAAACTTTTCAACCTGTGCTTCAAGTCCGCTTACGTATTGGGAAGCGAATGTGCCAGTTGAGAACTCCATAATGGCAGCGATTTTAAGCGGCTTGTCTACTGCTGCCGGGATTTCTGCATCGCCTGCCTGTGATGTTTGTTCGGTTGAAGCTTCTTCTGTTTCTTCTGCAGCTTCAGTCGATTCTTCTGCTACTGCTTCTTCCGGTGCTTCCTCTTGCGAAGCCGGCTGCTGGTCTGTACATGCTGCAAGGATGAGTGTTAGTGAGAGTAATAGTAAAATAAGTCCTTTTTTCATTTTCTGCACTCCTTTAAAAGGTTAATTTAGTAAAGTTTTAGTCTATAAGTGTTCAATATAAGTTGACTGAAGATTTCCGTTTCGGGCGGACGCTTTCCGCGGGGACGGCGCTGGGCCTCCTCAGGCTTCGCCTTGCGGGGTCTCAGCTGTCCGTCACATCCCGCAGGAGTCGCCGCCCTCCACTCCAATCTTCAGCTGCGCAAGGATAAAAATGGGTTTTATTAAATAAATTAAACCGTTACTTCTTCAAATAATGCTTTTAGTTTCGTCGGATAATCTCCTCTGACGATTCCTTTTTCCGTCACGATGCCTGAGATCAGGCCGTGTGGTGTTACGTCGAATGCCGGGTTGAATACCTGGATGTCTTCGGGTGCGATTCGTTTGCCGGCGAGATGGGTGATTTCTACTGCGTTTCTTTCTTCGATGATGATGTCATCGCCTGTTTCAGTTTCAAGATCAATGGTTGAGAGCGGTGCAGCGACGTAGAATGGGATACCGTGGGCTTTTGCTAAAATGGCAAGTCCGTATGTACCGATTTTATTTGCTGTGTCGCCATTGGCTGTAATTCTGTCGGCGCCGACTAAGATCGCGTCAACGTTTTTGGTTCTCAATACGTGTGCAGCCATATTGTCTGTGATGAGTGTGACGTCAATGTCTGCTTGCTGAAGCTCCCACGCAGTCAGCCTTGCTCCCTGCAAAACAGGTCTTGTTTCAGTTGCATACACGTGAATGTCAGACCCGCGCTCTTTTGCGATATAAAATGCGCCAAGTGCTGTGCCGTATTTCGACGTGGCAATTGCGCCAGTGTTGCAGTGGGTGAGAACCGTTGCGTCATCAGGAAGCAGCGAAAAACCGTACTCCCCAATGCGCTTACACGTTTCCTCATCCTGCTGCTGGATTAGAATCGCTTCTGTTTCAAGACGTTCAATCACTTTTGCAGATGTTGGTTCTTCTTCAGCGACTTTCAATAACCGCTGCAGCGCCCAGGATAGATTCACTGCAGTCGGACGGGAAGAATTGAGATACGCTGCTTTGACAGCAAGCTCGGCTTTTAAAATATCCGTCTGATCTAGATTGCTGTTTTTTGCCCATAAAGCAAGTCCAAATGCAGCAGTGATGCCGATCGCCGGCGCGCCTCTTACCTTTAATTCCGTAATGCTGTCCCACACATCTTCAATCGTTTTTAAAAAGATATATTCCACTGCTCCGGGAAGCTTCTGCTGATTCAACAGGCGGATCGCATCGCCTTCCCAGATCACCGGTTTAATCAAGTTTGTCATTTTGCCAGCCCCTTCAGATAAGCAGTCAGACTTTTCGGTGAGCGCCATACTGTGCGGTTGAAAACCAGTGATCTGCCTGTTTCAATCGCACGTTGCTGTGCCTGCAGTCTGCCTGCTTCGTCTTCAATTCCATCGATGTCTTCAACATGCGCAAGTCCAATGATTCGACGGATCGTTTTACAGCCGGCGAATCCAAGCGTATCCTGCCAGATCTTTTCGAGTACATAGTCTGCATACTGATTTGTGCGCTGTCTTTCTTCAAACCCTTTTTCAAGCAGCAGCTCGCGGTAGCGCTTTTCAAATACTGCCCATGTCTGTTCAATTGTCTCAAGCAGGTACTCACTGATTTCAGTGCGCTTATTTTCATCAGCTCTCTCCTGCTGCGCGATATAATTCAGCGTAAGATTGGCAATGAATGCACCGATATCAAACCCTGCCGGACCATAAAATGCAAATTCAGGGTCAATGACTTTTGTCGATTTCTCCGTTACAAACACACTGCCTGTATGAAGATCTCCATGAAGCAGCGTTTCACCTTCAGTCAGGAATTGTTTTTTCAATTTTGCGACTTCAAAGATTAGACGATCGTCCTCCCAAAGTGACTTCACTGTTTCCTGAAGGTTTTCAGGATAGGAATTTGATTCAGCATTTTGATAAGGATCTGTGAATACAAGCTTTTCAGTAATATCACACAGGTCCGGATTCACAAACTGACGTGCCAGCTTTTTCTTTTCAATCGGTCCAAGCGCTTCATCAGAGGCGTTGAACAGATTTTCAGCAAGATACGTTCCAATGTGCGCTGAAATATGAGGGTAAAGGTTCCCTTCAAGTAATCCTTTTCTGAGAATCACGTGATCTGAGAGGTCTTCCATCACTGTCACTGCATAATCATCGTCATAGTGGAATACTTCCGGCACAAGCGCCGGTACGTATTTCGCAGCCTCCTGCAGTGCCTGGCGTTCAATCCGTGCACGATCAAGCGAGAGCGGCCAGCTTTCACCGACAACTTTTGCATATGGCAGCGCCTGCTTCACAACAAGTGATTTGTCAGTCTGCAGATCCTTCACGATAAACACGTAATTCAGATTGCCGTCTCCTACTTCCTTACACGTTACCTGCTCAATATCTGTGATCAGTCCCTTGTTTTCTAAATAAACGAGGACACTCTGTTCAGTAAATGGTTCATACACGTGCTCACGTACATTTGTCATGATCGTTCCTCTCCTTTAATCGAATTCTTTTTTATGCCACTCATCTTCAGGAATATCTAAATCCTCTCCTGAAAAACGCTCTTCTCTAAATACTTCCCCGTAATTATGGAATCCGTTACGCTCCCAGAACCCTGGGCGGTCTTCCTGTAAAAATTCAATACCTCTGATCCACTTCACACTCTTCCAGAAATACAGGTGCGGGACAACCAGCCTGAATGGATAACCATGCTTCGCTGTCAGCGGCTTCCCTTCAAACGAGTGAGCGAGTAGGATATCATCTTTTAATAGATCCTCAAGTGGTAAGTTGGCTTCATAATCATGATCCCCATAAATCATAACGTGTTTTGTGCCTTCAGGAATTTCAAAGTCTTTCAGCAGATCTCTGATGGTGACCCCTGTAAAAGCATTATCAAATCGCGACCACCTTGTGACGCAGTGAATATCTTTTACAACTGTCGTCTGCGGCAGCTGCATGAGTTCGTCATATGTGAATGTCCTTTTTTCTGCACCTTCACCAAACAGCGTGAAATCCCATGTAGCAAGATTGTATTCAGGGACTTCGCCTTCATGCAGAATCGGAAATTTTTCTGTCAGCGTCTGACCTGGCGGGAGTCTGCCATCGTGTGTATTTTTCTGTACCGGCGGCCGTGCTTTTTTCAACCGTTCTGCCTTACCCATTGTTTCACGCTCCTTGTTTGATTCATTCTTAGTAAAAGCCATTTACATTTATTCTCAGCTGAGATTGGAGCGTAAGGCGGCGACTCCTGTGGCAGGAAGGGACAGGTGAGACGATCACGGCGAAGCCTGATGGCTCAGCGCCCGGCCACGGAAAGCGTCCGCCTGAAGCGGAAATCACAGCCAAGCTTTAGAAAGTTAAACAATAAAAAGCCCCTTTCTAAGATAGAAAGAGGCAGAATTAGACTGATTCGACCTCTTATCTCTCAGACCATTACGTCTGTTGGATGTAGCACCGTGTCCCTGCTGAATGTATACAGCGGGCCGGTTGCCGGGCTTCATAGGGCCAATTCCCTCAGCCAACTCTCGATAAGAGTGGTATATGTAGTTGGTTGTTATTGGTTATTTCGAATTCATAATTGCAAGTTTACGGAATAGAGTGACGTTTTGTCAATGAGTTTTTTTAAAATTATTTTTTTGAGGCTTACGGGAACCGCTGTTGACCTGCGTTCCAGGCGGACGCTTTCCGGGCGGAGGTTGCTGAGCCTCCTCGACGCAATCGCCTGCGGGGTCTCAGCTTCCCTCTAATCGTCCCGGAGTCGCCGCCTTACACTCCGGTCAACAGCTTAGTTATCTTTAAGAAGTATATATAGTTGGTTGCTAAATTATCTCTCTTACTTTTCAATTTTTTGAAGAAATCTTAGTACCTGCACAGCGGGTGATTGAAGCGTAAGGGGCGACTCCAGCGCGAGGAGCCGGACAGGTGAGACCCCGCAGGCGCAAAGCGACGAGGAGGCTCACCGCCGGCCGCGCGGAAAGCGTCCCCCTGAAGCGGAAATCACCCGCCAAATTATAGGTGACAACACAATGTCACTCATAAACTGAAATCACAATAATATAATTTTCTGAAAAAGCAGCTTGACGTTTTTGAAGATGTCTGCCATAATTCGGTACATGATTTTAAATCCAACCGAATACGTATGAAACTCTTATAAAGAGCAGGTGGAGGGACGAGCCCGATGAAACCCGGCAACCTGTTTCAGCGATTTACCGCTGATTCAAGGTGCTAATTCTCACAGCGACAGCTGAAGGATAAGAGGAAGAACGTTCATGTAGATGTCCGCTTCCTCTTTGGGAGCGGATTTTTTATTTCTGTTTTTGAAAGGATGTCTATTATGTCAAAGATCACAGCGACTTATCTTGTACATGATGCAAAAGGAAATTTAGAAAAAAAGGCTGAGTCTATCGCGCTTGGGCTGACGGTTGGTTCGTGGACGGACCTGCCGGCGGTTGATCAGGAACAGTTGAAAAAGCACAAAGGTGAGGTTGTGTCTGTGAGCGAAACGCCACCTTCAGCGGCAGCGGGCCACCTCGGTGAACGTAAGGCAGGGCTAATTAAAATCGCCTATCCAGCAGCAAACTTCAGCGCTGATATTCCGGCGATCCTGACAACGATTTTTGGAAAGCTTTCACTGGATGGTGAAGTGAAACTTGTTGATATTGAACTTGATGAATCACTTGAGCAGCAGTTCCCCGGTCCCCAGTTCGGGATTGATTCCATCAGAAATAAGCTTGGCGTACACGATCGCCCGCTTCTAATGAGTATTTTTAAAGGGATGATCGGACGTGGAACAGACCTGTTTGAAGAACAACTCCGTGCCCAGGCGGCAGGCGGTGTGGATCTTGTAAAGGACGATGAGATTTTATTTGATAATCCGCTTACACCTTTTGAAGACCGGATCCGCCGTGGTGTGAAGGTGCTGAATGAAGAATATGAGCGCACAGGCCACCGCACGTTGTATGCAGTGAATCTTTCAGGAAGAACTTTTGATTTAAAAGAGAAAGCACGAAAAGCAGTGTCACTTGGCGCAAATGCACTTCTATTTAACGTATTCGCTTACGGGCTTGATACATTGCAAAGCCTTGCTGAAGACCCATATATTGATGTGCCGATTATGGCGCACCCTGCTGTATCCGGTGCCTTTACCGCTTCACCGCTTTATGGAATTTCCAATCAGGTACTGCTTGGTAAATTGCTTCGTCTTGCAGGTGCAGATTTCGTGCTGTTCCCTTCTCCATATGGCAGTGTTGCGATGGAAAAAGCTGAAACATTTGCGATCAGAGATGCACTTACTTCTGACAGCCGCCTGAGGCGAGCATTCCCTGTCCCATCAGCTGGTATTCACCCGGGGTTAGTCCCTCAGCTGATTCAGGACTTCGGAAAAGATTCAATCATCAATGCAGGAGGCGGGATTCATGGTCACCCTGGTGGCGCGGCGGCCGGTGCAAAAGCGTTCCGTGATGCGATCGCTGAAGTGCAGGCCGGTGGTACTTTAGAGGACGCTGCTGCTAAATCAGCAGAGCTTGAAAAGGCACTTGCATTATGGGGGTGAGCGCATGCCGAGCGTAATCTTTTGTGACTTCGATGGCACGATTACAAAATCCGACAACATTATTTCCATCATGCGGCACTTTGATCCACCGGGATGGGAACCGATCAAAAATCATATTCTTTCCCGGGAAATATCGATCCGTGAAGGTGTAGGGAAAATGTTCGCAACACTCCCCTCTTCTCTAAAAGATGAGATCATTCAATATGTTGTCGAAACAGCTGAAATCCGTGATGGTTTTGAGGATTTTGTCAGCTATACAAGAAAGGAAAATGTTCCCCTGAATATCGTCAGCGGCGGCATCGACTTTTTCGTAAAGCCAATGTTAAAACCGTATGATCTCGAAAACCAGCTTTACTGCAACGGCAGTGACTTTTCGGGAAATACGATACAAATCACCTGGCCTCATACATGTGATGATCACTGTTCAAATGACTGTGGCTGCTGTAAGCCAAGCATCATCCGAGAACTTGCTGATGACCATGTACAGAAAATCGTCATTGGTGATTCTGTCACAGATCTTGAGGCAGCAAAGCTTGCTGACCTGGTATTTGTCTGTGGTGATTATCTTGAGGAAAAATGCAGGGAGTTAAACCTTCCATATAAGCGTTTTACTCATTTTGATGAAGTGGTTACGTATCTTGAACAGTCAAAGGAGGTTGTACACCGTTGAAAACACTTGATCTTGAAGCCCGCTGGCAGGAGCTTGCCGATGTAAAGGATGCACTTGGCGCAAGATACTGGTTCCCGGGTACAAGCGGCAACCTGTCGATCAAAGTATCCGATGATCCGCTCGAATTTTTAGTGACAGCAAGCGGTAAGGATAAGTATCAGCGGACCGATGAAGACTTTCTTTTAGTCGACCGGAACAACCAGCCTGTTGAACAAACAGGATTAAAGCCTTCTGCTGAAACGCTTTTACATCAAAAGGTCTATGAACTAACAGATGCAGGCTGCTCCCTTCACGTTCACACAGTAAGCAATAATGTGATTTCCGAGCTGTACGCTGAAAAAGGAGAAATTACTTTTCACCAGCAGGAGCTCATTAAAGCATTCAACTTGTGGGAAGAAGATGCAGTATTACGGGTGCCGATTATCGAAAATCCGGCACATATTCCGGACCTCGCAGACCTTTTAGCAGAACGAATTGAAGAGAATGTCTTTGGCGTATTGATCCGCAATCACGGTATTACCGTCTGGGGACGGAATGCTTTTGAAGCCAAAAAGCATCTTGAAGCATTTGAATTTCTATTTGAGACACATTTAGCACTGCGACTACACACTCAGGGAGGAAGATAAAAATGGCGACAATTACAATCAGAGATACTCAGGAAACGATTAAAGGCGAAGAACAGGTTCAGGCATTTCTGGCTGATCAGGGCGTATTATATGAAAAGTGGGATACTGCAAAGCTTCCTGAAGCACTTCAGGGTGTGACAGGACTTTCTGATGAAGATAAAGAAACTGTTCTTTCAGTATTTGACGGCGAGATCCGTTCACTTGCTGAGCGCCGCGGTTATCATAACTGGGACGTGATTTCACTGAATGAACAGACACCGGGTCTTGAGGATCTGCTGAAAAAATTCGAGCAGGTACATACGCATACGGAAGATGAAGTGCGTGCCATCACTGCAGGTTCAGGTATTTTCATTATTAAAAGTGAAGAAAAAGGTTACTTTGATGTAAACCTTGCACCTGGTGACGTGATTTCTGTACCGGTTGATACACCTCACTTCTTTACACTGACTGATGAGCGCGAAGTCGTGGCCGTGCGCCTCTTTATTGAAAAAGAAGGCTGGGTTGCTCACCCTTATCACGATCCTGCATTTGAAGAAGCAAAATAAGATGATGAACCGCATCCTTTAGGGGTGCGGTTTTTGTTTTGAAAGTATGATGTGGAGTAGGTCTAATTACACTATTCTAATGACCACGACGTTTTTTCTCCGAACAGCATCTTCTATTCTACGAACCACACATGTTTTTCTTTGAACATCACCTCTCATTCTTCGAACACCTACTGCTTTTCTAAGAACCACCCCCACACGCACTCCCCAAACAAAAAATATTTTCCAAAAACCTATTGACTAATTCTCCTTTTGGTTTTATTGTTAATTACATAAGTAACTAACCAATGAGGCAGGCGATAAAATGGACTACAAACTGAGAGAAGATGTTCCGATTTTCCAGCAGATCGCCGAAACGATTGAATCAGGCATCCTTGAAGGGTCATACAGCATCGGAGATCGTGTTCCATCCACTAATGAATTCGCAAAGTTTTATCAGATCAATCCGGCTACAGCAGCTAAAGGCATCAACCAGCTTGTGGAGCAGGAAATTCTTTTTAAGAAAAGAGGCATTGGCATGTTCGTCGGAGATCAGGCAAGAGAGATTATTCTCTCTAAGCGGAAGGACCGTTTTTATCACGATTATATTGTTCCTTTGAAAACTGAGGCGGAAAAGCTGGGGATTAGTGAGAGTGAGCTGAATACACTACTTCGAAAGGGTGACCCTAAATGAAAATTGAGATACAGCAATTAGAAAAGCATTATGGCAGTAAGCAGGCTTTAAAACCATTCAACCTGACGATTGGAAATGAGAAAATCATTGGACTACTTGGCAGAAACGGTGCGGGAAAGACGACGCTGCTTCAAATGATGGCAGGACACATCAAGCCTTCAGGCGGCCAGGTGCTGATTAATGGAGAAAAGCCATTTAACAACCGTAATGTGCTGCAGCATATCTGTATGATCAGTGAAGCAAATAATTTCAAACGCAAGCTGAAGATCCGGGAAGTTTTAAAGACTGTGAGCCGATTTTATCCAAACTGGTCGCAGGAAACGGCGGAGCGCTTACTGAAAACATTTAACCTCTCCCCTTCTCAAAGTGCAAAGGGTCTGTCTAAAGGGATGGAGTCAGCGCTCAGTATTACAATTGGTCTTGCAAGCCATACAACGATCACGATCTTTGATGAGCCCTATATCGGAATGGATGCGAGCGCAAGATATACATTTTACGACATTCTGCTTGAGGAATATGAAATTCATCCAAGAACCTTTATTATCTCCACCCATCTGATTGATGAAGTAAGCAACCTGTTCGAAGAGATCGTGCTGTTAAAAGACGGCAATCTGCTTACGCATGAACCGGCTGATGTTCTGCTCGCAAAAAGCCTGCAGGTAAGTGGACCGGCTGTCCAGGTTGATCGTTTTACTGAAGGAAAGCAGGTACTGCATGCGGCTGAAATTATGGGCCAGAAAAGCGTCATGATTTTCGGGGATGACCTGGATCCGGCCCGGGCAAAAGCGATGGGCTTATCAACAGAACGCTGCTCGATTCAGGAGCTCATGGTGTACTTAACTGAGAAGGAGGAGAAAATGTATGTTTAATCAGGTGTCTGCACTGATCAGATTCTTTCTGATTGATTACCGGTTTTCAGTATTGATTTTCTGGGGCATTTTCACCTTTACACTGCTTCCACTGACTGTTCTTTCATCATCTACAAACGGCAGTGTCATCATTTCAGCTGCGATGGCCGTATTTATTTACTCCGGCATTTCAGGTTTTGTGCTAGTAAAAGAAACGTTTTCTTACGGCGTGCGCATGGGTGCATCCCGGCAGGCTTTTATTCTTTCAGCATTCACCTTCAGTGCACTGCTCGCGCTGATCATGGCAGCTGTTAGTGTGGTTGTAACGTTCACCTATACACAACTTGCAGCTACGACATGGGATAACATTCAGTTCCTCCACCTCTCTGAGTCAATAACAGGCGAATTCAGCTGGTTAACAGAGTTCGGATTACTCTCGTTATTTTGCTTTATGTTCTTTAATGCAGGCTTCTTTCTCGCAACAGCTTTTCATCGTTTTGGACTGGTTGGCGGACTTGGGCTCCTTGCGATTGGAGTTGTTGCGCTTCTGGTGGAGTCATTGCGTACACCGATTATTGAATTCTTCGTATCAGACATTCAGATCGGTGCACCGGTTATCATTGATCTCAATTTTTGGGCTTTCCCTGTGACAGTTGTGATACTCGCAGCGCTTATTTACATCATTTTTAAAAACGCCTCCATCCACCCCGGAGCCGTCAGATAAGCTGCAGCCGCGCATACACGCGCGGCTTTTTGTTTGCTCCTTTATTCAAAAGGGTACGTATTAATACCTTATAACGTGTTCATACTTTTGACATTCCTGACCTATGATGAGTCCCTTCTCACTTCCGCCCAACCCTTACAGTCATGTAAAATAAAGTACAGATAGGGGGAAATACGCTTTGAGAAAACTACTTCTATTGATCGTCATCGCCTTTGGCCTGTTTCTCTCAAAACCGATGTGGGAAGATCAAATTCCTGAATCGGTTAATCTGTCTGCTGTAAGTGACTTATCTGACCGTGCAACCGCTGCTTTTGAAGGCGGCAGTATACAAAATGCATGGGAATCTTTATTGGAATCAATGACTGATTTTATTATAGAGATCGATGAGATCATTCAGGACGCACCGGAGCTCTCCACTGAAAATGAAACAGCTGCAGTGGAGCGGCCCGATCTTACCGTCCCTTCTGAAGAGCTGTTTGCTATTCATAATATCGAGCTTGGACAGACAAAAGCTGATGTCGAAGCAGCAGCTGGACAGGCCAGCCGCAGTTCGATGAACGAATTCGGCGTTAACTGGCACGCTTATCATGAACAATATCAAAACTTTTTTATGGTTTCTTATAATGGGGAAAATGAAGTGAATGGTCTTTTTACCAATCAGGATCTAATCTCCTCCTCACTCCCGCTTGAAATGGGCAGTACACGTGATGAAGTAAGAGCTGAGCTTGGTGAGCCTCTTTCTTCTATACAGAAAGGGTTCGTACGCTATGAGCTGCAGGATGATGGGGAGTATGATTTATTTTCCTTTGATGGCGCTTATGTAACAGTTTTTTATGATCAGCATGAAAACAATACAGTCACTGCGCTTCAGGTCGTTTCAGAGGATCTTGAAGACCAGCGGGACGCTCTGTACGCTGCACCTTCTGCAGAACTTGAAGAGGGATTTAAATATCAGCTTTTTGATGTTACCAATGCAGCAAGAGTTATGCATGGACTTGATACACTCCAGTGGGATGAAGCCGTCAGTGAAACAGCACGTAAGCATAGCGCGGACATGGCTGAAAACCGCTTTTTCTCGCATGATAACTTAGATGGCGAGTCGCCATTTGACCGTATGGATGCGGATGGGATTCGTTACAGAGTGGCGGGTGAAAACCTGGCTTATGGTCAATACAGCGCCATTTTTGCACATGAAGGGCTGATGAATTCACTTGGTCACCGAGAGAATATTCTGAAGCCGGAGTATGGCTATCTTGGAGTCGGCGTAGACTTTAACACAGAGAACCAGCCGTTTTTTACAGAGTTGTTTTTTAATAATTAGACAATAAGAAAGAGGATGGGACATTTTTATATGTTCCATCCTCTTAATCGTTTCGCTGCGCTTCAGGCGGATGCTTTCCGGACGGAGGTTGCTGAGCCTCCTCGAGCTTCGCTCTGCGGGGTCTCAGCTTCCCTCTAATCGTCCCGGAGTCACCGCCTTCCGCTCCGCTGCATTTAGATATTAATTAATACACTGTTTTATTTTTTAAATATCAAAATCTCTTCTCATTACTACTTTATATCATTTCCTAAACACAAACCACTTCATAAAGAAAAAGCTCGATAATGAAGATAACAGCATGGACAGGCCTTTGGCTGTATTTGTTTCAAGCCACTGTGGCAGGAGGTCGGGCTGTTCGATTACCCATAAGCCTCCAATAAATACGCCATTTGCTATAAACAGACTAATAATGGCTTGCGTAATAAAACCTGCAAACTGTTTTTTATTTTTATTAACATTAAACGTATAGCGTGAGTTCCATATATAACTGTTTAATACGGCTGCAGTGTATGCGAGTGTATTAAAAACGGTCAGCAGTCCGGCATCCCGAGTCGGAAACAACAGCAGCAGTCCATTTAGTACCCCGATATCAAGCAGGGCACACGTAATTCCAATGAGACTGTAGGAATAAAACTGTTTAACGCCACGTTTTCTCATATTTACACCTTACTTACCTGCTTTATTGTGCACTGAGAGTGTTTCGTGATAATAATCCATCAGCTGTGCGGCGGATTCATCCCATCCGACAGACTGAATTTCCTCATGTGCACGCTGTCCCATTTTAGCACGGACTTCCTTTATTTTCAGCTGATCTGCTACACTCAGTATGTCAGATGGATCTGCCGGGTCAAACAGTACGCCGGTTTCACCATCTGCCACCTGTTCTGCAGTCGGGCCGCTTTTTGCAGCTAAGACTGGCAGGCCTGCCGCCATTGCTTCCATGAGGACAAGTCCGAGCGTTTCAGTTGTGGACGGAAATATAAATACATCTGATGAAGCATAGGCCTGTGCAAGCTCTTCTCCATGCAGAAAGCCTGTAAAAATCGTGTTCGTGCCGGCAAATTCTTTTTCAAGTGTCTTTCGGTTCGGACCATCACCTACAATGGCGAGGCAATAATCATCTGATTCGGTCAACAGCGGTTTTACACGTTCAATTTCTTTTTCAGCTGCCAGTCTCCCGACAAAGATCAGGAGTGTTTTATCATTCTCTCCGCCACTCAGCCGTGTTCTCATCTCTTCGTTATAAAAGTCAGGGTGAAACCGCTTTGTGTCAACGCCTCTTTTCCAAAGGTGGACATTACGAAAGCCCTTTTCCTGCAGCTCACCAAGAACGGTTTTTGACGTGCACAGGTTCAGGCTCGCACGGTTATGCAGCGTTTTAAAATAAGTCCACATCGCAGGCTTCAGGTAGGAAAAGTTATAGTAATCAGCATATTTCGGTACGTGCGTGTGATAGGAAGCCATCAGCGGCAGCTTCAGCCTCTTCGTATAATAAATACCCGTCACACCGAGAAAAGAAGGGTTTACCACGTGAACAATATCCGGGTTAAATGTTTTAAGGTACCTTTTTACTTTTTTAGAGTAAAAGGAAAACTTCCGGTCCTCTTTATATAAGAAGAAATTGTATGCAGGAATGCCTGCTACAATCGCTCCTTCATACTCTTTTATGCCGTGATCCGGTGCAAGCACCATCACTTCATGTCCCTCGCGTCTCAGCCAGCGGATCGACGCACAGAGTCTTGTGACCACTCCGTCTGTTGAGGGAAGAAATGTCTCTGTTATGATCGCAATTCTCATAAAAGCCTCCAGTTGTCAGGTTTGATCAGTGACAGTTTCGCGCTTTTCAGGAACACCTGCCTGCTGGTTCTTTGTCCAGACGCTTCGTGCAGGAATTTTAGAGAGGTCGGCCCTGTCGGCATAGCGTCTAGCTACTTCAGTGACTTCTTCGAGCAGTCCTCTATTCAGCGTAATCGGGTTCAGCCCTTTTGAGATAAATAAATCATTTTTTACGTGCAGCTCATTTTCGGGTGCTTCATTACGCGGGTTAGGTACGTATGCAATCTCCCCGTCTGTCAGCTCTGCCACCATTTTAGCGAGATCCTCCACGCGGTGAGTCTCTGTCATCTGGTTAAAGATCATGACACGCTCCCCTTTTTCAGGCGGATTCTCTACTGAGAGCTGAATGCAGCGGACAGTATCCTGGATATGAATGAATGCGCGCGTCTGACCGCCTGTGCCATGCACGGTGATTGGATAATCGAGTGCTGCCTGCATTAAAAAGCGGTTCAGTACTGTCCCGTAGTCGCCATCGTAATCGAAACGGTTAATCAGGCGCTCATCAAGATTGGTCTCTTCCGTATTTGTCCCCCAGACGATTCCCTGATGGAGGTCTGTAATTCTGATCTGATCGTTTTTATTGTAGTATTGGAATAGAAGCTGATCCTGTGATTTTGTCATATGGTAGACAGAGCCCGGGTTTGTCGGGTATAAAATCTGCTGCGCCACCCGTTCTCCCTGATCTGTAGTCACTTCCACATCCAGATAACCCTCCGGAATTTTCACTCCTGCTGTTCCGTAGCCGTATACCCCCATTGTACCGAGGTGGACAAGGTGAATATCCTGACCGGATTCTGCAATCGCACACAGCAGGTTATGTGTGGCATTCATATTATTGTTCACAGTGTAGCGCTTATGTCGCGTGGATTTCATGGAGTAAGGTGCTGAGCGCTGTTCGGCAAAATGAATGATGGCACCCGGTTTTTCTTCATTGATGACCTGTAAGAGCCTGTCGTAATCCTCAGCCAGATTGAGGTTTATATGGCGGATCTGGCTTCCTGTCATTTCTTTCCAGGAATTGATCCTCTCACCCAACGTTCTGATCGGTGTCAGCGACTCAACCTCGAGCTCATTATCGATATTCCGCCTCGAAAGGTTATCAATGATCACAACCTCATAGCCCTGCTTTGATAAATGCAGTGACGTCGGCCACCCGCAAAAGCCGTCACCCCCAAGCACGAGTATTTTTTTATTTAAATACAGTTTCTGATTCAGTTCATAAGTCACATCGCTCACTCCCTCATGTACAGAATATTCATTATTTTCTATTGTAGCGGTTTTGAGGGGTTGTGACTAATGATTCACTGTTAAAGTTGTGTATAGATTAGAGAAGCTGCCGGTTGAACTGGATTAAAGGGTTTGAGGTTGTGTGGGAGTGTGGGGAAAGGACAATCGTGTTATTTCCTTCATTTTGAGAGATATTGCTTCAATATGGAAACCATTCGATCAATATCGTAAATAATCCCTTCAATTTTGAGGCCGATTCCTTCATTCGCTTTTGAAAGGAATGATTCACTTCAACTATAGTGATGATTCCTTCAGCAGCACCCTTCATTTCCATCAACTTCTGCGCTATTCCCTTCAACTACTCCTATGGTATCACCGCCCGGATTCCCCTTGATAAAGAAAAAACGGCTCACCTATGTGAACCGCCATTCCATTCCCGCTTCAAGAGCGAGTAGCTGTAGTGATCATAATATTTCCCCTGAAACAGATGCTTGTCACGCACCAGTCCCTCCTGTTTGAAGCCGAGACGTTCAAGCAGTTTCATTGAAGCGGCATTGCCTTTTGCAGCATAAGCTTCAATCCGGTTCAGCTTCATCTCCTGAAAACCGTGCTCCACCATCCCCGCCACTGCTTCGATGCCATATCCTTTTCCCCATTCAGCAGGCGTCAGATCATAACCGATTTCAGCAATGTTGTTGAAGCGGTCCCACTGGTGGAATCCGCATGTTCCGATGACATCACCGCTCCCCTTTTTCACAATTGCCCAGCGGTTGTTGTTTTTCTTGGGATGATAGGCGTTAAACAAAATAAAGTTCTCCGCTTCTTCAAGCTCTGTGTAGACTTCCTCATCGAGCAGATATCTGCAGACGACTGGATCTGAAAAGTGATCGAAGACAAATTGCGTATGCTCTTTTGTGAGCGGGGTGAGATGTAAACGCTCAGTGTCGACCTCAGCGAATATCATCAGCTTTTCTTTTCAAGCTCCGGGTTCTTTTCGAGTTCAATTCTCTTTTGTTTTCTCACCCACAGCATGCCTGCTACTGCCACTACAAAAAATAAAATGTAAATACCAAGCTCCATGTTACTCACAGTCTGCATGGTAATATCATCGATCATTAATACATTGATTAAGCGGAAATTCAGTCCAAGGGCGCCGCCGATCAGCAGGCCGAGGAAAATCTTTTCGCGGGATTTTAATTTATCCATTCTTGTCGGTTCAGAAGCATTGCTCATTAAGATCGTTCCTTTCACATCTATTCTTACTTAACTATATCAAAGAAATAGCCGGAATTATGAAAAATCTTAACGAATCCAATAACGTCTGATCAGGACACCATTTTCTTCAGCATCCTCAGGATCTCTGACACCGCCATTAGATTCAATGGTTTTATACGAACCCGGATTATCATCGTCACAGGTAATCAGCACTTCATTGATTCCAAGGTTTCTTGCTTCGTTTAATGAAAGCTTTAGAATCTCTGTTGCATATCCTTTTTTCCGTTCACCAGGTCTGACACCGTAGCCAATGTGGCCTCCCCGTTTTAAAAGTGGTTCTGTCAGCTTGTGCCTTATGTGTACAGCGCCAAGAACTTTTTCTTCACCGTTGACTAAAAAGAACAGTGATCCGCTCACCCAGCCTTCAGGAATGCCGATCCCCTGTTCTTCCTTACGCCAGATGTCTATCTGCTCATCATAATTCTTACTCTTCGATATAGAAGCATGTGGAATGATTTCTTCTTCTGATGCCTGCCATTCTTTTATGTACTCAAGATAAGCCTCTTCCTTTACCTGTGAAGGTTTCACCAGTTGTACGCCTTCCATTTCTCATCACACCTTTACTTCCAATAATTTCTTTTGTCTATGTTAACGTTATAATAGAGAAAAGAGAATACTTTTTATTCAAAAAACTGAAAGTGGTGATCGTATGGCACGCAGACTCGCACTTGTAACAGGCGTTGGCAGAAAAATCGGGATTGGTGCTGCACTGGTTGAAAGACTCGCAGCAGACGGAATGGATGTCTTATTTACCTACTGGCACGCTTATGACCGTGAAGTATCCGCTCATGAACGAAGTGAAGACCCGGATGATATTTTACAGCTTTGTCGTGAAAAGAGCGTTCACGCTGAAATGATTGAGCTGAACTTAGCTGAGGTCCATTCAATAAATGAACTGTTTTCCTATTGTTACTCAGTCTTTGCCCGCTATCCGGATACGCTGATTCACAATGCTGCCGTCTCTATTAACGATACGATCGAAACGGTCACAGCAGAACAGCTTGATCAGCATTATGCAGTGAATACGCGCGCTGTCACGCTGCTGACGCAAAAGTTCTTAACCCATTTTGATCACGATTTTGGCAGAGTTGTCTGCCTGACAACCGGATGGGTGCAGGGCCCTATGCCAAATGAGCTTTCCTATGCGCTGACCAAATCTACAATCGATACGCTCGCATACACGATCTCCCCTGTTCTCGCTAAAAAAAAGATCACGATCAATGTGATTAATCCCGGACCTACTGATACTGGCTGGATGACTGATGAGTTAAAAGATGAATTGCTTGAGCGTGCGCCACAGGGGCGTGTGGGCAAGCCTTCAGATGTTGCAAACCTGGCGTCATTTTTAGTCAGTGTAGAGGCTCAATGGGTGACAGGGCAGACAATCCATTCTGAAGGCGGTTTTAGAAATTACCTGTAAACTATAAGACTTTCCAACTAAAAATTTAGTTTTCCGAACAGATTATTATTTTAATATTTACACAATTCTCACAATAACCTATTATAGTACATGACATTGAAAGTGTTTACATACTATATATAGCAGTGTCAGATTACATAACTAAGGGGGAAAACTGAATGAATGCAATTGCGTTAGCAGCGATCGGGCTGTTTGTATTTGTGCTGGGCTACAGATTTTATTCAAAATTTGTTGCTGAGAAAATTTACAGACTTGATCCGAACTACGTTACACCTGCTCACCGCTACAAAGATGGCGTCGATTTCGTACCGACGAATAAGTTCGTGCTCTGGGGACACCACTTTACGTCTGTAGCCGGTGCTGCACCGATTTTGGGACCTGCCATTGCGGTCTACTGGGGCTGGCTTCCCGCTGTGCTCTGGGTTGTGCTTGGAACAGTATTTGCTGCCGGTGTTCATGACTTTGGTACACTCGTTGTGTCTGTCAGAAATAAGGGACAGTCAATGGGAACACTTGCGAATAAATTAGTTGGTCAGCGTGCAAAGATTTTGTTCTTATTTATTATTTTAATTCTTGTACTGATGGTTAACGCCGTATTTGCATGGGTCATTGCGAACCTGTTTATCACATTCCCATCAAGCGTACTGCCTGTATTTATACAGATTCCACTTGCAGTGTGGATTGGGCATGCGGTGTATAAGCGTAACGCAAAAATGCTAGTGCCTTCACTTGTGGCACTCGCTGTGATGTACCTTGTAGCTGTTCTTGCAGCTGAGTATCAGATTCTGCAGATCGACCTTGTCCGCTATATGGGCGGTGAGGAAGGTGCCGGAATCTTTGGACTTGGTGCCATTTCAAGTGCATTCTTTATCTGGATTGTCATCCTGATGATTTATGTGTATATCGCGTCTACACTTCCAGTCTGGAAGCTTCTGCAGCCGCGTGACTTTATTAATTCACACCAGCTTGTAGTTGGTCTTGGTATCCTGTATCTTGGTCTGCTATTTACAAACCCTGAGATTACAGCACCAATTACGAACCCTGATGCAAATGATGTATCCTGGTTCCCGCTTCTATTTATCACAATCGCCTGTGGGGCCATTTCAGGTTTCCACGGACTTGTATCATCAGGAACATCTTCAAAACAGCTGAATAAAGAAACGGATGCTCGTTTTGTCGGGTATGCAGGTGCTGTAGGTGAAGGTGTGCTGGCACTGATTTCCATCATTGCTGTTATCACGTTCTTCCCGAATGCTGATGCATTTAAAGAGTCTTATAATAGCTTTACAGCAGCAAGCGGCGGCGGTCTTGGCAACTTTGTTCAGGGTGCCGGTCAGCTTGCAGGCGGTCTTGGCATCCCTGCTGAAGTCGCGGCGACAATCGTATCGATCATCGTCGTCAGCTTTGCAGCAACAACGCTTGATACATCTGTTCGTCTGATGCGTTACATCATCTCTGAACTTGGGACTGAATATAAAGTACCTGCACTTGAGAAAACACACGTTGCTACAACAATCGCAGTTGTATCAAGTGCTGCGCTTGTATTAATTCCTGAAGGTCCAAACGGATTCGGTTCAGGTGGTTACCTGCTGTGGCCGCTGTTCGGTACATCCAATCAGCTTTTAGCCGGTATTAACCTGTTACTGATCTCCATCTGGCTGAAGCGACTTGGCAGAAACTATCTGATCACACTGATTCCAATGGTCTTCCTGATGTTCATGACGCTTTACGCAATGATCAGTCAGGTATTTACACAATGGGCTTGGTGGAACGAGCAATCAAGCACACTTCTATTTGTATTCGGTGCGCTGATCCTCGGATTCGCACTATGGATCTGTCTGACAGCGATCTCTACGCTAATGTCTAAAAACCAGACGCCAATTGACCCGAACGAATAAGCTGAAGGCAGGAAAGGGCATTGGCTCTTTCCTGCTTTTTAGTTTAAGCTTGATGATATAAAAAGGTGACTGGAAAACTTGTGAAGGTGATCGAAAAAATAATGATGGTGACCGGAAAATCACTAAAGGTGACCGAAAAAACTGCTTTTACCGGCTGCATAATGAAACGTGATTGAAAAATCTGTGAAGGTGACCGAAAAACATCTGAAGGTGACCCAAAAACAACCGAACGTGATCGAAAAACCTTACCACCCACTCAACTCAACCTAAAGGAGGCGCTCACCCATGCTCGACCATGTCAAAAAACTCATCGCCTACTACGAAGAAGTGCTGAGCATGCCCCACCGTCAGGAAATTGCCCGCGAGCTGCGTAATGAGGATGATCTCTTTTTGCTCATGCTCTATTCAGAAATGATCGGCATCCCTAACCCTGTTTACTATTACACGCTCGAACTCTACCCTCATATGATCGAAAAATTTCACGACTGGCATCTGCGGATGGGAATGGAGAAATCTCCGCTCTCAGGCATACGTTGCTGCTAAAAAGGAGCCATTGGATGGATATTTTAAAGAATAATATTTTATTTGTCGGCGGAAAAGGCGGCGTTGGTAAATCCACATCCGCTGCAGCCATTGCATGGAAATCAGCAAAGCAGGGTTACCGCACACTGCTTGTTTCCACTGATCCCGCTCATAACGTCGGAGATATTTTTGACCGTAAAATCGGTGGAAAGAACACGGAAATCGCACCCAATTTATTCGCACTTGAGATTGATCCTGAAATTGAAACGGCGAATTACATTAAAGGCGTGAAAGCTAACATTAAGGGTGTTGTACATGCAGGTATGATGGAAGAGGTTCACAGGCAGCTTGATACGGCTAAATCTTCACCCGGTGCAGATGAGGCTGCCCTGTTTGATAAACTGATTTCAATTGTACTAGAGGAACGCGAGAAGTTTGATAAAATCGTTTTTGATACGGCGCCAACCGGTCACACAATCCGCCTGTTAACACTGCCTGAACTCATGGGCATCTGGATTGAGGGATTGCTTGAAAAGCGCAGAAAAACGAATGAGAATTATGCTGCCCTTTTAAATGACGGAGAGCCGGTGGAAGATCCGATTTATGATGTGCTCAGAACGCGACAGGACCGCTTTTCAAGAGCGCGTGAGATCCTGCTTGACCCTAAGGAAACAGGCTTTGTTTTCGTGCTGAACCCAGAAAGGCTGCCGATACTTGAAACAGAAAAAGCACTGCAGCTCCTTGATCAGTATGACCTGCACGTAAAGACGCTGATCGTAAATAAGGTGCTGCCTGAAGATGTGGACGGCACGTTTATGCAGGAACGGAAAAAGCATGAGAAACCTCATTTAGAAAAGATTAAAGAGACATTTAAAAAACAGGAACTGATATATGTTCCATTTTCTTCGCAGGATATTGTGAATAAGGACTTGCTGGAGTGGTTTAGCGGACAGCTTGATTAGAAGAAATGAACGGGTTCGGGTGGATTGAGACAAATTTGGTGTGAATAGCGACAAATCCCCGGGTGTATCGCGACAATCCCGGCCCGGACCACGACAAATTCAGCCCGAAAAGGTACAACACCAGCAAAGATTGCAACATCTCAGCCCAGTCCTCACCCTCTTCATGCACTTAGGAAACAGGCACTTCCAACCAGCAAAAAACAGGATGAACACTCATCCTGTTTTTTAATATACTCTTATGAAAATAGCTCTGGCAGCTGATTGATCATCGTGTAACCGCCAAGGTAAGCCATAACGACAACAATCAAAATCCCAAACCCTGTTAACCACTTCGGATGATTGTAGTCACCAACAATTTTCTTATTATGTGCCGCAAGCAAGATCACACCAAGTGAAATTGGCAGGATCAGTCCATTTAACGCACCAGCAAGGATCAGCAATGTGACCGGCTGACCGATTGATGTAAAGATCGCTGTTGAAGCAGTAATAAAGCCGACAATCAGAAACTTTTCATATTTTGCCAATACCGGGCTGAAGGTCTTGATAAAAGAAACGGATGTATAAGCAGCCCCGATCACTGAACTGATTGCCGCTGACCACATCACGACACCGAAAATTTTATAACCGATATTACCTGCTGCGAGCTGAAATACAGAGGCAGGCGGGTTATCGGGATTAATTTCAAGACCCTGTGCCACGACGCCAAGCGTAGCCAGGAATAGAAAGATTCTGATGATCGAAGCAAGTCCGATCGCAGATACTGCACTCTTATTCACTTCTGGAATATTCTTCGTTCCGCTCAGACCCGCATCAAGCAGTCTGTGTCCCCCTGCAAATGTAATGTAACCGCCGACTGTACCCCCGACTAGCGTGACAATTGCCAGGAAATCGACCGTTTCAGGAACAAATGAACGGGTAATCGCTTCTCCAATTGGCGGCTGCGACTGGAACATGACAAATACAGTCAGTCCAATCATAAGAAAGCCGAGCACTTGTATAAAACGGTCCATGATCCTTGCAGCTTCCCGCACGAGGAAAATACCGATTGCGATCAGTCCACTGAACAGGGCACCCATTTCAGGAGATACTCCGAAAAGCACGTTGGTACCAAGACCAGCTCCACCAATGTTTCCGATATTAAATGCAAGCCCACCGAGTACAACGAGTCCGGCAAGCACAACACCAAGCCCCGGAAGTACATCATTAGCAATTTCCTGCGCACGCTTACCCGATACGGTAATAATGCGCCAGATATTCATCTGAACGCCGATATCAATAATGATTGAAATTAAAATAACAAACCCGAAGCTTGCTGCAAGCGTCTGAGTAAATGTTGTTGTTTGCGTCAAAAAGCCCGGTCCGACGGCGGATGTCGCCATCAAAAACGCAGCGCCGAGCAGTATACTGCGGTTTGATTCTGGTTTTTTCATCGCTGTTCAATTCCTTTCATGCTGTCTCAAAAGCTCCTGATGCCTTTAGCCGGCATAAGTATGCTGACTAAAGGCATCATGGGCTTAAAACCTTTTATTTTAAGCTTTGTAAACTGATGTTTTCTTCTTTTAACTTCTGATTAATCTTCTCTGCAAAAGCCAGTGCATGCGCACCATCTCCATGAATACACACTGTGTCAGCTTCAATACTGACATCATTGCCATCAACGTCACGCACCTTGCCTTCCTTCACCATTCGCACGACCTGATTAACCGCCTCATCATCATTTTCGATCAGCGCATTACTTTGTGTTCTTGGCGTTAATGTACCGTCCGGCTGATACGTTCTGTCAGCGAAAACTTCTGAAGCAGTTGTGAGTCCGATTTGTTTACCTGCCCGGATCAGTTCTCCGCCTGACAAGCCGAACAGGATCAGTTCAGGATCAAAATCATATACTGCTTTTGCAATCGCACCGGCAAGCTTAGCATCCTTCGCAGCAGCATTGTATAGAGCACCGTGAGGCTTTACGTGCTGAAGCGTGCCTCCCTGGACTTTGACAAAACCGGCAAGTGCACCGATCTGATAAAGTGTCATCTCATAGGCTTCGTCTGCAGAAACCGTCATCTGGCGGCGGCCGAAGCCACCGAGGTCAGGGAATCCGGGATGCGCACCAATCGCCGTCCCGTGTTCAAGCGCCAGTTTGACCGTCTGCCTCATTACAGAAGGATCACCGGCATGGTAACCGCAGGCAACATTTGCAGAAGTAATGAACTTCAAAACTTCTGCATCGTTTCCCATTTTATAAGCGCCAAAACTTTCGCCCATATCACAGTTCAAGTCGATTTTAACCATCCAATCCCTCCAGTTTCATCTCAATCATTCGTTTTAATTCCTGCCATTCTTTTTCACGCTGCTTAAATAATTGCTGCGCTTCCTGAATTGATATTTCTTCAAAGCTGATCGCTTCACCCGGTTTTTTCTGGATTAAAGCAGGCAGATCCACTGAAGCTACCTGTCCAATTTTCGGATAGCCGCCAAGCGTCTGTCTGTCTGCGAGCAGAATAATCGGCTGTCCATCTGCCGGTACCTGGACTGTTCCAAAAGCAACACCTTCTGATAGCATATCTCCATTTAATCCGCACTCAAGATTTTCACCATCAAGACGGAAGCCCATCCGGTCAGACCGCTTGGAAATTTTATAATCCTGTTCAAAAAAGCACGCTCTGCTGTCCTTAGTAAAATCATCATACTGTTTGCCCGGAATCACTCTCATAACAGAACGGTTGTAAATGTGGTTTGTATAAGCGCCGGATACAGACCAGTCGATAGGAGTCTGATCAACTTTTTCAAAAATCTCCTGAGAACGGCTGCTGCGCTCTCCAATACTGAGGATGTCTTCTTTCTCAAGACCGCGCCCTTCATACCCGCCTATTTTCGCTCTGAGATAAGTTGATTTACTGCCGAGCACTTTAGGTACATCAAAGCCGCCGCCGACTGCAATCACGCCTCTGCAGCCCACTTTAGAAAACTTCATATGTAAGGTACTGCCTTCTTTCACTACAACCGGTCGCCACAGTGGTGCAGGCTTGTCATCAATTGTGGCAGAAAAATCCGCTCCGCAAATCGCTATCAGCTGATCCTCCTGAAACTCAATTGTCGGTCCAGTCAGTGTGATCTCAAGGACCGCTTCGTCTTCTGCATTCCCCACTAAATGGTTTGCAATACGCATTGAAAATATATCCATCACGCCGGATATAATCATGCCGGATTCCTGATGTCCCCGGCGGCCATTATCCTGAATTGAAGACAGCAGCCCTGGTTCCACTACTTTCATCATGTCTGCCACTCCTCAAATTCTTTGTCTGTTATCGCATAAAATTCGATCCGGTCCCCTGCCCGCAAAAGGAAGGATTCCTCTCTATTTAAATCAAAAAGCTTTTCCGGCGTTCTGCCGATGATCTGCCAGCCGCCTGGTGTTTCAATTGAATACACGCCGGTCTGTTTACCTGCTATACCGACAGATCCTGCAGGAATGGCCGTTCTCGGATTATCCTTACGGGGTGCTGCAATGGAAGGATCAAGCCCGCCTATATAAGGAAAACCCGGTGCAAAGCCAAGCATATATACCGTATAGTCACCATTTTGATGACGTTTAATCACTTCATCAGCGGAAACGCCAGCATGCTGCGCAACCTCTTCAAGATCTGGTCCAAGCTCGCCGCCATAGCAGACCGGAATTTTAACTGTACGCTGCTCGAAGCCTGCGTCCTGATTTACATTCACAGCCTTCTCCTTTAAAAAGGACACAACGTATTGATAAGGGTCTTCTTTATGAAGCAGCTTCGTCAGGTCATAATGAACTGCTAAGGAAGCATAGGCCGGTACCGCTTCATATAACCAGTCCGGCTGTTCCTGCTGGATTTCATTTTTCAGACACTGAACCTCAGCGAGTACTTCACTGCTCACTTCCTGCCTGAAATGAATCAATACCGCCTGGTCACCAAGCGGATGATATGTGACGTTCATCTAACCCCTCCTGTGCAATAAAATCTCATGCTGCTATTATCTGAACATTCAGCTCTTAGAAAATAGATTATCGTAATGTGGCTTTCACTGCAAACCTTCTATTATTTATAGGAGCTTATACGGGCTACTCTTCCATAAAAAAAGAGATGCCTAAGCACCTCTTTTTTATGCCATTTTATTTTAGCTATGTTAAAGATCAATGTTGTTTTTGCACAGCTGGTGATTGTAGCCGGATAGGGCGACTCCTGCAGGAGAAGCGTGACAGGTGAGACCCCGCAGACGCAAAGCGTCGAGGAGGCTCACCGCACGCCCTGCGGAAAGCGTCCCCCTGCAGCGGAAATCAACAGCCCACTTTAACAAAGCCTTATTTTTAAAATAACACGCGTCAGCAGGTAGACTAGTATTCCGCCTGCTGTATTCATGATGAGATCATCAACATTAAAGCCCCTCATCCATGTTATGCCGAAGTAAGAAAGCACAAGCTGAGTCGTTTCAATCAGCAGGCTTGTAAAAAACAGGATCACCAGTGCTTTGAAAAATCTCTTTTCAAATAAAGCTGCCAGGAAAAATCCGTACGGCATAAACATAATAAAGTTGTAGAAAGTCAGACTTGCATTTTGAAAGAATGACACACTTTGAAGGTTCCGGTAAGTAGCCCATTCATCTAAAAAGTACAGTGGTTCAAGCTGGATTCTGAGCGGTGCGTCCGAGTTCGGCGGAAAAGAAAGTGTGCCAAGTGTTAAGTGAACAACAGCTGTCACATAGATCCAAAATAAAACGAACATGTATCTTTTTGAAGTTGATCGCTTTCTCTTTTTAATATCACGTGCTATCGCAAATAATCCGATGACTGCAGCTATGACAGCCGCCGGCAGCGCAATCGAAGTCATATGTTTCCCTCTTTCTATTCATCTAATCCTATCCTATTTGATTTACCCGAAAAAAGAAATCAAAACATTTTTCAGAAAATACGAAACTTTTTCCTTATTTTAACGTCTAATACATATAAGTGTATTTTAGGAGGGAGATTGATGGCGGAGTTTGCAGGGAAATGGTCTGTATACATATTATTTCTTGCAGCAATATTAATTAGCATTGTACTGATTTTCGCTTTTTTGTTTCGGGGAGAATTTATGGATTTGGTGATCGGGATCTTTCAATCTCCGGTAAGTGAGGATGACCAGGGTCTAGTGGATCTGGTGAAATTCTATGTCTATGCCTGAACGACAGAAAAGCCCCTGATACCCCTCACCTGGCTGTGGTGAAGCGTATCAGGGGCTTTTTTCATGTGGGGTTTGGTCGGTAATATCAGGGGGCCTTTGAAGCAGCAGCCATAATCGGGATTTCCTTCATTTCAAAAAGTATTGCTTCAATTTGAACTTTTATGCTTCAATATTGAAAATGATTCACTCAATTTTAAACATGATTCCTTCAATTGCTTTAAAAATGTGATAATACCTTCAATCTGTTGAGGAATTCCATCATTCAGATGCACAATTGGATCATTCCTGCACACTTTTCCTTCACCCTGTCCCGCCACCTTTTGAACGGGCGTCTTACATTTTCTTACGATCTAGCTTCAGGAGGCAGGTCCACGAGTCATAAGCCACCTTGAGAAAGTGGGAAAGGTCGCCAATTTCTCTCAAGGCGTCTTATGC
This sequence comes from Jeotgalibacillus malaysiensis, assembly GCA_000818095.1. NCBI lineage: Bacteria > Bacillati > Bacillota > Bacilli > Caryophanales > Caryophanaceae > Jeotgalibacillus > Jeotgalibacillus malaysiensis. The sequence continues at coordinate 3,150,567 of CP009416.1, forward strand.
TTGTCGGACCTAACCACCTCCTTACGCTTTTCTTATTGCGCTGTGTATCCTCCATCCAACGCTACTGCCTGGCCTGTGATACCTTTGGCCTGATCGCTTGCGAGAAACATGGAGTAGTCTGCAATTTCCTGAACGTCGAGCAGGCGCTTTTGCGGAACAAGCGGATAAATGACTTCTTCGATAACCTTTTCGAGAGACACGCCGCGATTTTTTGCCAGGTCTTCAAGCTGGTTGCGCACAAGTGGTGTATCAACGTATCCCGGACACACAGCATTCACTGTGATGCCGTGCTCAGCCCCTTCAAGTGCTGCTACTTTTGTCAGACCGATCACACCGTGTTTAGCGCTGTTATAAGCAGCTTTCCCGGCGAAGCCGATCAGTCCATTGATGGAGGCCATGTTAATGATGCGGCCCCCACCCTGCTGTTTCATAATCGGGAAGACATGCTTGGTTGCGATAAAAGGAGCAGTCAGCATGATTTTGATCAGCAGCTCAAACTTTTCTGTTGGAAAGTCTTGAATGGCTGAAACGTGCTGCATGCCTGCATTGTTGATCAGCACATCAAGTCTGCCGAAATGCGCCACTGCCTGCTCAATTGTTTCTTTAAGATGATCTTCCTTTGTTACATCACACGCTAGACCCAGGCTTTCATAGCCCTTGTTGTGAAGCTCTTCTGCCACTTTTTTAACTGCTTCCTCATTGATATCTGTTAATACAATTTTTGCACCGGCTTTCGCAAAAGCGACTGCAATCTCATAGCCAATTCCACTTGCAGCACCGGTAATATAGACAACTTTATCTTTGACCATCACAATAACCTCCAGCGATTAGATTCCAAGACCGATTGAGAACAGTGCAATCGCAATTGCAAGTCCGATCAGCGGTACGATAACGGATACAGCGGCTACGGGACCGTAAGCATCTTTATGCGTTTCTCCACATATACCACGGATTGTTGTTACGACATAACCATTATGAGGCAGTGAATCCAGTGCCCCTGATGAGATTGCTACTGTACGGTGTAAAGCTTCCTGATTCACACCAGCATCGATATAGCCAGGTGCAAGCAGTGGCAGTGCAATCGTCTGACCGCCTGAAGCAGAACCCGTCATTCCTGCGATAACACTGACTGCGACCGCGCCGCCAATCAGCGGGCTACCCGGAATACTTGCCATCGCATCAACCGCTGTTGTAAATGCAGGTACAGCTTTTGCCACGCCGCCGAAACCTACAACTGCTGCAGTGTTACCAATCGCAATTAGAGCCCCAATTGTGCCATCAGACAGCGCTTTGCTGACATTTGAAAAGTATTTTCTGTTTAAAAGGTATGTTGAGATGATTCCACCTAAAAGGGCGATAATTAGTGCAGAAGTCCCCAGGTCGTGGTGGAAAATATAGCTGATTACTAATACAACAACTAGCGGAACTAACCCCATAAATGGATTAGGCAAGTCGCGTTCTAGCACTGTCGGGTCATTTTCCCGCGCTTCAAACCGCTCACCTTTTCCTACTGCCTTATTAATCATTTTCTTCAGCCACCAGTAACCAAAGATCATCATGAATACAGCGACAATTAAGCTTACTTCCCAGCCTGCATACTGATTCGTATCCATATACTCTATTGGAATCCAATTCTGGATCTCCGGAGAACCTGCAGATGTCATCGTAAATGTAACTGAACCAAATGCAAGCGCAGCCGGAATGAATCGTCTCGGCAGGTCTGCTTGTTTAAACAGGCTCAAAGCCATCGGATAAACTGAGAAAGCTACAACGAATAAGCTTACGCCTCCATATGTTAAAATGGCACAGGCTGCGACAATCGCAAGCACTGCATATTTCAAGCCAAGCTTACTGACAATCCATTTAGAGACACTGTCAGCTGCTCCGCTATCCTCCATGACCTTCCCAAAGATTGCACCAAGCAGGAACATCGGAAACCAGGACATAATAAAGCTTGTAAAGCCTCCCATATAGCTTGTTAAAAAGTTAATCTCCCCTTCAGCTACCATCTGTGGAAACAGTGGCAGACCACTCATGACCGCAACAAACAATGCACATAACGGTGCTGCTACTAACAGGTTCATTCCCCTCATTGTGAACACAATCAGCAGTGTCAGTCCGACGATCAATCCAATCATACTAAGCATTTTCCATCCCCCTTAATTCTTTAAAATGACCCCTCTTTAAACGACTCATGAAGTGTCAGCGGTGCTTCTGTGCAGGCTTTTACTTCTTCTGCTTTCCACCCTTCTGCTGTTTCAAGCAATACAAGTCCGTTATCTGTTATATCAATGACTGCGCGGTCTGTGATAAGTCGGTTCACAACACCTTTACCGGTGAGTGGCAGGGTGCATGATTTCAACACTTTAGACTCCCCTGTCCGGTTCACGTGCTCCATGATCACAACTGTCTTTTTCGCACCGTGTACCAGGTCCATTGCGCCACCCATGCCTTTAATCATCTTTCCTGGAATCATCCAGTTCGCAAGGTCCCCATTTTCAGCGACCTCCATCCCACCGAGAATAGCGATATCAATGTGACCACCACGAATCATCGCGAAGGATTCAGCACTATCAAAGTAAGAAGCTCCTTTGATCGCAGTCACGGTTTCTTTACCTGCATTAATTAAATCCGGATCCAGTTCTGCTTCTGTCGGATAAGCGCCAATTCCAAGCAGTCCGTTTTCAGACTGAAGCACCACCTGCTTGTTGTCAGAAATGTGATTCGCAATCAGCGTCGGCATCCCGATCCCAAGGTTGACGTAAAACCCATCCTGAATTTCTTTTTCAGCACGCTTTGCAATTTTTTCTCTTACTGCTTTTTTATCAAGTTCAACTGCCATCATGACCCCTCCTTATCTCGTGGTTACACGCTCAATTCGCTTTTCCTGCTGACCTTTGATCAATCCCTGTACGTAAATGCCCGGTGTATGAACTGCATCCGGATCAATATCACCAATCTCTTTGATCTCTTCTACTTCAGCAACTGTTACTCGTCCTGCAGCTGCGATCATCGGATTAAAATTCCGTGCCGTTTTGTTGTAAACGAGGTTTCCCGCTTTATCACCCTGCAGTGCCCTGACAAAACTGAAATCAGCAGTCAGCGCTTCTTCAAGTACGTATTCTTTACCGTTAAATGAGCGTACTTCTTTCCCTTCAGCAACCGGTGTACCAACACCCGCCGGCGTAAAAAAGGCTGGAATTCCTGCACCGCCTGCGCGGATCTTTTCAGCCAGTGTTCCCTGAGGCGTCAGCTCAACTTCGAGCTCGCCAGCTAGCACTTGTCTTTCAAACTCTTTATTCTCACCAACATAGGAGCCAACCATCTTTTTAATCTGTTTATTTTTTAGTAACCTGCCAAGTCCCCAGTCATCAACTCCACAGTTATTTGAAATCACTGTTAAATCCTTCACACCTGATTTCTCCAGTGCAAGAATCAAATTCTCAGGGATACCAACCAGACCAAATCCCCCAACCATTATGACAGCGCCATCCTGAACATCCTTTACTGCTTCGTCAAAGCTTTCGTAAATTGTTTTCAACACACCCACCCCTTCTTGTAAACGCTTACTTTCTTAACTAAAAATAAAACCACTCGAATTGTGGCAAAATTTTGACTGATTCACGTTTTTCAGTTTACCTTGATCTTTTCGATAGGTAAAATGAATAATAATTATAATGATCATAGATAAAAGTTATAGGAGAATGTGAAATGGATATCAGACAGCTGCAATATTTTATTGAAGTAGCCAGACAAAGGAGCTATACGAAAGCTGCTCAAACGCTTCACGTTACACAGCCAACGTTAAGTAAAATGGTGAAAAACCTTGAAGATGAGCTTGAAGTAACGCTGATTGACCGATCCGCGAAAAAAATCGCACTAACTGACGCAGGAGAAATTGTTTTTGAGCAGGCTCAGAAGGTTGTCAACAGCATAGAGGATTTATCGATTTCACTTTATGACACGATGAATGTCAAAAAAGGACGGATTACAATCGGTCTTCCTCCAGTCATCAGCACACTCTTTTTCCCGCGCATTATTGCTGAATTTCAACAACAGTTTCCGGATGTAACGATTTCGCTGACAGAGGTTGGCGCGCAGCGTGTGGAAGAAAAAGTACTCGAGGGAGAAGTGGATCTCGGCTTCGTTCTGCTGCCGGTTGATGAAAATAAGTTTGATTCTATCGAGTTTGTGCATCAGGAAATTAAGCTGCTTGTTCATAAATCCCATCCGCTTGCTGACAGAGAAATGATCGATCTGATTGAACTGAAACATGAGCCATTTTTACTGTTAAGCAAGGAATTCACGCTGAACAGCAGAACAGTTGAAGTGTGTATTGAGGAAGGATTTACACCGCAGATTGCTTACGAAAGCTCACAGTGGGACTTTATTGTAGGTATGGTTTCAAAAAATCTTGGGGTGACGCTAATGCCTGAGCAGATCGGACGGCGTGTTACTGATCCCGATGTAAGAATGGTCAATTTATCTAAGCCTTTTCCATGGGTGCTTGGGATTATTTCAGCTAAAAACCGATATATGCCTTATGCAACGAAAGAATTTATCAAAACGGTTCAGGGGCTTCATGAAGGATGGTAGTGGTTGGTTATAAATTTGGACGTGGGAAGTGAGGAGGCAGGGGGATTTCCTTCAATTCAGGAAGTATTGCTTCAATTTGAACTTTTATGCTTCAATATTGAAAATGATTCACTCAATTTTAAACATGATTCCTTCAATTGCTTTAAAAATGTGATAATCCCTTCAATCTGCGATGGAATTCCATCATTCAGATGCACAATTGCATCATGCTAGCCCACTTTCCCTTCACTAACCCACCCCCCCATTTCTCCATCAAAAAAACCGGACCCACTTAAGACCCGGTTTCCCTCTCCTCTAAATACTTCTCATAAGCCTCAGCCACGCGGTCTTTAGCAGGCTTTTCTTCAAACGGTTTGGCCAGCTGGATTGTGAAAAGTAGAGCGAATGCAATGACCCCTCCTACAATCGGACCTGCAATTAAAAAGATCGTAGTCGCAATCATGAGGCCAAACAGAAAATAGCCGATCACCTTCATACCTGAAAACCTCCTATGAAAATACTCCCGTTTTCTGATCTTTCAGAACATATAGTCACAAATTGTTCACTAGTCCAATGGATTCGTTTTGTGCAACTTTTGTGCAAACGCTTTCAATCAGACTTTACTCACCTTATAATCCTAACCATACCAAACATTAGGAGGGATGTAAGTGAATCGCAAAAAGTTTCTTGCAGGATTTTTATCGTTATTGCTAGTCATTTCTTTATTGCCAATTGTGCAACCGTTTGCCTCAAACACTGCACAAGCAGAAAGTAATACATATTCAACACTTATTGTTCATTATGAGGAAGCACCTGAATCGACTCAGGACTGGAATCTCTGGGTCTGGCCTGAAGGTGGAGAAGGTCAGGTCCACGAATTTACAGGTGAAGATGAGTTTGGAAAGATTGCAACTGTTGACCTTGAAGGTTCACATAATCGAATCGGTTTCATTGTAAGAACTGATGCCTGGGAAAAAGACGGCGATGACCGCTGGGCCGAAACTGAGGCTGGCGTTGCTGAAGTCTGGATTAAATCCGGTGACGACACAATCTACACTTCCCCGCCGGATGGTGAATACCGTGAGTTCCCTGAATTTAATAAAGTGGATGTCACGCTTCACTATTACCGCTTTGATGGAAACTATGAAGGCTGGAACTTATGGGCTTGGCCTGGTGATGGCGATGGTCAGGAAATCCAGTTTACAGGTGAAGATGACTTTGGTCTGACTGCGGATTTCACTGTTTCAAGCGATGAGCTATTTAATAAAGTCGGCTTTATTGTGAAGAAAACGGAAGGTGAAAACGCTTGGGCTGATCAGGAAAACGGCGACCGCTTCATTACAAAGATTAATGAAGACGGCACCGCTGAAATCTGGATCGTCCAAAGCGATAAAGGCGTTTACTACGATACGAAATATATTGATTCAACACCGCGGATTGTGAGCGCTACAATCGATGAAGTAAATGAAATCACATTAACGACGAACCTGCCGATTGATACGGCTGCTGATGATCCGGGTATTACGTTAAACGGACTGACGATTGCAGATATCCGCCCTTTTGATGGCACAGACCCTGTGACCAACAAAGTGACGATTGAAACGGTGGAAGATATCGATCTCACACAGACTTACACGATCGAAACAGACTTTTTCGGTGATGCAACTGTTCAGGTTGGAAAAGTGGTTCGCTCTGAATCGTTTGATGACATGTACTTTTATGATGGTGATGATTTAGGTAACACATATACAGAGGAACAGACTGATTTCCGCCTCTGGGCACCGACTGCTAGCGAAGCACGACTTGTTCTTTATGATACGTGGGATGCTGCTGAAGGCAAAGAGATTGTCATGGATGCTGCTGAAAAAGGGACATGGACAGCATCAGTTGAAGGCGACCTTCACAATCAGCTTTACACATACAAAGTAAAGATTGGCGATGAGTGGCGTGAAGCGGTTGACCCGTATGTACGCTCTACGTCAGTCAATGGAGATAAAGGGGCAGTGCTTGATCTTGACCGCACGAACCCTGAGGACTGGGAGACATTTTCTAAAGGAGAAAATCCTGAAGATGCGACAATCTATGAACTCCATGTAAGAGATTTATCAATCCAGCCTGAGAGCGGGATTGAAAACAAAGGAAAATACCTTGGCGTGACTGAAAAAGGAACAACTGGCCCTGAAGGCTATGCGACAGGACTTGACCACATTTTAAACCTTGGTGTGTCTCACGTTCAGTTCCTGCCAATCTATGATTACCGTACTGTAGATGAAACAAATCTGGATACACCTCAGTTTAACTGGGGATATGATCCGAAAAACTATAATACGCCGGAAGGTTCATACTCAACTGATCCATATGATCCTGAAGTGAGAGTGACTGAACTGAAGGAAATGATTCAGACGCTGCATGATGAGGACCTTGGCGTAATTATGGACGTTGTATATAACCATATGTATGCTGTGAATGAATCAAATTTCCATCAGCTTGTACCGGGCTACTACTTCCGCTACAACGAAGATGGCTCTCTTGCAAATGGAACCGGCGTTGGAAATGATACAGCTTCTGAGCGTAAAATGATGCAGAAATTTATCGTGGATTCTGTTTCATACTGGGCTGAAGAATATGAAATGGACGGATTCCGCTTTGATCTGATGGGTATTCACGACACAGATACAATGAATGAGGTGCGAGAAGCTCTTGATGAAATTGACCCTTCAATCATTGTACTTGGAGAAGGATGGGACTTGAACACCCCTCTTGATGCTGAACTGAAAGCGAATCAGAAGAATGCTGAAGATATGGACCGCGTTGCACACTTCAATGACACGCTGCGCGACGGTGCAAAAGGAAGCGTATGGGAAGATACTGACCCTGGATTCATCAATGGAAAACAGGGCATGGAAGAGATCATGCGCCAGAGTGTAGCAGGTGGAATTGATTACGACGACAGCTTTGCAACTTACCGTGACCCTGATCAGGTCGTACAATATGTTGAAGCACACGATAACCTGACACTGTGGGATAAGCTTGAGAAAACAAACCCTGATGCAACACTTGAAGAAATGAAATCGATGCACAAGCTTGGTTCTTCAATCGTGCTGACGTCTCAGGGTATCTCATTTATTCATGCAGGACAGGAATTTATGCGCACAAAGGGTGGCGACCATAACAGTTATCAGTCACCTGACAGCGTAAACCAGCTTGACTGGGAGCGCCGCGCTGCATTTAACGATGAAGTGGAATATATGGCAGGCTTAATTGATCTTCGCCAGAACTATGATGCATTCAGACTGACAAATGCCGAAGCGATCAATGAGCGCCTGACATTTGCTGCATCCCCTGCCAATACGATTGCTTACACACTTCAGGAGAAAAAGAACCGTCACCTGTTTGTCGTGCATAACGCAAATAAGGAAGCCGTTTCCGTTTCCCTGCCTGGTAAAGGCCCATGGAAAGTACTTGTGAACAGTGACGAAGCTGGAACTGAAGTATTGTCTGTGGAAAAAGGTAAAAGTGTTGAAGTAGATGGTTTGAGCAGTATGGTTTTACTGAAAAACGGAAAAATGAAGTAAGCATCAAGCCCCCTGTTCCTGATGAAGGATCAGGGGTTTTGTTTGTGACTGGTTAGCTGGGGTATGTGTGATTTAAGTATAGAGATTAAGTAGAAAAATATATTGTGAAACTATTCACAATATCTAATTTATCGCTTATAATAAAAGCAGAACATCATTCTAATTGAAAAGGTGTGTTGTGAAAATGGTAAAAGGTAATCGCGTAGCATTGATTGGAACAGGCTTTGTCGGCTCAAGTTATGCTTTTGGACTGCTAAATCAGGGCGTTGCCGATGAGCTGATCATGATTGATCTGAATGAAGAAAAAGCAAAAGGTGACGTACTCGACCTGAATCACGGTAAAGTCTTTGCGCAGCAATCATTGAATATTTCATTCGGCACATATGAAGACTGCAAAGATGTTGATATTGTCGTGATTTGTGCGGGTGCGAACCAGAAGCCTGGCGAAACCAGACTGCAGCTTGTTGAAAAGAACCTGAAGATCTTCCATTCTATCGTTACACAGGTTGTCGATAGCGGCTTTGATGGGATTTTCCTTGTGGCGACAAACCCAGTAGACGTTTTGACTTATGCTGTCTGGAAGTACAGCGGATTTCCAAAAGAGCGTGTGATTGGCTCAGGTACCATTTTAGATACAGCGCGATTCCGCTACCTGCTCGGCGAATATTTCCAGGTTGCGCCACAGAATGTCCACGGATACATTATCGGCGAACACGGCGACAGCGAGCTTCCTGTCTACAGCTCTGTTGATGTCGGTGGTGTCGCAGTGCTTGATATGATCAAAAAGCATCCTGAATATACACAGGAGGATCTCGATGACATTTTCGTGAATGTACGTGATGCCGCCTATCAGATTATTAATAGTAAAGGCGCCACTTATTATGGCATTGCGATGGGTCTAGTGCGGATTACAAGAGCGATTCTTCATAATGAGAACAGTATCCTGACGGTTTCTGCACTGATGGAAGGTGAATATGGCGAGGAAGATGTATATATCGGGGTTCCTGCTGTGATTAATCGGAGCGGGCTGCGCGAAGTGATTGAATTGAATTTAAGTGACAAGGAAAAAGAGCAGTTTGCTCACAGTGCGGATGTGCTGAGAGAGATTTTGAAACCTCATTTTTGAGATTGAAAAGCAGCTGTTGCGTGGGCAACAGCTGCTTTTTTGGTGGTGTTGGGTGGCTTGGCCAGAGTAGGCGGCGTAGGTCTTATTACACTTTTCTAAGAACGACCCTGTTTTTTCTACGAACATTGATTATTTTCTAAGAACCATGTACGTTTTTCTACGAACACCACCAACGTTTCTAAGAACATCCTCAACTTTTCCACGAACCACCACGCCCCGGTCAAACCTGCTCATATTGAACCCGATGCAAATTCGCAAAAATCCCATCCTTCTCAAGCAGTTCAGCATGCGTACCGTCTTCAGCGATCCCCTCTTCAGTTACCACTACGACACGATCCGCTTTCCTGATCGTCGCAAGTCTGTGCGCGATCACAAGTGTTGTACGGCCTTTTGCCAGTTCCTCAATCGCACCCTGGATCATCGCTTCCGTTTCCGTATCAAGCGCTGACGTGGCCTCATCAAGAATCAAAATCGAAGGATTCTTCAAAAACATTCTTGCAATGGCAATCCGCTGCTTCTGACCGCCTGAAAGCTTTAATCCGCGCTCACCAATCTGAGTATTATAGCCGAGCGGAAGTCCATCCACGACTGACTGCAGATTTGCTTTTTTCGCAGCATCCATAATCTCGTCTTCTGTCGCATCAAGCTTTCCGTACGCGATATTTTCACGCAGCGTTCCTGTGAAAAGGAAGACGTCCTGCTGCACGATGCCGATCTGACTTCTGAGCGACTCCTTCGTCATATCCCGGACGTCAATCCCATCAATCTTTATCGCACCTTCTTTTACATCATAGAACCTTGGAATCAGTGAACAGATCGTTGTTTTACCTGCACCGGACGGCCCGACGAACGCTACCGTTTCTCCGCGATTCAGTTTGAGAGAAATATCACTCAGTACGCCTTTTTGATCATCATAGCTGAAGGATACGCGGTCGAATTCAATCTCTCCTTCTAAATGCTCGACCTCTTTTGCATGCGGACGATTTGTAATGACCGGAGCCTGATCAAGTAAGTCTGTAAAACGTTTGAACCCGGCCATACCTTTTGGGTACATTTCAAGCAGTGCACTGATTTTATCAATTGGCTTAAAAAGCACATTAATGTATAGAACGAACGCAACCAGCTCTCCATATGACAGTTCGTTATTCAGGCTTAAGTACGCACCGAATACAAGTACAACGAGTACAATCAGACGCGTCATAATATACATGCCCGACAAACTGAATGCCATCACTTTATAGGCACCGACCTTTGACTGACGATAGTGACGGTTATCTGTCGTAAAGCGTTTAATTTCATGCTGTTCATTTGTAAATGACTGAACCACGCGGGCACCTGATACGCTGTCCTCTACCCTCGCATTTACTTCAGCGATATTACTGTACATCATTTTCCACGCTGTATTCATTTTGATATTGGCATATGTAATCAGCCAGATGAGAAACGGTACAACAATAATGGCGATCAGCGCAAGCTTCACATTAATCGTTAGCATGATCCAGAACGCTCCAATAAATGTCATGACAGCAATAAATAAATCCTCAGGTCCATGATGCGCCATTTCACCGATATCAAACAGGTCGTTTGTGATCCGGCTCATAATATGTCCGGTTTTCGTATTATCAAAGAATGAAAACGACTGCCGCTGCACATGCTCAAACAGCTCCTGACGCATATCTGTTTCAATATTTATTCCGAGTTTATGACCCCAGTAGTTTACAACGTACTGAAGAGAGGTACTTGAGAGATAGAGAAACAGGAGCAGAAAGCTGACCAGGGTAATCGCCTGCCAATTCCCTTCCGGCAACAGGCTGTCAATAAACCATGACACCGCCAGTGGAAAGCCGAGCTCCAGAATCCCTACAACAACAGCACAGCTGAAATCAGCAATAAATAGCTTTTTATGTGGCTTATAGTAAGAAAAGAATCTTTTTAACATCATCTGTACTCCCTTGTGAAATATGTAACTATTATTTTACAGCAACCAAAAAATAGTGCCACAACTATTTTCGATATACGAAACAAAATGGATTCAAAATTGTCTGATTACTCTATTTGCTCTATAATCACTCTATTAAGATTTTCTTTTTAATTTTATACGATCAACCCAGTAAAATCTTGTAATGTGGGGCGGAGACTCCCGCCCCGGGAAAGGACCGGTGAGACCCCGGAAGAGAAGCTGAGGAGGCTCACTGTCCGGGGGCGGGATGTTCCACACGGAAAGATTTTGCATTATTAAATATGAGTATATTTTCTTTTTGAAATGTATCAAGTTAACCCCAGCTTTCCCTTGGAGTGAAGGACGAAGACTCCTGCGGTATAGAAGCGACAGCTGAGCCCCCGCAAAGCGAAGCTTGAGGAGGCTCAGCGCGCGACCGCGGAAAGCGAAGTCCTTCACGGAAAGGGACAGCGTTATTTAAAACCATTTACTCAGAGGAGGAATTCACGTGGAAAGAAATCATACAATGCTTCAATTCTTCGAGTGGCACGTCGCTGCAGACGGTGACCACTGGAAACGACTAAAGGATGCCGCACCCGAACTGAAAGCCAGCGGAATTGACGCAGTCTGGATTCCTCCTGTTACAAAAGGTGAATCACCTGATGATAACGGCTATGGCGTATACGACCTTTATGACCTTGGAGAATTCGATCAAAAAGGTGACGTCAGAACCAAATACGGAACGAAAGACGAGCTTCATGAAGCCATCCAGGCCTGCCATGAAAACGACATTCAGGTATACGTAGATGTGGTCATGAACCATAAAGCAGGCGCAGATGAAAAAGAAACGTTTCAGGTCATTGAAGTAGACGCTGAAAACCGCCTTGAAGAGATCTCTGAACCATTTGAGATTGAAGGCTGGACGAAGTTTACTTTCCCAGGACGTGATGGCAAGTACTCCGATTTCCAGTGGAACTTTGACCATTTCAACGGCACAGACTATGATGCCCGTGAAGAAAGAACAGGCTTTTTCAAAATTGTCGGTGAGGGAAAAGACTGGAATGATCAGGTCGACGATGAGTTTGGAAATTATGATTACCTCATGTTTGCAAACATTGATTATAATCACCCTGAAGTCCGTGATGAGATGATCAATTGGGGTAAATGGATGTCAGATACACTTGATGCAGACGGCTACCGCCTTGATGCAATCAAACATATCAGCCATGAATTTATCAATGAATTTATCAGACAGATAAAAGAGCATCGTGATGGCAATTTTTATATGGTCGGCGAATACTGGAATGAAGATATTGAAGCCTGCGGAAACTTCCTTGAGGCGACGGATTATCAGCTTGATTTATTCGATGTTCAGCTGCATTATAAGCTTCACCGCATTTCAGAAGAAGGCCGTGATGCAGACCTTTCAACCCTTTTTGAAGGGACACTTGTCGAAGAATTCCCGATGAATGCTGTAACGTTTGTTGATAACCATGATTCTCAGCCTGGTGAGTCACTTGAATCGTGGGTACAGGATTGGTTTAAGCAGAGTGCCTATGCGCTTGTGCTGCTTCGTGCAGATGGCTACCCTTGCGTATTTTACGGGGATTACTTCGGTATTGATGGAGAAGATCCGATTGAGGATAAACGTGAAGCGATTGATCCGCTGATTTACGCGCGCTATCATCGTGCTTATGGTGAGCAGGACGATTATTTCGATCATCCTGCCACGATTGGCTGGGTCAGACGCGGTGTTGAAGAAATTGAAGGTTCAGGCTGTGCAGTCGTTGTCACAGTTGGTGATGAGGGTGAAAAGAGAATGTTTGTTGGTGAACATCGCGCAGGCGAAGAATGGACGGATTACACGAATTCGATTGATGAGCCTGTTGTGATTGATGATGAAGGATATGGGACTTTCCCAGTTCAGGCGGGCAGTGTGTCGGTTTGGGCTTTGCCGGCTGAATAATAAGAGATAAAAATGACCGGAGACAGTGGATGTCTCCGGCTTTTATTTAGTGTGGCTATTTTGGGGTGTAATTCGGGTTGAAGGTAGGATATGGTTTTTCGATCAATCTGGTGGAAAAAGCGTCAATTTTGTATATGATTGCTTCAATCCTGAAATGATTCATTCAATATGAGAATTAATTCCTTCATTTCACTTCAAATTGATTTTTATCCTTCAATTCAGACCGTTATTCCCTCAACTTAAGATTATTCCCATCAACGACAAACACTTTTCCATCAGCCGCTCCTTATCCTTTTCGCCGGTCACTTATCAAAGGCCAGGGGTACTAAACGTTATGCCTTCTGCCCAACCTCAGCCGGAAAATAGATATGATACAAACTCCTTACCGCTTTTTCAACGTCTGCCACATTTACACCGAACATCATGCTGACCTCGCTTGAGCCCTGGTTAATCATTTTGATGTTAGCGCCAGCCTGAGCGAGTGCCTGTGTCGCTTTTGAGGCGATACCGATTGTCTGGTTCATGCCTTCGCCAACAACCATGATCATCGCAAGGTCACGCTCTACATAAAGATCCTCAACCTGAAGCTCTTCACGAATGCGATTTAACACGCGGGCTTCCTGTCCATTGTAAAGCTGGTGAGAGCGCAAAATGACAGACATATTATCAATTCCTGATGGCGTATGCTCATAGGACACACCTTCATCTTCTAAAATCGCGAGCAGCTTACGGCCGAAACCTAGCTCTCTGTTCATCAGATACTTTGTCATGTTAATGCTGCAGAATCCTTCATCGCTGGCAATCCCGATTACAGGATGACCATCGAGTTCACGGCTTGCTACAATTCTCGTCCCTTTTGCTTCAGGACGGTTTGTATTTTTTACGCAAACCGGAATTTTTTTATGAACAACGGGTTGCAGGGCTTCATCATGAAAAACGGAGAAGCCAGAGTATGCGAGCTCCCGCATTTCGCGGTACGTCAGCTCTTTTAATTCACGTGGCTGGTCGACCATTTTCGGGCTGACGCAGTAAATAGAATCTACATCCGTAAAGTTCTCATATTCTGTTGCATCGAGCCCGGCTGCAATGATGGACCCTGTGATATCAGAGCCGCCACGCGGGAACGTGACGATATTTCCTTCATAGGAATATCCGAAGAATCCAGGTATCACAAGCACACCCTCAACACCTCTCAGTTTTGCAATCTCAGGGTAGGATTCCGGCAGAATCTGCGCGTTACCCGGTTCATCCGTTACAATCATTCCTGCTCTTTTTGGCGAAATGTAAGTTGCTTTTCTGCCAAGCGATGTTAAGTAAGCAGCCATCACTTTGGCGTTCAGGTCTTCCCCGCTCGCTTTCAATCCATCAAGCAGACGGTCCTTCGACTGCCTGTACATCGAAATGACTTCATGAAGATGCCCTTCTACTTCTGTCATTAAAGAGGAATCAAGCTCTAACTCATCGATAATGTCCTGGTATCTTTTCAAAACTGCCTGAAAAGCAGACTCATCAAAATCCCGCTCTCCTACGCTTTCAGCAAGACGAATGAGTAAATCGGTTGTTTTTGTATCTCCTTCATGGCGTTTACCAGGCGCTGAGACAATCACTGCTTTACGCTCAGGATCTGCTGCTAAGATAGAGGCGACTTTTTTATACTGAGTGGCACTTGCGACTGAACTGCCGCCAAATTTTACTACTTTCATGAAGGCAAAACTCCTTTTGTTTTAGCTCTGTTAGATTGGCTGATGATCTCCGCTGCAGGGGGACGCTTTCCGCGGCCGGGCGGTGAGCCAGCAGGCTTCGCCATGCACTGTCTCACCTGTCCCTTCCTGCCGCAGGAGTCGCCCCCTTACGCTTCGATCATCAGCTTTGCAGATACAATAATGGTTTTAATAAAACTTCTGATTAATATTTTGCAACTGTATTTCTATTAAAGTCAAAACATAAATGTCTTTTCTATAAAAACACTTGTATTTTCTAGAAAGATTTTAATGACAAGTATACAAGGTTCCCATCACCGTGTCACCCTTATTTGCTGAATATTTAAATTGATAACGCTTACAAATAATATTTTTTCTAAATTTGGGTTGTATGGCGTTAAAAAGGGAAAGGTACAAGCATGACTTGATACAGAAAGGCAGTGAAATGAATATGGGTAAAGTATTGTTAACGGGTGCTTCAGGCGGACTTGGGACTGTGTTGGCTCATGCGTTGAAAGATGATTTTGAACTGGTACTTACAAACCGTTCAACATCTGATGAACTGCCGGAGGAGCTGCCGTTTATTGAGGCGGACCTGAACGATTATGAAGCGATCGAAGAGATTTTCAAGGAACATGATATAGAAACGGTTTTGCATTTTGGCGGGCTGCCTGTGGAAAATGAGTTTGAAGAGATTCTGGATGCAAATATTCGTGGAACGTACCACATTTATGAAGCGGCCAGAACGCATGGTGTGAAGCGGATTGTGTATGCGAGCAGCATCCATGCTGTAGGGTTCCTGCCAGCGGATGGTGCGCCTTATAATACGACGACAGAGACGCGTCCTGACACCTTTTATGGGCTGAGCAAGGTATATAATGAAGACCTTGGTAAGCTTTATCATGATAAGTTCGGTATGGAGGTTGTCAATCTGCGGATTTGCGGATGTGTGGAAAAGCCTGACTCCAGAGAGCATCTGATGATTTGGTTGAGCTATGCAGACCTGACACAGCTTGTGCAGAAATCAATTACAGCTGATATCAATGAGGTTGTCACGATTTATGGAATTTCTAACAATAAGCAGAGCTTCTTTACAGTAGATCCTGATAATCCGCTTGGCTATGCGCCTGTTGATGATGCGAATGAATATTTGGATGAACTGCCGGATTCATTTGGGCACCCGGATGATTATAAATATGTAGGCGGGCATGAGTTCGTCAAGAAGGATGCTGCTGAGGATTAAAATAAACGGTGCGGGATCAGCTGTGATCCAGCACCGTTTCTCATTAATTTGCTAACATCAGTCTGAGCTTTTTCCCATCTTCAATCATACTTCCCCGAAAATCCCCGATTCCCGGTATGTTAACAGTTTTCTCATTTACCAGCGGCTTTTCAGTTAAATTCAGCTGCAGTCGATCCGCATGTAAAATAGACTCTGAGTAATGCGTCAGTGCAGGCTGATTAATCAAATATTCCTGCTCCTGAATCTGCATCGTGACAAAATACTGATGCAACAGCTGATGGTCTACATTCACCATATTCATTGGATCAAAGAACACCGCTCTCATCGGACCTTCGATGGTAAGCTGATAACCATCATAATCTGAAAATGTCTGGATCGTTTTCAACCTTGACTCCTGCACCATACGGTAAATTCTCGACGCTTCCCCCTGCATGCTGTATTCACACTGTGAACCGGTTCCGTCGCATAGCCCCGCTTTTTCTTTAATACATTCATATAACGTACATTCTTCATGAAAATAACGGTGCTTCCATTCAGGATACAATTCATCAAGCAGCAGACACAGCGCGAGTCCCGAACTGTAGCAGCTCTTTCTTAAATGCAGCTCAGCCTCTTCATGCTGAAGCAGCTTTTCTTTATAAACCCCTTCTGCATCAGCTCCTGTTTGAAGCGATGCATACGCCTTCATTTCTGCGTACCAGGCAGGACCTTCAACTGTCTCAATTAGATTTTCATAATGAAGCGATTCACCAAGCAGCTCTCTTCTTTGTTCTCTAAGCAAGACAAAGTGCTTTAAGTGAGACAGCATCTCATTCTTTGAGGTGGTATCTACTGCTGCACGCAAAACGGTGCGCTCTTCCAGACGGAGACTGATATTCTCTTCAAGAAGCGGGTACTGAACGCCCAGTAATTCATCAGGAAACCTCTTCTCATCCATTAATGTCTGGTAACCGTGAAAAAGTTCATGCATTAAAATTGCATAGTTTCCTTCAAAAGAACCTGGTTTTTCAACATTTACAATCGCAGTTGGAACATCCTCAAATAAAATTAGTGTATTTCCGACAAATCGCTTATCCCACTCAAACACAAGTGGTTCATCTTCCCCCTGGCAAATTGGATGATTGAATAAATACACATACTCTCGATTATAAAGTGCATAGGCAGTCAGCCTAAAGCCTGGCCATATCTGATCCAGGTCTGCCATCTCAAGCTTTTCTTTGAGCCTTCTTGTAAAAGAAATCATCTGGACACCTCCGTTTCTCTCAATCTTCATCTTTTACATCATAACTCTCCGGAATCGGTTCGTTCTTCCACTCCTCAATGAGTTCCTTTACCTTTTCCACCTGTTTTAAATGCTGGTTGAATTGCTCTTTATTAATCAAATACTGCTGTCCGTCATGAACAGCTTTAATTTTATTTTCATAGATCAGCTGTATAATAAACTGTTCAGACATATCCAGATAGGCTGCTAATTCTTTTGTTGTAAGATACATTCTCTACACCCTTCATATGTCACGTATATTTCTATCATTTACATAGGTAATTATACACTCAAACCCTATAAATATCACGTTTTAAATTTCTACGTTAAATGACATTCACATGACAAATTCACTATTTTCCCACAATTTTAAAGCAGAGGCGCACTGCATAAACCGTAACAGTGCCCTCTGCCTGTATTTCCGCTATTTAAAATCATAACAGTCTTATGATTTGTTATTCAAATTTGCTTTGGTTTTTTCCCATGTTTCCTGAATAAAATGATGGTACGGCGTTTCAGGTAAATCAGCGACTCTTGCTTTTGCTTTCTCTGCATGCACCAACGCTGTTTCAGGATCACCTTTTTCAATGAGACACAGTGCCATATAGGCATCTGCAGTGGCAAGCATTGAAATATCGAATGGATGATGGGCGAATGATGGGAATTCAAACTGTTTTAGTTCCTCATACGCCTGATCAATATTTCCAAGACCGTAGTTTCCACTTCCCCGCTCTAAATAAATATAGCCGCTTTCCTCCATCTCAGCAAACTCTTCGTTCTGCCTGATATCATTTAGCATCTGAAGAGCTTCTTCATGCTGCTTCAAATAAATGTTTTTATAATGAATTTCCATGAACATTGTGCTGGTGATGCCATCATATCGCTCAGTGAACTCTGCGAACTGCCTTGATTTTTTTAACGCATAACGTCTTTTCTCCTCATCACCTTTTAATAACGAATAAAATGAAACCAGACGATAAACATCATCCATTAAATAATATATATTTTTACGCTTTGAAAACGAAATAATACTATCAAGGATACCTGCTGCTTCTTCATATCTTCCCACCGCAAATAACAAAACGGCTTCTAAGTGATCTGATTCAATCTGAACAAGCGGATCCGCCAGCAACTCTTTTTTGTAGTAAGCTTCTTTGTAAATTAAAAGCTGCTCAAGTGCTTCCTTGTATTCGTGCTGAATAAACTTATTCAAAACTATTCTCATTTGTGCTTTATAAACGCTGTGGTTCAAAGACAAATGTTCATAGCACTCAATCGCCTGACTGATATGGTTCAATCCACTCTCAATTTTTTCATCATTTAAATCAATTCGTCCTGCAATTTCATAAAAACGTCCAGTCTCATATGTTTTCGGCAACTCCTGATCGAGGATCTGCTTCAAGATTTTTCTGATCTCCCGTTGTAACCGGTTATATTCTTTTAAGGTTTTTGACTGATATACTTCCTGCAGCATTTCTTCTATCTCAACCAGCTTCTGCTTCATCTCTTCACTCGACTCTTCGGCCAGCAGCACCTGCACATTTACACCAAGCTGACTGGCAATATGTTGAAGACTTTCCATTGAAGGGTTTGACCGGCCGTTTTCGATCAGGCTCAGCATCCCTTTAGACATCGCATCTCCTGCAACATCCACCAGCGTCATCTTTTTTTCTTTTCGTAATTTTCTAATACGATCGCCCAGACTGCTCATGCTTTTCACCCTCTAATTTCTTTTTGTTTAATTATATTAAACTTTTCTGTTGATTACAAAGAAAAGGCATGTTATGATTTGTTTAATTAAATTAAACTTTTGAAAAGAGGGGTTTATATGACTGACCAGCAGCGACTGCAAAAAGCCACCCGGAATTTGTTTTTCTTCACAGGCGGCGAGTTTATCGGCACGATTGGTGCACATATTTTTATGTTCGGGATCAGTTTTTTCGTATTAACGTTAACAGGTTCTGCCTCAAGTTTTGCTCTGACATTTCTATGTTCAATGGTGCCAAGAATTATACTCTCGCCGATTGCCGGTCATATCGTCGATCGCCTGCCAAGAAAAAAGGTGGTTGTAACCGCTCATGCCCTGATGACTATGACAATGCTGCTGGTCTTTTTCTATACGCTTTCTTACGGATTGAGTATGCCGGTCATTTATATCACTGCTTTTCTATTAGCGGTTTTTGCAACATTTGCCGGGATTGGACTGACGGCATCGATTGCCAGCTTTGTTGACGGTCCCCGTATACAGAGAGCTGTTTCATTAACGCAGTCTTCTACTTCACTGGCAACCATTTTGGGCCCTGTAATTGGTGGGATCATGTATGGCTTTTTATCAATTGAGATGTTTTTCTTAGTTCATGCAACTGCCTATGCGATCGCATTGCTTTGTGAAATCAATATTGATTTTTCTCTTTATAAAGAAGAGCTTCCTGAAGATACTCAACAGAATGAACCGATGATAACCAGTCTGAAAGCGGGCATTGCTTTTGTAAAAGGACATCGTGTGCTGCTCCCGATTATGCTTGTGGCGCTTTGGGTAAACTTCTTTTTCATGGCAGCTGTCGTAGGACTACCTTATATCATCATTGAGGTACTTGGTGCCACGTCCAGTCAGTTCGGATTGGTCGAAGCGATGATTGGTGCCGGGACGCTGGCTCTGTCAGTCTTCCTTTCCATCCGTAAAGAGTTTCAAAAACCGATCCGCACCATGCGTTTTGGCATGATCAGCATTGGCTTTCTTTTCGCACTATTAGCCCTTCCACTGATGATCTCAATGGGTTCGCCGACATTTATCATTTATTATATGGCTGTTAACTTCCTGTTTGGTGCTGCGATGATCATTATCAACACGCCGATATTGGTACTTATGCAGAAAACCACACCTGAACATTACCGCGGAAGAGTATTCGGTCTCCTTGAAATGGTGGCTTCAGGTATTTCACCAATCGGACTGGTCTTATTCGGGTTTCTGTATGACATTGTATCTCCAGCTCTGATTATTCTCATTACAGCCGTTTTGTTAATTGGTGTTACAGTCATTGGCCTGCGTCCTTCTAAGGTGGATGACGAAGCTGCTGCTGAAGAAGTCGTTGAGGAAAAGTCAGTGAAGGTTGCTGAAGCTTAAAATAGATAATGTATTCAATCAAAAAAGCCGGGAAATCTCCCGGCTTTTTCACACTCAATCTCTTCCCGGATCCACAATCGCCGCTTCATCCGGATCATGCTCTTCAAACAGCATTTCACGCAGCAGCTTTGCACCAAGCTTACTGTATACAGTGCCATTTCCACCAAACCCAAGACAATAATAAATGCCTTCATGCTTTGGATCTTTACCGATAAACGGAAGACCGTCTTCAGATTCCCCGAAGGCTGCTGACCATACGTAATCAGCGTGAAGCTCAAGTTCCGGGAAGTGCTCCTTAATTCGGTTAATCAGCCGTTCTCCGCGGTCTCGGAGCTTTTCATCACTTACGTCAGCATCCATTTTATCCTCGTCCAGTCCACCGGCAATAATTCTGCCGTCTTCTGTTGTTCTCATATAAAAGTAGGGGCGTTTCGTCTCCCAGATCAGCGCACGATAGATCCATGATTCCAGATCCTCTACCGGATTGGTTGCAATCGCATAGGTCCTGTTTAATTCACCGCCAAATCTGTCAGCAAAAGATTTTGCTTCATATCCCGTACAATAAATAACGCGTTCTGCAGTAATTTTGCCATCAGCCGTTTCAAGCACATGCTGCCCGTCAACAGTCTGTAAGTTTTCAAGCGGCGTATGCTCATAGATCTGAACTCCACGCGTCTGCGCGCTTTCGAACAGTGATCTAATCAGCCTGAAGGGATTCACCTCTGCATCTCCGTGTGTCATCAGTGCTGCAGGCTTTCTGAACCCATACAGCTCCTCAATTTTATCCGCATCAAAATACTCCACTTCAAAGCCATGCTCCGATAGCGCTTCATATTCATTCTTCAGTTTTTCAATATCAGATTCATCTGAAGCATAATAGAGACTCGGTCTTCTGATAAAATCCACCTTACCAGGTAAAGTACCCGCAACCTTTTGCAGCTCTTCAACAGCATCCAGGCACATTTTATAAAAGGTGACTGCCTTTTCTTCACCGATCTCTTCTATAAATTCATGCAGCATTTTATCATTTGAATACTGAAGCAGGCCGGTATTAGCAGATGAACTGCCTTCTCCTACACCACCTTTATCTACTACAGCGATCTTCAACTGGGTATGTGACAGCTCTTCTGCACATAGTGCTCCGGCCATCCCTCCACCGACGATCAACACATCAACATGCTGCTCTTCTTTTAACGCCGGGAATGAGACATCTCTTTCTGCAGTCTCCGGCCAGTATAATTTCCCATTATGTAATTCTGTCATGTTCTGCACTCCCTCTCTGTGTTTATTTATACCCTGCTCAATCGTCCGGCAAAACCGCACAAAAAAATAAGCACTTCAACGTGCTTATTTTCCGTAAAGCCTCAGCATATTTTTGCCATTATCCTTTGCGCTATAAAGGGCTTCATCAGCCTGCTTCATCAGCTCACGTTTGTTTTTACCGTGCCGCGGGTAAATCGAGATCCCCATACTTGATGTGACATCAAGCTGCTGACCGCTGATTCTGTAAGGCTTGCTAAGCGCACTCAACACTTCACCCGCTTTATTGACTGCATCTGCTTCGTCTGTAATATTTGGCAGCAGGACAAGAAACTCATCTCCACCAAGTCGTGCCACCAGCTGATCTTCATTCATTTCATTGCGGATCCGATTTGCGAAAAGCTTAAGCAAGTCATCACCTGCATCATGGCCAAACGAGTCGTTGATTTCTTTAAAGTGATCCATATCAATATAAAGAATCGCAAACTCCCTGTGATTTTCTTTTGCATCTGCAATAATCTCATCAATTTTTTCAGTAATGTGGCGGCGGTTTGGAAGTCCTGTCAGGCTGTCAGTGAACGCCATCTTTTTTAGCGCTCTTTCCGCTCTGTTACGCTGCGTCATATCCTGCCCGACTTCATAGATTCCGATTGTCTCACCATTGACCCTGATCGGAAGTGTTTTAATTTTGAGCTCCACTTTGTTCCCTTTTTTATGAAACATATCAGTCATGTATTCAACTGATTCACCTTTTAGCGTACGCTTCACGACATCTTCATATCGAATCCTCTGTTCATCTGTATAATTCATTAAATGCTTCCGGCCGAGCTGAAGCATTTCTTCTTTTGTATAGCCCAAAATATCCGTAACTGCTCCATTTACATTTTCAACGCGGCCCTTTTTATCAATTGCCCAGATAATATCGGGGTTTGCATCAAACAGGGATTTAAATCTCTCTTCACGTTCTCTCGCCTGCTTTTCAACCTCTTTTAAATGGGTGATGTCTTTATACATGACAATCGCATAGGAACGGTTGTTCAATTTCACCGGACGATAGGAAGCAAGTACTTCAATGATACTTCCATCCTTGCGCTTTCTCTGACGTTCCATATTTTCGTAGGCTTTACCACCGAACAAACTTGAAAGAAAAGCTTCGTGCTTTTCCTGATGATGTGCTGTAAAAAAAGGTGGAATCATAACGCCTTTAATTTCTTCTTCCTTATAGCCAAGCATTTCTTCAAATGCACGATTGACCCTATAAATCGAACCGTCTTCATTCATAAAGAAAATAGCGTCAGAAGCATGATCCCATACGAGCCCAAGCTCAGCAGATGTTTTCGCAAGGTCATCTTCAAGCGTTTTACGTTCTGTCATGTCACGTGTAATAGATAAAACATGAGTGACGTCGCCATCTTCATTCAAAATAGGATTAAGTGTCGTTTCTCCAATCCAACTATCTTCTCCGAGAAGCTCAAAATGAGTATGAGACTTTGTATGCAGGATCTCCAGATATTTTTCCTTAATAAATGCAGCATGTTCCGGATCATATATATCCTCGAAACTTCTTCCAAGGATTGTTTCATTTAAACCAAGGATGTCTTTTCCCTGTTCATTAATAAATTCATATATAAATTCAGGACCCGGTATTACTTCAAGTATTAAAACAATGTCAGATATCCTGTCCATCATCGTAATAAATGGGTGTATATTATTCTCATATCGCTGTTTCATTACTTAAACCTCCGTCCATCCGACATAGTACTTTTATCATACCACGATTACACAAAAGTTAAGCGTGTCGATAGGCTCAAAAGCAGAAATTTCAAATATTTTTCACTTATTTACATATTATAACTGAAAAAGACGCCCTATTAAAAGGACGTCTTTTATCATTTATTATGCTTTTTGAAATTGCTCTGCTTCTGTTGATCCTGACAGTGCAGTTGTTGAGGAGGTTCCGCCCGAGATGACCATAGACACTTCATCAAAATAGCCTGTGCCAACCTCACGCTGGTGACGTGTTGCTGTGTAGCCGTTTTCTTCTGCATCAAACTCAGCCTGCTGCAATTCAGAGTATGCACCCATACCGCGTGCTTTATAGCCTCTAGCCAGTTCAAACATACCGTAATTCAGTGAGTGGAAGCCTGCAAGTGTAACGAACTGGAATTTATAGCCCATTTTACCCAGTTCCTGCTGGAATGTTTCAATCGTTTCATCATCCAGTTTCTTTTTCCAGTTAAATGAAGGTGAACAGTTATAAGCAAGCAGCTTGCCAGGGAATTTCTCATGAATCGCTTCAGCAAATCTGCGTGCTTCATCAAGGTTCGGTTCAGATGTCTCACACCAGATCAGATCTGCATAAGGTGCATATGCAAGACCTCTTGCAATCGCCTGGTCAAGCCCATCATTTGTGCGGAAGAACCCTTCAGGTGTACGCTCGCCTGTAATAAACTGATGATCATATGGATCAACATCACTTGTAATCAGGTTCGCTGCATTTGCATCGGTGCGCGCAATGATCACAGTTGGCACGCCCATCACATCTGCTGCCAGTCTTGCTGAGATCAGGTTTTTAACAGCTGTCTGCGTTGGAAGAAGCACTTTTCCGCCTAAGTGACCGCATTTCTTTTCTGAAGAAAGCTGATCCTCTAAGTGAACGCCGCCTGCTCCTGCTTCGATCATAGCTTTTGTTAATTCAAATACGTTCAGGTTACCCCCAAAGCCAGCTTCCATATCTGCTACGATTGGGGCGAACCAGTATGTATCGCCCGTTCCTTCAGCCTGCTGAATTTGATCTGCACGCTGAAGCGTCTGGTTAATTCTTTTTACGACCTGCGGCACACTGTTTGCCGGATATAAGCTTTGATCCGGATACATATGACCTGAAAGGTTTGCATCAGCTGCAACCTGCCAGCCGCTTAGATAAATGGCTTTCAGTCCTGCTTTTACCTGCTGCATTGCCTGATTTCCTGTGAGTGCGCCAAGTGCGTTAATATAATCTTCTTCATGCATCAGCTTCCATAGTCGTTCAGCTCCCATTCTTGCTAGCGTCTGTTCTATGACAACTGATCCCCTTAATTTGATAACATCTTCCGGCGTATAAGGGCGCTGAACCCCTTCCCAGCGCTCCCCCTGCCAGTTCTGTTGTAGCTCTTCAACCTGCTGATTGTTTGTGTTTGTCATGATTTCCATCCCCTTTTGTATTATTACACTTCATTTACTTTAAATTTGTTATATAACACAGCGTCCAAAAAAATTAGTCTACATCAGAGCAGCATTCAATTGCATCCTTGAAAGTATCGTATTCCATCCCGCATGCTCTGCAATGATTCAGTTCAATCGGCTCTTCACGCTTTCTGAATACAACAACGTCTGAGATCTGCTCTGGTACAATTTCAATTTCGCCTGTCGGGTGGTGGTGAAGGCGGTGCGCTTCATTTCCATAAACGAATAGCGTGCCGTCCATCTCACGGTTTGTTTTACCGTTCATCAATTGCTGGGTTACCCACTTTTCGATCAGTTCCTGATTAGATGTGCCTGTCATTTGTGTTTGCATTTGTCATCCCTCCAAATGGTTTTGATTTCCTTTGATTGATATTAATATATTACAGGGTATTTTATTTTGCAACTGTTTTATAACAGAAAATTTAATTTTTTTTAAAATGGGTGTTTCTTTGTAGTTTGGCGCAGATCACATCTCCAGGCGGACGCTTTCCGCGGCCGGGCGGTGAGCCCGCAGGCTTCGCCATGCCCGGTCTCACACGTCCCTTCCTGCCGCAGGAGTCGCCGCCTTCCGATGCGATCCGCGCTGCATTTAATAAGAAGTTTAAATTGATACACTGTAAAAAAACTTATAATCTCTAACTTTATGATTCCTTCAAAGCCATCATTTTCTCTTTATACTCTAACCGTCTCTTATGAAGAATCGGTTCTGTGTAGCCGCTTGGTTGTTTTGTGCCTTCAAAAATCAGTTCTTTGGCTGCCTGGAAAGCGACGGATTCCTCGAAGTTAGCACTCATCGGCTGGTAGACAGGGTCTGATGCATTTTGCTGGTCAACGACTTTTGCCATTTTTTCTAATACCTGCAGAATCTGCTGTTCTGTTACAATGCCATGCTGGAGCCAGTTGGACATGTGCTGACTTGAGATCCGCAGTGTTGCGCGGTCTTCCATCAGGCCTACGTTATGAATATCCGGTACTTTTGAACAGCCAATACCATGTTCAACCCAGCGGACGACATATCCGAGGAGACCCTGAGCATTATTTTCAAGCTCCTGCTCGATTTCTTCAGCCGTCCATTGCTTTGATGCTATTGGAATTGTAAGCAATGCTTCTTTACGGTCTGTAATCTGACTGCGCAGAGACTCCTGAATGTTTTTCACTTTCAGCTGATGGTAGTGGAGTGCATGTAGAGTGGCTGCAGTCGGTGATGGCACCCATGCAGTGTTACCCCCGGCTTCTAAATGAGCGGTTTTTTGCTCCATCATTTCCTTCATTCTGTCAGGCATCGCCCACATCCCTTTTCCAATCTGCGCTTTGCCTGGCAAACCGCATAACAGACCATTGTCTACATTTGATTTTTCATAAGCATTCAGCCAATCAGACTGTTTCATTTCACCTTTTCTAATCACTGCACCTGCCTGCATAGATGTATGAATTTCATCTCCTGTTCGGTCCAAAAAGCCTGTATTAATAAACACAATCCGGTCTTTTACCGCATGAATACAGTTTTTCAGGTTCAAGGTTGTTCTTCTTTCTTCATCCATGACACCGATTTTAATCGTATGACGCTCAAGGCCAAGCAGGTCTTCAACTGCATTGAACAGACGGTTTGAAAATGCGACTTCTGCTGAGCCATGCATTTTCGGTTTTACGATATATACTGAGCCCTGTTCAGAATTTCTGCGGCTTCCGTTGATATCATGAAGTGCAATCAGACTTGTGATAACTGCATCAGCAATACCTTCAGGAACCTCATTTCCATCGCGGTCAAGAATCATGCTATTTGTCATGAGATGGCCTACATTTCTGATTAAAAGCAGTGAACGTCCTCGGAGCTTCAGATCGCCACCATCGCTGGATGTATAATAACGATCATCAGAAAGCGTCCGGTGAATCGTCTCTCCGCCTTTTACAAACCTTTCTGAGAGCGTACCCTTCATCAGCCCGAGCCAGTTACGGTAGACAACCACCTTATCCTCAGCATCAACTGCTGTAACTGAATCTTCACAGTCCATAATCGTTGTCAGTGCTGACTCAATGCATACATCTTTTACGCCGGCCGGATCTGTCTGACCGATTGGATGCTTATGATTAATTCTAATATCAATGTGCAGGTCATTATGCTGTAGTAGTACAGCTGTAGGGTGATCAGCTGAGCCCTGGTGTCCCTTGAATGCATCAGGATGCGCAAGACCTGTTTTCCCATTAGCAGTTTCGACTGCCAGCTTGCCATGTTCAATCACATATTTCGTTGCGTCAGCATGAGATCCTTTTTCAAGCGGCACTGCCTGATCCAGGAATTGCTTTGCCCGCTCAATGACCAGCCGGCCACGTTCAGGATTATAGGAAGAGCCTTTTTCAGCACCATTATCCTCACTGATTACATCTGTTCCATAAAGTGCGTCGTACAGGCTGCCCCACCTTGCATTTGCAGCATTAATTGCATATCTGGCATTGTTTACAGGTACAACCAGCTGAGGACCGGCCTGAATCGCAATTTCGTTATCAACGTTTTGAGTCGTGATTTGAAAATCCTCTACTTCATCTTCAAGATAACCAATTTCTTTTAAAAACTGCTCATAATCTTCACGCTGATTCTGCCAGCTGTGTGACTGATGCCACCCATCAATTTTCTGCTGCAGCTCTTCTCTCTTATGTAATAGCCGGTTATTTTCAAGTGCGAACGCATGAATAATCTCACTGAATCCATTCCAGAAATCCTCACTTTTAATGCCCGTACCCGGCAGCGCTTCTCTTTCAATAAACTCATATAGCTCTGGGTTAATCTGCAATCCATTCTTATTCATCTTAGCTTCCTCCTTTTGTTATATAACAGTTTATTTAATTATTTATTATTATATAACAAAAGATTTCAATTTCAACTGTTTTCTAAAATTTCTAAAAGTAGTAGCTTTTTTTAATTTATTTGTGTAAACTATATTTTGTTATAAGTTAACTCATTTGGGAGGAATTCAAATGTCATCAGACCGTTTAAGAATGTATTTATTCAGCAGTATGCTTGCAGCAGTTACCGCTATTTTTGCACAGATTGAAATACCGCTCCCGCTTGTGCCCATCAGCGGACAGACGCTTGCAGTCGGCATTGCTGCAACCATTTTAGGCAGCAGATACGGTGCTTTTTCAATGGTGATCTATATGATGCTTGGGGTTATTGGGCTTCCAGTATTCGCAGGATTTGCAGGGGGCGCACATATCGTAGCAGGTCCGACAGGCGGCTACATCGTAGGATTTATTGCAGCAGCATTTTTCACAGGACTATTTTTAGAAAAAACAGCATTTACATATAAAATGGCGATCATCGCTAACCTGATAGGGATGCTTGTCACACTAACATTCGGTACGATCTGGCTGAAGATCCTGCTTGACCTGTCATGGCCGGCAGCACTGGCAGCAGGTGTGACACCGTTTTTAGCAGTAGGTGTGATTAAGGCATTGCTTGCAGCGTGGATTGGGATTGCTGTGAGGGAGAGGTTGAAGAGCTCGCAGATGAGTTTTGGGAAGGCAGCATAATAAACGCAGCATCTCAGTTAGTTTGAGATGCTGCGCTTTTTAATGTGATCAGGTTAATTTCAGGCGGATTAAACATTCGAAAGTTTAAGAATGACACTGCATTACTGCTCCCAAGACCAGTGCTGACATACTGCTTGATACCATGGGATTCCCACAAGCCTTTAACCCGGTCCTGCGGCGGGAGTACGGCATTTTGATACCACGGTTCAGGAACAAAAAGAGCACCGATAAATGGCAGTCTGATTTGTCCACCATGATAATGTCCTGCAAGGATTAAATCGTAATCTCTGAATACATAGCGACCGCTTTCCTTCTCAATATGTTCAAATTGCGGATCGGCTACCGGATAATGAGTAACAGAAATCACCGTCTGGTCGGTCTCACTCAGCATTTGTGAAACCTGATTTAGCTGCTGTTGTTTATATTCCTTATAGGCAGGCGCATTTTCGTAGGGAATTTTAGGCTTCCCCTCAACATAGGTATAAGGTTCATCTGGATTCAGTACAGAAAGTTCATGATCAGTCAGCACAAGAGTCTGATTGTTTATATTAATCTCCTCTATACTTTCAAGATACTTTACACCGAGACTTTCCATCTCCTGAATATATGCTGCTTTTTCGATTGAGGACTCAGTTACCTCATATGGATAAGGATCTGTATTTCCTGTAACAAAATAAGCACGATCCTTGTTTTCAATGCCTCTGATCAAATCAAAAAAGGGCGCAGTGTCCCCATTTTCAATCGAATTCATCATATCTCCTGTGAAAAGGAGGATGTCATATTCAAGTTCATTAATTCGCCCTGCTAAATCAGATTGGTTTTCTCCAAACACTTCTTCATGAAGGTCTGAAATCTGCAGAATGCGGATGTCATCCGTCAGATTCCCCTCCATCTCAATTTCCTGTTCAGTCACGATAAAGCGCTGATTATCCCAATAAACATAGAGCGCAAATAACAGGATGAAAAGAGGTGTGCATAACAAAAAGATCTTAACAGCTTTCTTCACACCTTTCACCCACCTTCAACTATTTCAATACACCAGTCAGACGTTTTTGGTACAGCTCCCTGATCCCT